>JAIETE010000197.1 GCA_019745505.1 Candidatus Obscuribacterales bacterium | reverse complement strand
CCGATACTGTGCAAGGACTTCATCATCAGTCGTTATTAGGTTTTCGAAGCCCGCGCCGCAGAGGCTGATGCCGTATTGTTGATCGTAAAGTCCCTCAACGATGAAGAGCTGTCTGAGCTTTTTTCGATATGTATTGAACTCTGCATGACTGCTGTCGTTGAAGTGCAGAACGAGGAAGAAGTGCAGCGTGCACTGAGGATCAAGCCGCAGCTGATTCTAGTTAACAACCGCAATCTCGATAGCCTGGAAATCGACCTTTCCACCTCTGAAAGGTTGATGCCTCTGATACCGGATTCAATCGTGAAAGTTGTCGCCAGTGGAATTGAAAGTGCCGCTGATATCAAACGCCTTTCGCTTGTTTCGAACAATTTCTTGATCGGGTCCAGTTTGATGAAGTCAGATGACGTCGATGGAAAGTTGAAAGAACTTGCAAGTGCGCTTGGCGTTAACAGTGAGCTGGGAAAGTCTGCAGAGAAGGCTAGTAAACAATGAGTTGCAAGATCAAAATCTGCGGCATTACCAATCTGGACGATGCGCTTGCCGCTCTTGAAGCAGGTGCTGACTATCTGGGCCTGATTTTCGCTCAGAGTTCGCCGCGTCGAGTCGAATCGGATATGGCCAAGGAAATCATCGCTGGTGTATCAGGACGTGCACAGATAGTTGGTGTTTTCAAAGACCAAGATATTGAATATGTTTCTGAACTGGCGATTAGTCTGAAGCTGGATTATGTGCAGTGTCACGGCAAAGAGACTGTAGAGTATGCGCGTCGCCTTCCAGCTAAAGTGATTAAGGTTTTGGAGTTGGAAGCAGGAGCTGCCGCAAGTATTCCCTCGATTCCCGCCCTTGTGTCCATAGCGCAAGAGTGGACGGACGACGCGCACTTCTTACTCTTCGATCGTCCCAAGTTATTGTCGGACCCTGATTGGTACAGGCGCGCTGTTGAGGAAATTCTTGGCGCCCAGCCGCTTTCATTGCCGTATTTTTTCGCGGGAGGATTGAGTGCTGAGAATGTTGGCGAAGTGGTAGAGGCGCTGCAGCCATTTGCTGTTGATGTGGCGTCTTCGGTCGAGTCCTCGCCGGGAAAAAAGGACATCAGTAAAATGAATGACTTCTGCAATGCAGTTAAGCGTGACTCTGGAGGAGTATCGGCATGCGCACATTAGGAAAGTTCGGCAAGTACGGCGGCGTATACGTGCCGGAAACACTCATGCCCGCTCTGGAAGAACTGGAAGAGGCATTTGCCGCAATCGTGCCGGGCGATGAATTCAAGTCTCGCTTGTCGTCGCTTTTGACCGATTTTGCCGGGCGTCCGACGCCTCTTTATCATGCCGAAAATCTGTCCCGGAAGTGGGGCGCACAAGTATTTTTGAAACGAGAAGACCTCCTGCATGGTGGTGCGCACAAAACTAATAATGCTCTTGGGCAGGCATTGCTCTGCAAAATGATGGGAAAGGAGCGCGTCATCGCTGAGACCGGCGCCGGACAGCACGGTGTCGCTTGTGCAATGGCCGGAGCGCTGCTCGGATTGAAGACTGAGGTGTATATGGGCGAAGTAGACATGGAAAGACAGAAGCCGAATGTCTTTCGCATGCAATTGCTGGGCACCACTGTGCATCCGGTCAAAACCGGCAGTCGCACGTTGAAAGACGCAATCAACGAAGCGCTTCGCGACTGGATAGCCAATCTCGAGAATACCCACTATCTGTTGGGCACAGTCGCCGGTCCCCATCCGTTTCCCAGCATGGTGAAGCACTTCCAAAAGATTATCGGGGAAGAAGCCAGCGCCCAGATTCGGGAGAAAACGGGTCGGCTACCCGATTACGTGGTCGCCTGCGTTGGCGGTGGTTCCAATGCCATCGGTATCTTTGCCGAGTTTATCGAGCAAACGTCAGTGAAGCTTGTTGGCGTCGAACCGGCAGGAGAAGGGTTGGATACCGGAAAACATGGTGCAGTTCTTGCTCTAGGCTCTTACGGCTGTGTGCATGGAATGAAGAGTCTCGTCTTGCAAACACCGGAAGGGCAGATTCAAGAAGCGCACAGTATTTCGGCCGGGCTCGATTATCCTTCGGTCGGACCGGAACATGCTTTTTTGAAAGACACCGGCAGAGCCCGCTACGAAAGCGCCACAGACCAAGAGGCGTTGGCTGCATTTCACGAACTCTGTCGAGAGGAAGGTATCATACCGGCGCTGGAGAGCTCGCACGCGCTTGTAATCGGTAAGAAACTGGCTCAAGGTGAAGCAGCCGGCAAGACGATAGTCATCAATCTTTCCGGCCGTGGCGACAAAGATCTGCACGAGGTGATGAAGCATGATAAGTAGAGACAGGTATCGTGCGAGATTTCGTGCGTTGAAAGAATCGAGCAAGGGCGCCTTCATGCCTTTCACCGTGCTCGGCTGGCCGGATGAGGAGACGTCGTTCAAGATAATCAAAACGATGATCGACAACGACGCCTCTGCGCTCGAGTTAGGCATTGCATTCAGCGACCCGGTGGCCGACGGTCCCATCATTCAAGCCGCTGCGCACCAGGTCATAGAGAGCGGATACACTGTCGATCAGGCGCTGGATCTGGTCGCCAGAGTTAGAAAATACAACGACGATATCCCGATTGGACTGTTGGTTTATTACAATCACATCATGGCAATGGGCGTCGAGAAATTTTACGCTCGCGCCGGCGAGTGCGGCGTGGACGGTGTTCTCGTTGCCGATTTACCGGCGGAATGCTCCGACGAAATTGTTTCTATTGCCACAAGTAATAACATCAGCACCATTTTTATTGTTTCACCGCTAACTCGCGAAGAGCGTCTGGAGAAAATCGTCAAGCATGCGCGCGGTTTCATCTATCTTGTTTCTCGCCTCGGTGTGACAGGAACCGACGAACGCGATGCCAGTCGAGACAGTCGCCTTACTGCGCTGATTGCCTCAATCAAGAAAGCAACAGACTTGCCGGTGCTGGCCGGATTCGGCATCTCGACACCGGTTCATGCCGAGCGGATGATGGTGGCTGGAGCGGACGGCGTCATAACGGGCTCTAAAATTGTCGACTTGGTCACTAAGGCAAATCCAGAAAAAATAGAATCAGAGTTGAGCGCATATTTGAAAGAAATGGTTGCCGCCCTCAATTCCGTCAAGGTCTAGTTATATTGGTCGCAGCGCCACCCACCCCTGCCAATGGGATCAAATGAAAGCAGTTTCGACTAGAGAGAAGATCGCTGTCATCGGCGCCGGACCTGTGGGAATCAGCATGGCCAGGGCGCTGAAGCAGAAAGGAATTGCTTACGATCAAATTGAAGCCGAGGATGGGGTCGGAGGTAATTGGAGGCACGGGGTCTATCACACAGCTCACATAATTTCGTCGCGCAAGACTACGGAATTTCCCGACTTTCCTATGCCATCGCACTATCCTGATTTCCCCAGTGCGGCGCAAATGCTGGAGTATTTGAACTCATATGTTGAGCACTACAAACTGAGTGAACACATTGAATTCAATACCACTGTCCTCCATGCTAAGCCGGTTGAGAACGGACTCTGGGAATTGCTGCTCAGCACTGGAGAAAGTCGAGTCTATGATGGTTTGATCATCTGCAACGGGCATCACTGGGACACTCGATGGCCATCATATGAAGGCGCATTCGAAGGCGAGATGATGCACTCGAAGGATTATAAGGAGCCGACACAACTCAAGGGTAAGCGTGTTCTTGTCATTGGCGGGGGGAATTCTGCTTGTGACATTGCCGCCGAATCCGCGCGCACGGCTCAATCTGCGCATCTTAGTCTGCGACGCGGCTATTGGTTTCTCCCGAAAACTTTCTACGGAAAACCCACTGCCGAATTGCTTACAACATGGATGCCCGTGTGGATTCAGCGAATTCATTTGGAATTGCTGGTCAAGATTGCTGTCGGCGACTATCGCAAGTACGGGCTGATGAAACCGGACCACCGGATATTCGACCATCATCCGACCATCAATACTGAACTGCTGCATTATCTAAAGCACGGAAAAATCAAAGCTCACCCGGATGTTAAGCGCTTTGACGGTCGCTTTATCGAGTTTGTCGATGGAAAACGAGAAGAGATCGATCTGGTTGTGTGCGGGACCGGTTTCAATGTCTCTATTCCATTTTTGGAACCTGGGGTTGTCGATATTGATGGTTCGATAGTCAAAACTCAATGGGGCGTTGTCTCGCCGCATCATCGCCAGCTCTACATCTATGGTTGGGCGCAGGCGCGCTACGGTTTCGGACCGCTGCTGACACCGGCGTCCGACTTGCTGGCGGATCTGATTGTCCTCCAGCGGCGGATGAATCACCCGATAGGAGAAGTGCTTGGCAGAATGAAACAACCACTTCCTAAAACGCATCTACTTGATCCTATGGCTGCGCTTCGAATGGTGAAATCTGCTAAGCGTTCGCTCTGGATGTTGCCTCTGGTAGACAAGTATCTGATGACAAATGGCAAGATCGCCCGGTGAAGCTGTCTGAAACGATATACCCTTCGGTCCCTCCCTGTAAGGGCGGGCTTGCGCAAGATCTGCCATAATTGGACCCGCCTGTCAGACAATGAGAACCGTGTATGTTCAATCGCTCAAAAAAACTCAGCATTAAGGCTGCAACGCTCGCCTTGACGATCTTTCTCTCCGCTTCCATTTGTGCGGCTCTTGCTGCCCGCAATACGACGAGTCTAGCGTTTGGAGAAGGGCTGGGAAACTCAAAACAGATCGCGGAGAAACAACCTGTGAAAAATGCAGCCTCGAGCGCAACTGCTGTGAATGATTCGGACAAAGATGCTTATCTCTGGCTGGAAGAAGTCGAGGGCAAGAAGGCGTTAGACTGGGTGCGCGCTGAGAATGCGATTTCCACAAAAACGCTCGAGGCATCGAAGGATTTTTCGCCAATCAAAGATGGGCTGCGTGCGATTCTCGATTCGAAAGAGAGAATTCCGCGAGTGACGAAGAAGGGGCGGTTTTACTACAATTTCTGGCGCGATGATAAAAACGTCAGAGGGCTGTGGCGTCGAACGACTTTAGAAGAGTACAAGAAGGAAAAACCCAATTGGGAAACGATTCTCGACCTGGATGCCTTAGCCGCCAGCGAGAAGGAGAACTGGGTTTGGCACCAGGCTCAGGTGCTTTACAAAGACTACGACCGCGCGCTTATCGAGCTCTCCCGAGGCGGCGCTGATGCTGTAGTCGTGCGCGAGTTCGATCTGACCAAGAAGGAATTTGTCAAAGATGGTTTCAGCCTGCCTGAGGCTAAATCGGAAGTCTATTGGCGTGATCGCGATTCATTGTTGGTCGGCACGGATTTTGGTGCCGGCTCAATGACTGATTCCGGTTATCCACGCATTGTGAAAGAGTGGAAGCGTGGAACACCTTTGTCCGAAGCAAAGACACTTTTTGAAGGCAAGAAGAGTGACGTTGGCGCCGGTGGATATGTTGTTCACGACCACGGTCAAACTTACGAGTTGATTTCCAACCATCCGACTTTCTTTTCGGAAGATGTGTATCTTCGCCGGGGCGATAAGTTCGTTCAGCTGGAAAAGCCAGCTGATGCTGTGGTTCAGACTTACGACAAAAATATTCTTTTGCGCTTGCGTTCTGATTGGACTGTCAACGGCAAGAAATACAAGTCAGGCACGCTTCTTGCGGAGAATTTCGACTCTTTTCTCAAAGGCGAGAGAAACTTCGATGTGCTGTTTGAACCAACCGAGCGAAAGTCGTTGGACTCACTTTCAGATACGAAGAACTATCTGATATTGACCGAGCTGGATAACGTCAACAGCCGTCCATACTTGCTTTCGAGGAAAGATGGGAAGTGGCAGCGGACTAAATTGGACTCGCCTGCAATTGGCAGCGTCAGTGTTGAGGGGATCGATTCTGATGAGTCGGACGATTACTTCATCACTATTACGAACTTTCTTACTCCGTCCAGTCTATATCTGGGCACTGCCGGCAAGTCCGGCACCGAGCTGTTGAAGCGATTGCCGGCATTCTTCAATGCGGACAATTTAGAAATTAAGCAATATGATGCCAAGTCTAAAGATGGAACACGCGTGCCATATTTCATGGTTTCCAAAAAGGGTCTGGCACTAAACGGCAAGAATCCTACTTTGCTTTACAGCTATGGCGGGTTTGAGCATTCGCTCTTGCCTGCGTACAATGCAGTTGTCGGAAAGGCTTGGCTGGAGCGCGGTGGCGTTTATGTGCTGGCCAATATCAGAGGCGGCGGTGAGTTTGGTCCTAGCTGGCACAATGCCGCTCGCAAAGAAAATCGGCAGCGTGCCTATGATGATTTCATTGCCGTCGCCGAAGACCTGGCGACGCGCAAAGTTACAGCTCCTGCGCATCTCGGCATCGATGGACGTTCGAATGGCGGTTTGCTGATGGGCGTAATGCTCACTCAGCGACCGGACTTGTTTGGTGCCGTGCATTGCGGATCGCCGCTGCTCGATATGCGCAGATTCAATCATCTACTTGCCGGCGCTAGCTGGATGGATGAGTATGGCGACCCGGATAAACCCGATCAATGGGCGTATATATCTAAGTATTCGCCATATCAAAATGTGCGTAAGGACAAGAAGTATCCGCCTATCTTGATCACTACTTCTACTCGAGATGACCGCGTGCATCCTGGTCATGCGCGTAAATTTGCAGCATTGCTGAAAGAGCAGGGGCATGAAGTCTTGTATTACGAGAACATAGAAGGCGGGCATGGCGCCGCGTCCAACAACGAGCAAGTTTCTTTCATGCAGTCTCTAGCTTACACATTCTTGTGGAGCAAGCTCCGCTAGAAATTGGGGTGGCTCAGGTCGCTCGTTTGCTTCGACGTTCATTCTTTTACTTGTGTTTCGCTGAGCTCTTATCGAGCTCTTCATTGATCGTGCGAGCTTCTTCGTAGATTCTATTTGCTTCTGCTCCATAGTCCATTTTGCTGAGAGCATCGCCATAACTCTCCAGCATAGAAGCATACATGTCTTTAGTGTGCGGATTATTCCTTAGTTTGGCTAATGCTTCTTCAAAATATTTGCGGGCTTCTGATTTGTGTCCCTGTGCTGCAGCGACGCGCCCCAGATCCGCACTTTGCTTTATTGTTTCTGTGTCTTCTACACCGAGGTTTTTCACTTTGATCGATAGAGCCTGTCTGTAGAGCCTTTCTGCCATCGAATATTGACCAACCTTCTCTAAATTGAACGCTGCGCGATCCAGCTTTTGAGCCATTCCTAAACATTCAATCTGCCTGTTCCACTCTGTCCAATATTTCAGCGCACTTGCCCTTACGGTGTTGGTTGATTTTGCATTTTTTGGAGTCTGTATATTTGTATTTGCTTGAGAAGCACTTTTCGTCGATGAATGGTTGACTGCGCTGGTTATTTCCTTGTCCATTACTTCATCAATTTCCGTGAGGATGGGTTTCAGTATGTTTACCCTTGTACAAAGGTCCAAGCTAGATGAGCTTAGACTCTCAACTGCTTTACCTAGCTTCTCGATCGCTTGAGAGTCTTGACCCTTGCGCTTCAAATCCTCTGCGTCCTGGCAATCTAGTGCTCTTTCAAGTCCTCGCTCCAATTGTCGGACTTCCAGTGTTTGCAAGAGGGGGTTGATCTTTTGCTCTTCCAGTATCCTCCTGTAAAGCAGCACAGCTGGGTCATACATGCCTAATTCTTCTGATTGCTCCGCGAATTTTACTGCTTCGACTGCTTGGCTATAGGTGTATAGGGGTAAGTGCTTTGACTGGATTCTTCGCCAGTGTGTGAGATTCTCTTTCGTCGCCTGTATGTGACTAGGCAAGCTGTCATTTCTCCATTTCGATGATCCCGTGTCGCGAGCTTGCTCCGGAAAGCTAAAGCGCCCGACACCTATAACACCGGCCGGTTTGCTAATTTTGTGCAGTTGAATCCCTTCGTTAAGAACGCGTTCGTGTTCCGACATATCGGGGCAATAATGTTTGTGTTTCTCAGCAAGGGCTGCTGAAGCACTTTGGCTAAATAGTTCAATAAAGACGAGGGACGCGAGCAGCTTTGTGTTCATTGCAAGAACCTCTGGCTGAGAAATCCGCAGCGTAGCTTAATCGATAATATCCTGAATCCGCTACATTAAGCCATCTCAAACCAGAACATAATGACGCCGCCGCAGCGTGTCTGCCTTTGAGCTGAATTAGTGCCTGTCCTTCAGGGTTTGGGCGAAATGAGTTTCGCCGAGAGGCGTTCTACTTCGCCTTCTGCCGCTTTCTTCACAAGACGCCAGTATTTTTCCGGCATTGACCGCTTTAGCCGCCAGAGGATGCGCGCTTTGCCTGGGAGCATGATGTACAGGTTGCCGTTGGCCATTAGCTTGAGAGAGTCATGTGCCACTTCCTCTGCTGATATCCTCGACTCGTCGACAAGCATGCATGAGAATTTTCTGTCGTTTTCAGCGCCAATTGTTTCATTGCCGATATTGGTTCGCACGTAGGATGGCGCCAAGATTGAAACCACAATATTGCGGTCCGCGAGCTCGCCGCGAATGCATTCGCTCAATGCGACAACCCCAGCTTTCGCTGCACTGTATGCGGACATGCGGGGTGCCGTGAGAAAAGCAGCGGCGCTGGCGACGTTCAGAATGTGTCCATACCCTTGTTTTTTCATTATGGGTACGAACAGGTGACATCCGTTTGCCACACCCATCAAATTGATCTCAATCGTTTTGCGAAACTCGTCGATCGATACTTCGTCAAAGAGACCGCCGCATCCTATGCCGGCATTGTTGATACCAATATCGATGCCACCATGTCTGCTTGCGAAGTCTTTGACTGCCTTTTCAAACTCATCGTATTTGGCCACATCGAAAACATAGGAAACAGGCGAGCCGCCTATGGATCTCAATGCGGCGGCGGCATCGTCCAACCTTTTCTCGTTTATATCCGTTACGCCGACAGTCCATCCGTCGGCGCACAGCGCACGCGCGAATGCGAGGCCAAGCCCGCTGCCCGCACCGGTTATGAATGCACGCTTCTTCGGATATGTGTCTGTAAGTCTAAATCGGCTCAAATGATGGTTGAAATATCAATACGGTGTAAATGGCTTGAGATGTCGGCGAACCGCATTAGTTCCAAGATTTCCATAAAGAAGCTGGATTCAGCCGGCTCTCAGTCACTCCAGTCTATCAGCTTTCGAGTGAATCCAGCCAACTGCCGCGCTGCAGGCTTCGATAATCCTGATGACTGTGCTGCGTCATATAGCTTGTGTGTTCCATGTGTTTCAGGCTGCGCTCGTCCCAGCGCCGGTTAGCTCTTTCTCTCATGCCCTGCAACTCGTAGATAAGTGTTTTTGTGCCTGGCAGATCGTCGCAATAGCGTCGAAAATATTTAAGTGAACTATCGAGGTAACGAATCAGTTCTTGAAAGTTTTTGTATTTGTTGTAGGCGACGCACTTACGCACAATAGCTGCCTGCCAGCATTTTGCAACTCGCAGGCTGAGCTCCTCTTTTCGAGGTTGTCCCGTGTTCTTGCTCTCGTGTGCGAAAGTCAGTGACTTTCTCAATTTCTTTCCATATACACGATCAACTTGTCCAGTCCTGATCCAGGAGGCGCCGACATCGAAATAGGCAACGTTGCCGGCCCGTCCTTCCGGCGCGATAATGCGAAAGATCACATTGCGATTGCGTTGGGGCGCCAGCATGCCTATATGCGTGATGGCCGTTGACGGGTCCATCTCCATCGGAAACGCACTGATATTTTCGACTGTAAAACTGCTTGGGAATGAGAGGTGAACGGCTATGTCCTCGAAAAAGGTCTCTTGCACCGTGTAGAGTTCTCCGAGAACAACTTCAATTATTTCGTGTGGGAATTGCGCGTCGTGCAGCATACCGCCACCATGAACAGCGAGCGCCTGGAGCTGCTCGGATGAGTAGTGGTCGCCTATGCCGACAGTCGATGTAGCTATTCCCCTGGTGCGCAGTTGATTGGCATGATGCCCTAAGATTTCCGGGTCGATTACGCCATAATTCGCGTGTCCGTCCGAAAGCAGAATGACGTGATTATGCATTTTAGTCTGTTCTTCCATCACGCGAGCCAAGCATTCCGCACCTTTCATCCAGCCGCCCCCGAGGTTGGTGCTGTCGCGCGGTTCTAATTGATTGATGGCAGCCAACGCTCTTTTCTGCTGACTTGGGTCGGCTGAAACGCCTTCAATGTGAGTGATGATTTCTGTGGCAAACGAAACAATTGATATTCTGCTGTCTGGTGTCAGCGCTTTAACAACCCCTTCTGCGGCTTTTTTGGCACAGTTCAATGCCTCTCCGGCCATGGAGCCCGATGCATCGATGACCAGAGCAATGTTGAGCGGATGTTTTTCCGTTTGTTGATCTTCCATCATGAAGGGTGCCGTTGCGTCAACTTCCAAATAGCGCACGGAACGACCGCGTTCCCAGATCAATTCTCTGTCAAATTCAGCGATTACGGAGATACCCAACTCATTACTCATTCTGTCCTCCGATGAGAAATTCTCGCAGGCTATTGGCGATGATTTTCATTCGAGCCATTTGCTTTTCCGATTGAATTCCTCTAACTGATAGCTCAACATCCGGTGTGATCTGAAACCGATGCCAGGTCTCAGCAGCCGGAAGCTGACGCTCGCTTGGCGACGTTGACTGCTGTTTGCTCACACTCTGTTCTATTTTTGTTGGTGCCCCTTGCTGGCTTGGGTCTTGAAAGCGATGACTTGCTTTTTGAGCGAACTCGTCGACTTTTATAGTTCCAAATGTTTGCGGATTGATGGAGCGAATATAATCCAGTGCTGAG
Source organism: Candidatus Obscuribacterales bacterium (assembly GCA_019745505.1). GTDB lineage: Bacteria > Cyanobacteriota > Vampirovibrionia > Obscuribacterales > Obscuribacteraceae > QKMZ01. Next base: position 31,195 of record JAIETE010000197.1, on the reverse strand, counting down.
GAGCGCCGCTTATTCTTCTCGCCGGGAGCAGTTTCCGCCAGTGCCAGTACTTCAGAATCGCTCATGCACAGCAGGGTTTGCCTGATATCCGTGTGCGTGAGTCCCCTGTCTTTCAATGCCTTTATGGCTAGTAGCCTTACCAAATGCCAATCTGAATATCGAGCATAACGCCCAAGAGAACTCGGGCCACGCAAGAGACCCTGCTCAATGAAGCTTCTGATTACTCGAACTTCGAACCCGGTTTTTGCCGACAAATCTTCTAGCGAATAGGAAGGTCGGTCTGTCGTGTCCATGTTTTCAATTTACCATGGCGAATTAAAAGTCGTCAAGGGTTGGGGCTTGGAACGCTTCGTGGGACGGGCGTTCTGCGATTAATCTGATCTTGATTTTGAATTAGTTGAGGACAACTTGCCATGAACCGAACAAGTCGCTTTTCTTGAGAAAAGACAGGTGCATGTCGATCAAAATGGCATTTTCATCAGATGACAGGATTGGAAATTCGCGAATCGTTCCGACGAGCACTTCGTCCAATTCGCCATGTGAAAGTCTGTACTCTTCAAGAAAGAGCGTATGCATCAATCGGTTTAGCCGACCATCCTGGCCTTTGTCCTTGAGCTGATCTAAATTGGACACGACGGTTTCGCGCAATTCGCGGCTTCTCTTGCCAAAGCTTAGCTGCTCCAACAAACTTCGATAAGTCTCGGCATCATCATAATTGCTTTCGTACATGCGTTGAATCACAGGCTCAACGCTGAGCTGCGCGCCTTGATCTCTAACGCAGCTAAATATCAAATCTCTGTGTTCTTGAAACCGCGCGTCACCCAAAGCGCAGACAATGGATTCCGCGTCTGCACGATTGGGATAGTAGAGTATTTGCTTGAGGTCCTCGAGACTCGCTTTCGACTGCGAGTTCTGGAGAATGTCCATTGCGACAGCCTTTATCTTTCGTCGGAAGATGGCAGTGTATCCGGAGAGCCCGTAAAACTCTTCATCGATTTTCACCGCCAGCTTGGCAAACTCTCTTACACTTTCATCTTTGTGTGCAGTCGCTTTTTCTATTGCTTTTGCCAGCCAAGGAAAGCCTGTGATGAAGCATATTCTCAAACCGGAAATCAGCATGTCCGGTTTGTCCGAGTTCAGCAATGCCTTGTGTTGTTGTGTTGCTTCCTTGAGCGCAGCTTTGGTTGACGATTGAGAATAGCTGGCTATTATCGGATGAGAATTCCAGTCTGCATAGTTGCTGACATGAGCCGGCTCCGCGCTTGAGATTTGCTCAAGGTCGACAGGCGAGAGAGCCTCTGTCTGCGGCTCTTCTTCCCATGTTCCTGAGCGTGTTTCTTGGAAAAAACTCCAGAGATTTCGTATGTAATATGAATCAAGGCTTGTGATGACGAAAAACACACCGGAGCCCAGAGCGAGCAGAAAGAATAAGTAGTGTTGCAGTTGAAGAGTGTTCTTCATCGCTGCCATGACTCCACTGGTGATGACTGTACACAGTGAAATGACGATAGATATGAGTGAAACAATTACGCCCCTGCGCAGACGAGGCACTGGAACAAGACATTGGCGGGACATCGGCAGCTGTATGCTTCTGTGAATAATGTTGTATGACACCATAAGAAAAACAACCGGCCAAAACGGTGGGAATATCAGCGCCAATCCGCCGAATATGAGCACGTTGATTGGCTGAACGCTCAAGAGGGTGCTGAGCTGCAATCGGGAATTTATTGTCCGATTGATGACGTGGTGCAAGGCGAGGGACAGCAAGTAGATCGAGATAGTCATAATGCTGACAAACGAAGCGATTTTTCTAGCCGAGTTGAAGTTTGCATCTGCGACTTGATAGAAGAGATTTTCGAGTACGAACTTCGTGATGGTCGACCAAACCATGATGCTCATCGCTATGCGCACTAAGGGATTTTCGATAACGAAGCGAATGGAATTCTTTATCGTTTCAAGCGCCGGCGCTGCCTTTTCCTGTGGTGTTCGCGATTTGAGTTCTGAAACTCTCATGCGCCAAATGGTAATGTCGAACAGGACAAAATGTGTCAGGAGCATCGCCCAGGCAAAGGGATACAAATAGACGAGCCCGTGAAATTGACTGAGCAGCCAGACCAATCCGGCCGCTGCAATGCGCGCGATCAATTCCTGCGTAATGATGTTTTGATAGACCTGGCGAAAAATGGCCGGGTTGACGGATGCCTGAAGAACCATCGGACCGAGCGTCGTGCCGACCAGGTCAACGGTCATCACCGAGACGACGAAAAGATAGAGAAGCAGCTCGTTGAAAGGCTTAAGCGCTTCGACAAAGGGCTCGAGAAAGCAGCCAAGAGAAGCAATTGCGCTAAACACCAAGACGGCCCTGTAGACATTGTACGGCTCTTTGTCCTTGTGCCCCCTCAATGCAAAGTATACGTAGTAAGAGAGGGACGCCAGGCTGGCAAAAAAGAACAACTGCGAATAACCCTTGCTTCCGACAACCTTGACGAACAAGCTAGTAGCAAAGATCCAGCAAGAGTTTGTGAATAAACTGCGGCACAACGCGCTGAAAAAGTGTGTTTTGTAGGTGAGAGAGCGCGCCTTCCAGAGTTTCATACCTGGGCGCTCCCGGATGATGCGGATGCTGGAGGCGTGTTTTCCTCATCTGGGGAGGGCGCGTTGGTAGCGTCCGGGCTGTGGACCGAATGGGAATTCGGTTCTGAGAGGTCGCTTTCGTCGACGTGCTCAGCTTCCGTGTACCAGAGGTTGCCGAGATATTCGCTCTTCTCGATTTTTTCCGCGAGCATATTGATGCGCTCCGACAGCAAGCCAATTTCATCTTCGCCCTTATATCCAGTGCGCGCAGAGAAATTGCCGAGGTTTATTTCGTCGACGGTTTGGGCGATTTCTCTGAAAGGTCGCGAAAGGCGTTCGCCGACCACGACGGAAGCGAACACACTGAGAAGAAATCCAATAATCAGAGCGAAGTACAATCGATTGGAAAGTTCGTGGGTCTTTTGATCTATAGGTTGCGTATTAAATCCGAGCGTGACGAGCAGTTTCAGTTCCGGAATCGGCAGAGACATTACGACGAAAGATGCATCGGCGACCTTTTGCCGTTGTGTCACAAAGGGTTTTCTCGAGGTTTCCTCAACATCCAGAAAGAAGCGGTTGAGAGCTCCTTCGGTATGTTTCTTCAGTAAAGAGCCGGCATCCTTCTCGCTGATGCCATCACCGGTGATGAAGTTACCCCGGCTGTCTGTGATCAGAATGAAGTTTTCATTTCCGAGTTTGAGTCCCTGTAAGAGGTATTCAATCTTTTTGAGACGGGGAAACACGCCCCCGCTAAGCACTCCCATGACCTCTTTCTTTTCTCGGCTTTTGAAAATGGGAGTAACGTAGGTTTGATAGAGTGCGCCGGACCAGGTGAAAAATGCCTCACTGCTGTATGGATGTTTGTCTTCTATGACTTTGTGCGCGAGTTTCACAAATGCCGCCTCTTTCTGATTGAAATTGGACTTCGGGTGATATGGACTGGCACTGAAGCTTTTGCGGCGCTCTGCGAAAACAAGCGTTCCATCTGCCTTGTACATGTGGACCGTTGTAAAAATATTGGGCAGTTCAAGAAATTCTTTGATGATGTCGCGAGCTGTGTCTTCGTCGAAGGGGATGAATCCATTCATGTCTGCAATTTGGTCGATAGCCAGCAGCTCTGACTTGTAGTTGCCTTCAATATTGTTGACTATGAAAGTGAGCGACGTGGCTGCGTCGGAGAGCGCAAATTGCTTAATCGCTTCCGCCGTGACGAAGTAAGTAAACCCGGCAACTACTGCAAAGAAAATGATGATTATTGAAAAGAGCCGTATGAAAACCAGGCTCTGAATAGAGCGCACTGTCTCTCCTCTTTGCGAGGCGCCTACCAGGGTTTCCAAATCAAAAGACAATTCTCTACGATAATTGTATCTTCGCCAAATTTCAAGGATGTCAAACAGTGCTTCCCTGGCTCACGTGAGCGGCATTTAATAACTGTAGTATCATCTGTGTTCATGACCAAACCGAATCCTATCTTTGTTCCGGGTTTAGAGCTTTGCGAAGGGTTTTATCGCGAAGCTGTCGAGCCCATCATGCGCCAGTACTTTGGCGAACTAAAGTATGCGGCGGCGCTGATCGGCAGTGGCTCAGAAGTGCTTGGGTTCGACACGGAAATGTCGAGCGATCATCATTGGGGACCGCGTGTGATGATTTTCCTCAAGCCCGATGATCTATCCACTTACAAAGATTCAGTCTCGGCTAAACTACGTGACGAGTTGCCGCGCACTTTTCGAGGATTTCCTACCAGTTTTTCTGCACCTGACAGCGAAAACCAGGGCGTTCAATTGCTGGATTTCAGCCAATCCGGACCGATCAATCATCGTGTTGAAATTATGTCTTTGGAGCGATTCTTCGATGACTATCTTGGATTTGACATTACTGCCGAATTGAAAGCTTACGATTGGCTCTCATTTCCTGGACAGAAATTGCGCACCATTATTGGTGGCAAAGTCTTTCATGATGATATTGGTTTGCAGGACGCTCGCAACAGATTCTCCTATTATCCGCAAGATGTCTGGCTTTACCTGCTTGCCTGCGGTTGGGCCCGGATCGAGCAAGAGGAGCATTTGATGGGGCGGGCCGGATATGTAGGCGACGAGGTTGGCGCGGGCATTATTGCCGCGCGATTGGTGCGAGACATTATGAATCTGTGCTTTCTTATGGAAAAAGTATATGCGCCCTATCCCAAATGGTTTGGCACCGCATTCAAAAAGCTGAAGTCCGCAAGCGTTTTAGAACCTCTATTTTTGAAAGTGTTATCTTCGCCGAATTGGCAAGAACGGCAGAAATATTTGATACCGGCCTATGAGTTCCTTGCTGCTCAACATAATCAACTGGACATTACCGAGAAGCTGCCCTGTCAGGTTCGCGACTTCCATGGTCGTCCATTCATGGTGGTCAGTATGGGGGATTATTCAAAGGCGATATGCGAAATTATCGTTGCGTCGAGTCTTGCCGACCAAAGCATCAAGGAGCTCGTGAATAAACCTTTGATTGGCAGCGTTGAGCAATTTAGCGATAGCACGGATGTGCTTTCCAACTCAAGCTGGCGTGTAGGTGTTAGGAATTTGTATGGTGGTGGTGTATTCGTCTGAAGGTGGACAAGGTGGGTGATGAAATGACAGCGAAATCGTATTTTGTTTTTTCGGTTGTGCCTAAATCGATTGCTCTGATTGGCATGCTCTGTTTTTCCTCTGGCGCACTGGCTCAAAACTATCAAAATTGGTATCCACGCGATATCACGCCGCCGTCGGGGTATCAGTATCCTTGCGCTCTTACGGCGTTGCCCGACAATCTAACCGGAATTCCTGCCACTGACCGGCAATTCATCAACCACGTCTACACCATGATCTTGAAAGCGTTGCAGGCAAAGATGGTGATGTTGTCTGCTCTCAATGGTTCAAGCGGCTTTTCTAGCGCGTACGCGACCTATTACTCTCAGATAGCAGCGCAGCGCACCAAGATAATGGCTGAGCCTACACCGAGCGGCTTGGAGACGTTCAAAGCGCAAGTGGTAAGCGCCATCGATAATCAATGCTCTTTCTTTGACAAGGCTCAGAAGATGCGCCAGCAAGGATCTTCTTTTGAGACGGTGATGCAATTGCCGGAGGGAAGAACAGCGTCGCAAATGTTGATGGCTGCCTGGAACGAGATGGCGAAACGCTATCCGTCGTGGAGTCCTGAAGTCAAAGACAGCATCTATCATCATCTTTGCGCGTTGGATTTGTTTTAAACGAGAGGCCGATCTGCTCTAATGGACGTGTCCTGTTTGAGTGTAATTGGTCAATGAACTGGCGGCGAACCTTTCTTCAACTTTGTCTTGCGCTTGTGTTTGGAATCTCGCTCATCCCGGGCGGATTTGCCGCCGGCGACCGCGAAGGTTGGAAACACTACAAAAACGAAGGCAGCCGATACGAGGTTTTTGGCGATTTTGCCAATGCGGAAAAGGCTTACACCAGGTCTTTGGAACTTGCCGGACCGCCGCATGCTTCTGCGGCCGAGCGTGGCGAGGTAATGGCGCGCCTTGCCAATGCGATGCTCTGGCAGCAAAAGTTTGAGCGGGCCGAGCCTTATTTTATTGAACTTCTGGCGCTCATTCCAAAGCTGAAATCAGAAGGAAAGCGAAACGAAGATTTCTTCAGTTGTGTGGAAGCTCTGTCGAGTACCTATTTTGAGCGTGTGAGAGGTGTCAATAAGGTTTCCGCTATTCAACACTCGATTAGAATCATTGATACCGCATTTGGTGATATACATCCGGAACTGCCGCGCGAACTAATGGAATTGGCTTACACTTATTCTGCCCTTGGCATGAGCCGAGAAGCTCTCAATTTTGCCAATCGAGCACTGGCAATCGCAAAACGCCAAACCAGCGACAAGGGACAAATCCATCTGTGGAAAGCGCTGACGCTGGTGGGCACTTGCAAAAAATCTGTCGGCGATTGGAGCGGTGCGCAGAAGTCCTTAGAGCAAGCTGTATCCTTGATGAGCAAAAGTCCAAAAAGATTTTCGCTCACTGCCGCTGCTGCCAAGGCTCAGCTTTCGATTGTCTATTTCCACATGCACAGGAAAGAAGAGAGCAGGAAGCTTTTCAGAGAAGCCGAAGCTCTCTTTCTTTCAAGGTTGCTTGAGGTGGATAAGAAGGGCACCAGAGCTATTGGCGGATCCGGACCAGAGCTCCTTCCTTTTGCGCAAATGTACGTAGCCTTTGGACAGTATGAGAAAGCCGAGCCGATCTGCAGAAGATCGCTGCTGTGGACCAGGATGACGTATGGAGATAAGGAGCCCCTCCTGATCAACGAGTTGCGCGTGCACGGGTTCGTGCTTTCTCGCCTGGGCCGTTTGAAAGAGTCGCAAGGGCAGGAAGCGGCAGCCCGAGCGCTAGCTCGTTTGTACAGAGGTGATTCGGAAGAATAATCAGTCTTCGCGTGACTCGAGCTTATAACCGATGCCGTGAACGGTTTTGATGATTGACGATTTCTCTTCCACGTCGAGTTTTTTGCGCAAGCGGGTTATGTAGGTGCGAACGGCCGTGGCGGTTGCTTCGGAGTCCGACTTCCACACGTGGTTCAAAATATCGTCTGTGCTGAAAACTCGGTCGGGGTGTCGCATGAAAAATTCGAGCAATGCATACTCGGTAGGCAGCAATTTCAATTCTTCGCCGTTGCGAGTCACTTGGCAGGTCGCTGGATCCAAAGTGATATTTCGGACAGCCAAGACTGACGCTCGCGGGGAGTGAGAACGGCGCAGCAGTGCTCTAAGTCGGGCTGAAAGTTCGCGCATATCGAACGGTTTTGTCAAATAGTCGTCGGCGCCGGCGTCGAGCCCCTCTTCCTTCTCTCCGACCGAACGTTTTCCGGTCAAGATCAAAACAGGCGTAGTGCCGCCGTCCGCTCTGAAGCGCGAGAGGATTTCCACGCCGCTCTTGCCGGGCAAGCCCCAGTCGAGCACGACAATGTCGTACTGATAAAGTTTCATCAAATCAAGAGCTTCTTCGCCGGTATGCGCTTCTTCGACTGTATAGAGCTCATGCTCAAGCCAGTCTCTGACCATGTCGCAGGTGACGAGATCATCTTCAACGAGCAAAACTTTCGACATAGATTCCAGTTTCTACTGCGGAGGTGCTGGACAGAGAACAGTAATAAGATTCTACGTTGTTTTTTCTGGTTTCTGTGCACCCGGAATACGAAACCAGAAAGTACTTCCTTTGCCCACTTGACTTTCTACCCCGACTGAGCCGTTGTGCTGCTCCAGTATAGCCTTGCAGATTGCCAGGCCCAGACCGGTTCCGCCCTTCACTCCGGTTTTGCTGGGCGCTACTTGGCGGAATCTGTCGAATATGTGAGCGATATCTCCTTCGGCTATACCGGCGCCGTGGTCAGTCACATTTACCTTGGCAAAACCGGGCTCCAGCTCTGTCGTTATCGTTACGGTTCCGCCTTTCGGGGAGAATTTAATGGCGTTGGAGAGGAGATTTTGCAGAACCTGAACCATTCGATCCATGTCTATAAGAACATCTGCATCTGCAATTTCGCCAATTTCGATCCTTACCTTTTGCTCGTCGGCGAAACTCTTGACCATATCCAGCGATTGATCGACCAGGTATTTGAGGCTGTACGTTCCAAAACGCATTTCCATGCGCCCTGCTTCCATTTTTTCGACGTCGAGCAGGTCGTTGACAAGGGTGACGAGGCGTCCGAGGCTGGACTGAATTCGTCCTGACGCTTGTGTTCCTTTCTTGTTCAAGTCGCCGTAAACGCCTGCGTTCAGAGAGTCAAGAAAAGCGCGCATACCGGTTAAGGGGGTTCTCAGGTCGTGGCTGACCATGTTGACAAAGTCCGCTTTCATTTGGTCGAGCTCTTTGCGGTCGCTGATATCGTGCGCCACGCAATAATATGAATCGTCCGGCGGCGACCAGTAAATCGACCAGAGCATCCAACCTTCGCTCAGATCGTTGCGTACCATGCGGATATCGACCGTTATAGCTGTTTCCTTCTGCTGCTTTGCCTCCGCAAGTACGCGCTTGAGGCGCTCACGATCTTCTTCGACGACGAAATCGGAGAATGGTCTGCTGACCAGGTCGATAGGATCGTATCCCCAGTTTTGCTTGGCGGCTGGGCTCATTTGCTTGAATACGGCATCTTCAGTCAGCGAACAGATTACATCCTTAGCGTTGTCGATGATTGCTCGTTCGCGCTGTGAAGCCACTTCCAGCGTGATTGCCATCTTGTGAAACACCGTATCAAGCTGTGCGATTTCATCGGTACCCTCAATTGGTCGGCGCAGCGGTCGATGTTCTGCCAGCAGTTGGGCGTTGCCGGAGATAGTGGCCAGCCTGTCCGTGATGTTTCGTCCAAAGTAAATCGCTAGTCCGAAAGTCAGAAGGATTTGCAAGATTAGTCCGACCAAAAGCCAGATTTGCACAGCCATGCGCAATTGCTGAGTCTTTTCCGGATGCATCTCCTGGTAGTTCATCTCCTGGCGATGAATGGCCGCGGCGCCGGTTACGATTGCCCGCAGATGGTCGGTTACCATCATGCGAGCTTCGTGCGTCAATATGTAATGCTCACCGCTCATCATTCGCTTCTTGTAGTGCAGAAGAGTTTCGACGGCGGTATTGACGGCTTTCTCCATCTCGCCGACATTCTTCTCCTGGATGGAATTGCCTTTTACCATCTGCTTGAGTTCGTTCAGCTCGCGCGGCACTTCGGAGATTTGGTTCATCATTCGCTGTTCGAAGGACGGAGAATGAGTGAAGCCCCAGAGCGTGAAATTGGCGCCGCCCTCCCAAATCAGGCGGACCACGGACTGGGTTTGTCCGATAATCATCTTCGAGTAGAACATCTTCTGGGCTTCGGCTTCCGCCGACTGCTGCAAGAAAACCAGAATGGCCACGAAAATGGTTTCAGTCAACAGCGGCAATGCCACTATCAAAATTCCTTTCTGGCGCAGTTTCAGGTCTTGGAGCATCGGCCGCTTTTCTTAGACACCTTTTTCCAGTACATACTCCTATACCCGCTGAAACTGTCGCAGGTTGGTAAATTAGGCGTAAGCGGGTATTCGCCGATTTCCGGCAGGAAAATTGTGCCAAATTTCGACAGGGTGTTTTACCGCTATAAAGAGAAGGTAGAAATATAACTGTTGGAGGTTTTCGGCTACCTGCCGATAAATATATGGCGTTTTCGCAGAAACAGTTAGACGGACTTCTCTACATGGCTGGTCGAGCATTTGACAATGCCGACTACTTGGCTGCACAGCGGCATTACGAAGATGCGCTGGATATGATGGAAAGAAACGGTCTTAGCGAGACCGAGCAGGCTCTGGCTTGTTTCAAGAATCTGGCCGCCATCTACTACTCCGACGGTAAGTTAGACAAGGCGATTACTGCATACAGCCGTTTGGTAGTCACGTCCGAGCAGTTGCTCGGAGAAGGCAACCGCGATGTTATCGCCAACATGTTTATTCTGGCCAAGGTCTGCGATGGCGCCGGTGCATCGGAAGACGCCGCCAGTATCTACAACCGCGTACTGCGATTGGCAGAGCAGCATTTGCCGAAAGGCGATGTTCTCATCAAGCACATCCGTGAAGCTGCAGCTATTCGCTCGGCGCCGCAGAAAGAGTTCAAGCAGAAAGTCACGGCGCTGGAACTGCCCAAGCCTGTATTCAAGGAAACCATGGAAACGCTCGTCGGGGGCGGAGAGCCAGGTGGACGACAACATTATTTCAAGAAGAATCAAGTGCTCTTCTCGACGATAGGCTCAATTCTGGCTGTCGTAATCGCTGCCGGCTGGTTTATGTGGATGACAGCGGGCACGACATTCAAGGCGCCGACAGCCCCCGGTATAAACTCAGAATCCTTCAAGGTAGAAGGACAGACTTTCAGAACTCCCGACGGCAAGATAACTCTGGCTATCGGACAGAATTCGACTGGTGAGTTGAAAACGCCACTGGAGACGTTGCAGTTCCAGTTCAAGACGATCGACTTCTCGCTGGAAGGTATGCAAACGCTCATACTGGGCGCGTTTAACCGCAAGGAATTTTGGCTGGAGCAAACACCAATGGGGCTTGTCGGCCCCAACGATTTTCTTGTGCACACAGACGAAGCGCCTGAGGTCAGGACCGTTGAGCAGATGCGCGCGCTTGGTGCACACTTGGAAGAGATCAACGCGAAGTCGGGCAGCTTTCCATCGAAGCTGGAAAAGTGGACGGGTGATCCGGCCGTTAAGCTGATCAACACGGTCACCAAGCAAGACATGATACCGACGTATCAAATTTTTTCGAAGTATCAAATCGTCTTCGACGGTGTTTCGAACGTGGACAATTTCGGCAAGGAGCTGGCATCCGGAGCGCGTTGGAACAACGAACCGGAGTCGGGTCCCGGCAGCGTAAATGCGTTTGCCATAGTCACTGACAAGAAAGTCGATGACGAATCATACCGGGTCTCGCATGTCTTCATGCAAGGCTTCGACCGCAATGGGAAAGTTATTCCGTCGGCTGTACCGGGTGTGAGCTATTACTATATGGCAGTGCCGGCAAACCACCAGGAAGGTGGAGACGGGGCTGGTGATGCTTATTACAAGAAACTGGTTGCCAGTCTCAATGGTGCCAATATCTTTGTCGTCAGGGAAGGAGCTGCGCTCTTTGGCGTAATGCCCCTCAAGTTTACGATGCCAATCATTTTTGGTTGTCTGACCGGGCTCTGGCTGATTCTGTGGGCGCTTGTCGATGCCGCGAAGCGTTTGGAGAATCGGAAAATGTTGCCCACCTTGTTCGAAATTCTGACAGCTGTTTTCGCGCTTATCTGGCTAGCCTGGTATGTTAATCGCTTGATTCCATAGGAGGCGCCGCATTTTTAGTGCCGGACCTTGATGGCAGCGAACTGACCAACAGCTTCTACCGGAAGCTGCACAATCACCGGCCTGAAGACGAGCGCGATCGGTGGCGGCGCGCACTCTATTTCTCGACTGCAATTGGAATTCGTTGTCTGGATCTTTTGTCCGATTACATGCGTTATTGCCTGCGACCTAATCAAATGGGTGAGGCGCCTGACTATCCAATCAATGCCGAGTCGGCGGAAGTTCATCACCAGGCTGTCAAAGAGCTGCTCGGGCTGAGTATCTGGTTGACCATGGTTGATCAGCTTGAGGGCGATGTGCCGCACTGGCTGCGCGAGTTCTTTATCGATTGCTGGGCCGCGGCGGATAAGCTGTATCCGGAACCATCCAGTCAGGAAATCATGACTCTTTATGAAAACCAGCTCGGGTCCGAAAAGGTTTGTGAGGCTGTATCGTACAAGCTGTGCTACAAGCTGGAACTCGAGGACACGAAAGGTGATGCTTGCATTAAACTCGGCGAAATGCTGCGCGACAACGGAAAGGCTCGTGCCGACTTGCTGTTTTATGCGTTGTCTGCCAAGCATGACGCTCTGGACAAGTCGATCGATCAATTGAAAGACTATTAATTCTGTCGTTTGCTTTCAATGCCGCATGCGACTCCCGCAAGAGAGCCGCATGCAGTTCCCCTAATGCTTTGCCTATGCTTCGCGCACGCGGGCAACCAGCTCCCTCTTGCTGTGTCGACGGAGGAAGTCCCAAACTGCATCAGTAGCATTGAACTTCGATGCTGGAGTCGAGCTATTGAATGCGCCGGGCCAATCGTGATTGCCGTCCTTGATATTGTAGAACGTGACTTCTCGTCCGCTTTCCGTGTCGACTGCACTGTAAGTTTGAATCGGTTCTCCGGACGATTTTGTAAGTGTAGGTTTGATGCCGTTTGCATCAGCCCAAACTTCAAATGCCTTTGCCGCGGAGATGACGCGCGGCGCCACGCATAAGTCGAGCAGCACGCCGCCGGACGCAGGAATAACATCATCCATGCTGCCATGAATCAGCAAGGCGTTCATGTCCCCTCTCGGCTTGTCTTGCTTGCGCAGCATGCCGCCGCTGACGCTCGCCACTGCAGCTACTCTGTCGTTGAGTTTTGCCGCCGCTTCCTGGGCCATCATCGCGCCATTCGAGAATCCGACGAGGTAGATGCGATCCTGGTCTATATTCAATTTGCTGGGAATTACATCGGTCAATTGTCTGATGAAGTCGACATCGTCGGAGCGAAAGAGGTGGTCATTTCCGACATTCCACCAGCGCAGATGATTGCCGAGCCAGCCGGTGGCGTTGGGAAAGACTGCAATAAACCCCTCTTTGTCCGCCTTCTCTTTGAATGCCGAAGTTCTGGCGATCTCGTCTTTGTCTTGCATGAAGCCGTGCAGCATCATCACCATCGGCATTGGTTTGCTTGCATCATAAGTGGGCGGGACATGGACGGTGACTTCTCTTTCTCGTCCTTGCAGAGTGAGTTTGTAGGTGCTATCGCCTCTTCGATCGATCACTCTATCGTTGAAGGCGTGCATGTTCTCAACATATTTGTTGATGTCTTTAAGCGAAACGCCATTATTTTCGAAGAACCATTCATCGTTTGAAGATTGCATCAAAGATTTGTAGCGCTCGCTCAAGAAATTTGCGAAAAGATGCGGATCGGCGCCATCGATGTTTTTGGGAGTTTTGTCAGCCTTCGCTATTTCCTTCTTCTCGATGAAGCCGTCGCCATTAATATCGAAGTGTCCGAAGAGCTCAGCGATCTTTTCGCGCTCTCTTTCTCTTGTGGTTTCGTCAACGAAGCGGCTGTTGTCCTTGAGATTGGAGGAGAGATTGAGGCGAAACTGCTGAAGGTTGTCACCTTCGCTTTGATTTTCGCCAGGCTGCAATGCTGCTGCCTCGGCAGTTTTGTGCCGTCTATCGAAAATTGACATACTTAGGAATTGTCAGGACCGCTGCTGTATAGGAGGTTGATAGGATATATCCGTGTTTCTCCCAAATTGGACAAGGGTAGTTAATTCGGACTATTTCAAGGTTCAGGGGATGGCTGCCGGAGTGCCCGATAACCTCCGGAGGCAAGCTATCCCAGTTATTCGGAACGTCCGGAGTGCTATGATCGACAGGTGGCGAATCAAGACTCTATTGAAGTAACGCGACCGATTTATTTCGGGTTGTTCAGCGTGGCTATGGCTACGCTGATGTATGAGATTCTCTTGACCCGGATTTTTAGTGTCACCATGTGGTACCACTTCGCTTTCATGGCAATTTCTATTGCAATGTTTGGTATGACTGTGGGCGCGATCGTCGTATATCTTTTTCCGAATTTCTTTTCGGAAAGAAAAGTTTTGAAGCAGCTGACCTTTAGCTCGCTTGCATTTGCGCTGACCATCATTGGCAGTTTCATCTTTCACCTATTCGTGCCCTTCATCCCCGCCGGCGTGCAATGGGAGCAGGGGCTGCGGCACGTTGCCGCTACATTTATAGTGATTTCAATTCCGTTTGTATTCAGTGGAATTGCTGTTTGCCTGGCGCTGACGAAATTTACGCAGAAAGTTTCGAAACTCTACGCCTTTGACCTGTGTGGAGCCGCTGCTGGATGCGTTCTTCTCGGAGCGCTTTTGAATTGCGTCGATGGCCCCTCGGCAGTTTTCTTCATCGCTGGATTCGCCGCAATCGGTGCTTTTCTCTTTGGCATGCCTAAATCTGGAACTTCAGCACTGGCAAGCTCCGGCGAACAAAAAAGTGGCGCGCGTGGACTTGCTATGGCATCGCTCGTAGTCGCAATTGGCCTGATTGGATTTGCGGCGACAAATGCCTACCTGGCCAACGAGCAAAAACCGATTCTCAGACTGAAGTGGGTGCATGGGTACATAGAACCTACACCGCTATTTGAGAAGTGGAACTCCTTTTCGCGAGTTCGTGTCGCCGGTGATCCAAACGAACTGCACCGACCTTACGCCTGGGGGCTCACCGAAAAGTGGCCCGAAGACAGGAAGGTCAGTGAGCTGGAACTGATGATCGATGCCGGTGCTAACACCTGGCTGACGAAGTTTGACGGCGATCAGTCCAAAGTTGAGCATTTGAAGCGCGATTTGACGAATATGGTTCATTACATTCGTCCCCATTCACGCATGCTGATCGTCGGTACCGGCGGCGGGCGCGATGTGCTGTCCGCGATCATCTTCAATCAGAAATATATTGAAGGCGTTGAGATCAACAATAACATCAATTTTGCGGTCAATAAGGCTTTCGGCGACTACACCGGACACCTAGACCGCTATCCGAATGTGAAATTCGCCAATGACGAGGCGCGCAGCTACATCGCTCGCTCCAAAGACAAATTCGACATTATCCAGATTTCTCTGATTGATACTTTTGCTGCCACTGCTGCTGGTGCATTTGTTTTGACGGAACACTCACTCTATACAGTCGAGGCCTGGCGCAGTTTCTTGGACCACCTCGAGCCTAATGGCGTGCTCACTATATCTCGCTGGTATTTCAAGAATCGTCCAGTTGAAATGTACCGGCTTGTGGGTTTGGCAACGGCTGCCTTGAAAGATCAAGGGGTGGAAAACCCTCGCAAGAACATGGTCATAGTGGCAGCCATGAAGGGTGCTCAAGGCGGGCGTGGAATGGACGGCATCGGAACGATGCTGGTAAGCAAACAGCCCTTTTCTGAGCAAGATCTGAACACAGTTGGCAAATTCGCAGAGGACAATGGGTTTGAAATCGTTCTCAGCCCTAGAAAGTCGATTGACGACAATTTTGCCAAAATCGCTGAAGCCAAAGATTTAACACCGCTGCTGGCTAGTTTTCCCGTCAACATCTCCCCTCCGAACGATGACAGCCCGTACTTTTTTCACATGCTGCGTTTCAAGGATATGTTCAACGCCGCACTCTGGCAAAACGGCGTCATGAGCCACAATCCCATGGCTGTGAGTGTGCTTGGGTGGCTGACCATCACGGTAATTTTCCTCACATCTCTGTGCATTATCGTGCCTCTGCTGTGGAGGATGAAGACGGCACCGCTCAAAGGTGCCGCTCCGCTGCTTCTTTATTTCGGGATGATCGGCTTAGGATTCATGTTCGTGGAAATTTCGCAGATGCAGCGTTTGATAGTGTTCTTGGGACATCCCGTCTATGGTCTGTCGGTTGTTCTTTTCACGCTGCTGCTGGCCAGTGGTCTTGGCAGTTTCACGACGAACAGTCTTTCGATAACCGAAAAAATGACGAGCATGAACTCTCCGATTGCCCGCTTCGGAGTACTCTTGGTTGTACCGGTAATCTTTGGCTCCATTACTCCGATGTTGATTGCGAATTTCTCCGGTGCTGAAACTCCCTTGCGCATAGCCATTGCAGTGGCGCTTCTCTTCCCTCTCGGGCTTTACATGGGCATGGCATTTCCAATTGGAATGATGATGGCCGGAGGCGCGCAAAAAGAACTCACTCCATGGCTGTGGGGCATCAACGGAGCGACTTCTGTCTGCGCTTCGGTTGTTGCAGTAGCAATTGCATTGAATTTCGGAATCACGGTGACGTTCTGGTGCGGTGCAGCCTGTTACCTGCTCGCGTTCCTCTTCCTGCTCTGGGATTTCAGTGCGAAAGCCAAGAATCCGAACTTGGACGGGATTTCAAAGTAAACTCGATGACAACTGGTCGAAATTAAATTCGGTGGATTTCGTAATTCCCGCATTTTAAAGTCACGAAATTTCAACAAACTTTCTATTAAATAGGCGCATGGCGAGAACGAACCACCCCGGGCGACCGGGCTCACACGATCTTAAGGCGGTAAATTTGGCAATCTCCTCGACTGAAAATTTCATGGCTACTGTGGACAGCGATGGCAGTATCAGGTATGTCTACCGGAACTCGATTTGCGAATACACCGGTGGAAACATACAAACCCGTTTGACGGATGGGTCCATAGTCGTTTCCAACTCCCAAGGACAAGCTCTCAGTTTTGAATCCAAGGATGGTATGCGGCTTCTGTATGAATACCAAGGTGCTCCAGCTAAACTTGCCTGTGTATATTTACCGGATGATACTCGTCTGTGTACGGATCGCGACAAGAAATGGTGCCAGGTCAATAACGCGGGCACGATTCTGCGTGATATTGATGGTGAGCCGTTTGTGGCTCCGGACGGTAAACTCTGGCTGCGCGGCAAGGATGGTATCTTTAGAATATTTCCGATCGAGATCGCGCTTTCCGTACCGAAACCGCCACCGCGAACGCAGCTGTTCAACCCAGTCCCGACAAGCATCAGAATTTAGTTAGCTCACACTCCGGCAAATCAAAGCACCAATCGCTCCGAAAACTGCACGTTTTTCGGAATCAAGGAAGTGTCTCGAAACGCTCATAGGTTGCGCTTCTCGCTTTCGTCCGCGATTTCTTAGTCTTCTGTGCCAAAGGGAACTTTGACAGCCTGTTTGCTTTTCGGGAAGCACAGGTGCTCTGAAAAACCAAACGTTTTCGTATTGAAGAGAAGATTGATTTTTAAACCAAATCGCAGTCAGTCGGCTCGCGCTTTGCGGCGCCAAGAGCTGCCGCCTAAGCCGAAGAGCGGCGTTGGTTCACCGATACCAACTCCGCCCTGCGATTTTTTCTTCCCAGAATACCGACCAGAGGAGAGAGAGTTTGGTCGGTCTTTGCACTTACAATCCTAGGCTGCAAATGTTTCAGAAATGTGGCGATGCTTGTTGTTTCTTAAATCGAACTTGGCTTGCCGAACCGGCACAAACG
Organism: Candidatus Obscuribacterales bacterium; assembly: GCA_019745505.1. Taxonomy (GTDB): domain Bacteria; phylum Cyanobacteriota; class Vampirovibrionia; order Obscuribacterales; family Obscuribacteraceae; genus QKMZ01. The sequence continues at coordinate 14,017 of JAIETE010000197.1, read as the reverse complement.
CCGAGCGTTTTCACCTGGATGAAAACGCTCGTGCAAAGGTGATCTGTCGCCAAGTTTTGTGGCGGCAGCAACGAGAATATTGACGTCAGTCAAGACACCAAATTGGCCTAAGTGCACACAATTTTGTCCGCGCATTATTTTCAAAAGGCGCAGGACTCCGCAAACGCGTGGAGGCTGCGCGTTTGCAAAGTGTGCTCAATCAGCACAGCTTCTAGTTTTTAGTTACCTGTTGATTCCGATGTCTAGCTGTTAGACGAAGCCGAGCACTTGCTACGGAAGAATTTGAATGCTTCGTAGAGTCCGCCCAGTCCGACCATGCCGTAAACGACTTTCGTCATTGTGGTGCCGTCGCCCAATAGTGCTGTTACTACGTTGTAGTTGAACATCCCTACTAAGCCCCAGTTGATACCACCGATGAGCAAAAGAACAAATGCAATTAGCTCAAGATTCTTCATTGTTATCACCTTAAGCATCAAATCCGCAAAGCCCGAAACATACACTGTTGAGCTGATTTGCATGCTTACGTACCAGTCTAGTAGTAAATACGCCAAGATGTCAAGAAGGATACCCTAGAAATCCCTGACTCTGTGCGGAGATTGCTCATTCAGTACCGGGTATGATGGCACTTCTTGGTCTTGGCTGCTTGCTCTTAATTCCCCTTGGTAGCTAGCATTCGTTTGATTTGGCATAGCTTCGATACACCTTTTCTTTTCGGATTTGGTCTTCCATAACCGGATAGGCTTTTGGTTTTCGGTATTGCAAAAAAGTTCGTCATGGTCGTCCTTTTTGAAAATTGCCTTTTTAATGGAAGGTGGAATCCCCAGCTCTGTTGGCAATAGCTAATTACTATCTCCGGTCGGATATAAGTTCTGAGTTGCCAGTTCACTTTTGCCTAACAGGCGCCTTACGTAGCCATGGTGTTATGATCCGTGCCCAGATACGAGTTTGAAAATTATGACGAACCAATCCCAAAATTTGCTTTGTGCGCTCAGCGTCTCATTGATCTCGCTTCTTGCCTTCGCGGACCCGCTGCCTGCCTCGGCCGGCCCTCCGTCAGCGGCTGCGCTGGCATCTTCTAAAGGCGCGCCGAAAAAGACGTCCCAGGGCGTCTCGAAAGAAGCTGCCCACGGTGCGTCCAAAGTAATTTGGAACGACTGGAGTGATGACGTATTTGCTCGTGCCAAGAAGGAAGGCAAGCTCGTCCTGCTTGATCTTGAAGCTGTTTGGTGCCACTGGTGCCACGTCATGGATGAGAAAACATACGCAGATTCTGCCGTTGCCAAATTGATGGACAAGAACATAATCGCTATAAAGGTCGATCAGGACTCACGTCCGGACTTATCCAATAAGTACGAAAAGTATGGCTGGCCGGCCACCATCATTTTCAATGCCGAGGGAAAAGAACTGGCCAAGCGTTCCGGCTACATCGACAGCGCCGAGTTCAAGTCGTTGATAAAAAAGCTCGCCCAGAACCCTGACAAACCAGAGCCGGACGCCGTCGAAGACAAGATCGCCTACACTGCCAACAACATCCTGACCGCCGAGCAGAGGAAAGATCTGAACTTCAAGCATGTCGATGGTTACGACGCAGATTATGGTGGCTGGGGAATCGGCGGTCATAAATTTCTAGATTGGAACAGCGCGGAATACTCCCTGCAATTGGCCAAGGGCGGCGACAAAGATGCGCTCGAGCGAGTCAGAAAAACGCTCGACGCCCACAATAAGCTGATTGATCCGGTCTTCGGAGGCGTGTACCAGTATTCGACCAATGGGGACTGGGACCATCCTCACTTTGAAAAGATTATGGAAACCCAGGCGGAATGCCTGCGATTGTATGCTCTTGCCGGAATGGTGCTGCAAGAGAAGAAGTACATCGACAGCGCCAAGTCGATTGAATCTTACTTGAAAAATTTCATGCTCAGTCCGGATGGGGCTTTCTACACGAGCCAGGATGCTGACCTGAAGCCGGGCGAACACTCGGCTGAATACTTTGCACTCAATGATAAAGACCGAAGAGCGCGAGGTATTCCACGCATAGACAAGCATGTATACGCCCGTGAAAACGGCTGGGCTATCAATGCCATCGCTTTTCTGTACATGGCGACCGGCGAGCCTGCATATCTGACAGAAGCCGAGAAGGCCGCTCAGTGGGTGATTGCTAATCGTTCTATAGAGGGCGGTGGTTTCCGCCACGACGAATCGGATAGAGGCGGTCCATTTCTGGGAGATACCCTCTCTATGGGCCGTGCGTTTCTTAGTCTCTATCAGGCTACAGGCGACCAGCAGTGGTTGAAGCGTGCCACCCGGGCGGCCGATTTCATTGCCCAGCATTTTGAAAACAAAGAAGCCGGAAAGGAAAAGCAATCAGCCGGTTTCCTCACCGCCGAAGCGAAGCCAAATTCTATTGCAGTTCCGGAGCCGCTACTCGAAGAGAATCAATCGATTTGCCGCTTTGCAAATTTGCTCGGAGTGTACACCGGCGAGGTGAAGTACAAGCAAATGGCCGAGTCTGCGATGCGCTATCTTTCCACTCCCGCGATCGTTGCCAAACGTCGTATTCTCGTCGCCGGCACGCTGATCGCGGACCATGAGATGGGGCATGTGCCTGCTCATATAACCGTGGTCGGAAAAAAATCCGATCCCCAGGCAAAGGATCTTTTCATTGCAGCAGTGAAATCACCTCTCATCTACAAACGCATTGATTGGCTTGATAAAAGCGAAGGCAATCTGCCCAATCTGGATGTGGATTTCCCCGATCTCGGAAAGGCCGCTGCATTTTTGTGTGCCGGCAATCGCTGCTCTTCACCGGCGTACCGACCGGAGGATTTGGAGAAGCTTATAGAGAGGGTCAAATGAAGCGACGGGCTGCGGCTTTACTTGCATTCATCTTCGTCAGCGGTTTTCTTCCGGCGCAAGCTGCGATCGACCTCAATCACACTCTTTTTTCCGCGGACCTAAAAGAATACGTTGAGAAGGACTTGATTCACTATAAGAAGTGGAAACAACATTCTGAGCGTCTTGACCAATATCTCAAATCGCTTGCTGAGATTACACAGGACGAGTACGAAAAACTCTCAGGAGCGGACAAGAAGGCGCTCTGGATCAATGCGTACAATGCTTTCACAGTGAAGGTGGTTCTCGACCATTACCCAATAAATGGCAGCGAGTCCTATTATCCGAAAAACAGCTTTCGGCAGATTCCCGATGCCTGGGACGAGTATTACTTCATCGTTGCAGGGCGCCGCGTCAATCTAAACGAAATCGAGCACAATATCAGCAGGCGCCTGCATGATCCGCGCATTCATTTTGCAGTCGTATGCGCGGCCAAGGGGTGCGCGAAAATCAACAAGGACGCTTATATCGGGAAAAGTCTGGATGCCGCATTGGATGCCCAAACGCAGAAGTTCATTCTCGATCAGCAGAACGTGGATTTTGATCACAAAGAGAAGGTTGTTCGCGTTTCAAAGCTGTTTTCCTGGTTTCCTCTCGATTTTCTCAATGCCGTCGGGTTTAAGACGGTGCCCTTCCCTCCACCCAAGGACGATGAAGTGGTGCTGCGCTACATCGTTTCGCGCAGCCCCAAGGAAGTGCAGGAGCGATTCAAGACGGATGAAGACTACCGAGCCTACAAAGTCGTCTACAGAGACTATGACTGGTCGCTCAACGATGCGGACTGACATCCAGATCAGTCCAATCAGCCCGCCCAGCCCGGCGAGGTCCTTTTCAACGATCCTAATTGTCTTGAGTCTTTTCAGCCGCCGGCTCGCCAGTACCTAAGGCTTCGGCGATAAAGTTTGCTGCTATAGCTTGACGCAAGCTAATGCCGATTTTCGGCGCCGGATCAGGCAGAAGATTGTTGAAGGCTCGCCCGGAGTTGTAGTCGAAGTGCCCGACTAAGTGCAGTACCTTGCCCTTACCAAATCTAAAGGTGGCAGCCAGATTGCCCAGTCCTTGTGAGTCATCCGTCTTCAGTTGTACGCTGGCAGCAAGCACTTCAACTCTGTCCGGTTTGATGATGCGCATGAGCTGACACTTTCGGTCTAGTTTCCAGTGCGCGCGCGGCACTGTTCCCTGAGTCAAAATCGGATCTTCGGTTTTTAAGTACGCATCTACGACTCTGGTTTCGCTTGTATTGTCGCCGTTCCACTCGATGAATCCGGGCACCGCTTTCTGCAAGCAGCCTTCCAGAGCCCAATCCGTCGTGAGCAAATAGCCGCCGGCGCGAACGAATTTGTTGATTGCTGCCAAGCCTTCCTGAGGGACATTGCCTGCGCAATCTACGATGAGAATTTTCGACTTGCTCAGATCGTATTTATTGAGTTGCTCTGGCGGCACTTTCGAACAGCCCAAGCCGAAAGCTCTCAGCACATGCCCCGAATCATCCCATTTGCCTTTTACTTCGATGATCTGCTCACGCTGTGCTTGCAGTGAGCCCTGCAGTTCCGGATGGTTTTTCTCAATCCAGGCGCGAAATGTTTTTGCTTCGACAATCGTTTCTTTCGCCGGAGGATAGTGGATAGAAGTTGGTTCCTGCTCAACCAATCCATAGCGAGGCGGCGCTCCCGTACCTTGATTTTGCTGGGCGCCGGAGTGGAAGTGCGAGACACCTCCTTCGAGCATGTTGCCTTTTTTCTTCTTCGGCTCGGGGATTCCGTGCCCTCCACCGTCATCCTCTACCTGCGCATTTGGTCCTTGCTCATTGACTTCTTCAGAGCTAAAACGGTGGGGCCGAGGCTGTGCTCGGTGCTCTTCGACATCGGGATTCTGCTCGATCGGAACATTGCGTGTTCGTCGGGGGGCCTGGAAATCGCTAATACCCTCTTCTTCAACCCAATCGGATGCCATGACGCTCGCACATGCCGATAGCGCTATCAAGCACGAAAAAACTAAATTTCTTTTCGACTGCATGTGTTTTCCGTGCCGATTATTGTTGGGCCCCTTACTGGCTAGTATAATCCCTCTCTCTTTCACGTTTTTGATCGACAATTTAGCCCATCAAAGGAAAAAATCAATGGCTTACTGGCTCTTCAAAACAGAACCCGACTGCTACAGCTATGCCGACCTGGAGAAAGATGGGAGAACTATTTGGGATGGCGTAGCGAACAACCTTGCCTTGAAGTATATGCGGGAGGTGCATAAGGGTGACCTGGCGCTCGTCTATCACACCGGCGACGAGAAGGCCGCAGTTGGTATTTGCGAAGTAGTGTCCGATCCTTATGTCGATCCGAAACTCAACGATCCGAAAATGGTTGTCTTCGATGTCAAACCGAAGAAGAAATTATCCAAGCCGGTGACTTTGGCTCAGGTCAAAGCGGAGAAGGCTCTTCAGGATTTTGTTCTGGTTAAGAATGCGCGCTTGAGCGTAATGCCGGTCACCGATCAGCAATGGAAATTTTTCGCCACGTGATTTGCAGACGCGGTGTTTTTGCGCGAGCAAGCACGCAATCCGCTTACAAGAGCGTTAGAATCCCTTGCCTCAGGCGCGTTTGCGCTTGGGCTCTTCGCTGGGTGCCGGCGCGTCGTTGACACTATTGCGAATGGAAGCTAATGCATGAAGGCTTGGCCAAATGACTTCCTTCATCTCTTCCAATTCGTACTCGCCGATTTCGCGGCTGTCATAACGCCTGCACACATCCTCCCAGAGCTGGAACAGCTTTTTGGGACAGCAGAGCTCACGCGCTTTCTGCTGGAATTCTAGTAAATCGAATGTTTCTACAGTTTCCATAATAGGTTGAACCTATCCTCCACGCAAAGCTCTCATAGAGAGCCCTATTTAAGAGCATGAAATTTATTCGTTTTCCTGTCAAGTTAGAGTTTAATCTTTACACCCGTGATCGATGCCTTTTTGTACTCGATGGATATCGATCAGGCACCATCGCCGGTGCCCAGTGTCGAGGCTGGAATCGTTTACTCTGTCTTGGTTTTAGAGATTGCTCGGTAAGGAAAGAAGAGAAATTTCTGGAAGGAAAATTTTTTCTGCAGAATTTTTTGTTTTTTGCACTTCGATCAGTTTTGACCTGATCAGTCGAAATTCAGTTCGAAAGCTTCTGCCGATTCTTCCAGAGATCCTCTGCCTGCCAACCATAGACAACCTCTCAGGATTGAACAGTTTCTGCTCAATGTCACCATGCCGATCGAAGCTCGCATCTTTTCGCTTCAGTTTTTGTTTTCTTCTTACGCAGTGGACGGATGTCAGCCGCGGTTGTTCCCCAAAAACCCGGCGGGTCCGGTAAATACCGAACCCGCCCCTTTCCGTTAGTCGTGAAAACTTTTTACTGGTAGTCGTGATTGAATTTCTGTGACGGCATCACAACTTTCACTGCATTCGAGATCAACTCTCGCAATCCGCGGCGCAGATCCTTTTTGGAAGTTTTCGACTTTGCGAGGCATTCGAGTTCATTGAGATCGAGTCTTTGAAAACCGCGTTGACTTTCTCTCTTTTCGGTTTGCATCGCATTGTCCTCGGGGGTGGGGGAGCAACTTCCTGATGTTGAACAGATTACTCATCATTCGTGGAATAGTTGTGGAATTTTCCGCCACATTGAAATTTTTGGAGCCCAAAAGATTAAACATGGGCTGCGGCGAAAAAGACCCCTAAAAACCCCAGCGGACTCAATTTCTTGAGTCCGCCCCTTCGAAGAAAAGCTTTGCTATCGGTTGGTCAGTTACTTAGCGGCTGCCTTCTTGGGCAGTCTTGCTTGTAGCTGTTCAGTCATGCGCCTTAATAGCGAGGGCTTCTGACTGGCGAGTCGCGACTCTACTTGTTGCTGCAAACCAAGCTCTTTAAGGTTCAATCTTTGGAAACTCTTTTGGGGGGAGCGGTCTGGATGTTTCATTTCAAACAAGCCTTATTGGACTCAACGAATGCAGTGTAATTTTTTTTTGTGGCAAAATTGTGGAACCAAAGTCACAAATAGATTTTTTCTGAATACCCCAAATTACACTGTCCGAAGGCTGGAAACGCCAATGGGATGGTGTTCTGTTTGAATGGCATTGGCTCGATACGCTGATTGGGCGCAAATCTACTGGAGAAAAAATATGAGTAAGGACGACGTAATGGCACTGCTAGCTGATGCTGGTGCTTTGGTAACTGAAAGCCACATTGTCTATACGTCCGGCAGGCATGGCTCGGCCTATATAAATAAGGATGCGCTCTACGTGCATACGGAAGCCACGTCGAAAGTCTGCGAAATGATGGCCGGTTCTTACGATGCGGATTCGGTAGACGTGGTGGCCGGCCCGACAATCGGAGGCGTAGTTCTCTCCCAGTGGGTGGCCTACCATTTGACCAGAAAGCGCAAAAGCGGCGAAACCCTGGCTGTATATGCCGAAGAGGAAGGTGCCGAACGCAACAGATTGTTCAAGCGCGGATACGACAACCATATAAGAGGTAAGAATGTGGTGATTGTCGAGGATGTCGTCACCACCGGGGGCAGCGTCGCCAAAGTCGTCGAAGCAGTCAAGGCTTTGGGCGGCAATATCCTCGGTGCCAGCATTCTGTGCAATCGAGGCGGGGTCGGACCGGAAGCCATGGGCGGCGTCAAGCTTAATGCTCTGACCAATGTGACTTTGGACTCTTATGCCGAGGATGAATGCCCTTTATGCAAAGAGGGGGTTCCAATAAATACGGCTGTGGGCAAGGGCAAGGCTTATTTGGCCGCCAGAGCCTGATTTGTTCAGTGAAGGGAGTCTAGCCGAGACAGTGTCGCCATAAGACATTGGTGTCTGGGCTGCGAATTGACTGCTCTTTAGAACTCCCTAGACAAATTATGGGGGTGGACTTCAAAGTGAAAGTCCACCCCTGTGGTGTTTTGAAAGGACAGAAAAATTTTTCGCCAGTCCGCCTAAAAGTCTTGGGGGCGACGTTATCACCAATGTAAGGGCTGACTGACTAATTTAAGTTTCAAATCGGAGAGATAAAGAGATGAACGCACAAGCTATCCCATTAACCGCAGGACACGGTGGAAGTCTGTCGAACTACGCTAATTCGGAAGGCGCTCGCCAACTCGTCGCGCAAAACCTTCAGAAAAGAGCCAGTATGCGCACCACCGGCACGAAACAACCGGCCGCTCAGGTTCCGGCTGCCAAAGTCACTGCTTCAGGATTGAAACCCATTGAATTGAAGGACAATACCGGGCCTATCGCTTGCTTGATGTCCTTCTTGAATGCCCTGCTCGAAGTAGTAGGCATCGTACACGCTTAACCCCGCAGCAGCCAAAAGCCGGTCTCCTCAGCCACCATCTCTGCTGAGGGGACCGTCTTACTTTTTGAGGTATCTATTGATACTGACTTCCGGAGGGGAAACCGGCTAGGCGCCCAGGCCCGTTATCGATTTTATCTTTTGCGGCAACTGTGTGGGATTGAACGGTTTTTGCAAAATTCCCTGAGCGCCGGCATCGAAGAGTTCTTTCTCTCTTTCCTGGAGAGATTTTGTCGAGACAAAGATGACCGGTATTTTTTCTGTTGAAGGATTGCCGCGCAATGCTTTCAATGTATCCAGACCATTCATGTTCGGCATCACGAAGTCGAGAAGAATGACGTCCGGCTTTTCGGACTCGGCCAGCTTCAAGCCTGCTTCGCCTCCATCTGCCTCGATTACGGTAAATCCGCCAATCATTGTTAGTGCTAGGTTGGCAATCTGCCGATTGTCTTCTTCGTCATCAATGATCAGTACTTTCATCGTCATTTAAAACCCGGTTCTCCTGTCACTAAACAGAGGGCTGGTATTTCAGCCCATAGATTCAATTTCCCCAGCCCTGGCGGCATTCCAGTCGAGGCGGCTGAACCTTCATTCCGGCGGCGGTTCCAGCTTATAGCCAACTCCGTGCACGGTGGCGAGAATACTCGGCTGTCCTTCGATGTCGAGTTTTTTCCTCAGTCTTTTTATATAGGTGCGTATTGTCTCAGGCGAAGCTTCTGATTCCGAAGCCCAGACTCTGTCCAGAATGGCCTCGGCGCTGAATACTTGATTGGGATGACGCATCAAGAATTCGAGCAAGGCGAATTCTTTCGGCAAGAGCGAGATTTCATCCCCTGAGCGCTTGACCTTGAAACTGTTCGGCTCGAGGGCCAGATTGCCGCATTTGAGAACAGAGCCGGAAAAAGCGCTGGGCCGGCGCAGCAAAGCCCGAACACGAGCCGAAAGCTCTTTGAGCTCGAACGGTTTGGTCAGATAATCGTCGGCGCCGGCATCCAGCCCTTGCGACTTCTCGTCCACATGTTTTTTCGATGTAAGCATAAGAATTGGCGTAGTTCCGCCCGTGCCGCGATAGTCCCGGCATACCTCAACGCCGGAAAGCCCCGGCAGCACCCAATCTAGGATGATTACGTCATACTTGTAGAATTTCAGGCGGTCCAGCCCGTCCTCACCTGTATCGACTGTTTCAACCGTGTAATTTTCACTTTTGAGCCAACTGCCGATCAGTTCTGAGAAGTCTGGTTCGTCCTCAATTACAAGAACTTTCGCCATCGTCGCCTCAAACTCATTTCGATATAGACCCTAGGGTCTCATGCCACATTGCCGGATCTTTCCAACCAATATTAAATAGACTCTAGGCTAGCCCGAAAGTCCTGCCGGGTCTTGAAGATTGGCAGGAAAAACCACCGCAGATGGCGACTAGGCGAGCGCCGTGGGAGATTCCCCATTGGCCGAGGTAAGAATTAATCGTAAGCTCGCCATGCATATATGGATACACATATAAGTAGAGTTGAGCTGAGACGGAATTGGTGAATTGGCGCTAAATGGCAGAAGGTCTCTCTAGATTCAATAATCCGGAACTGAACAAGGCCCAGGAGCCGCCGCCGGATACGGCCGAAGCTCTGCGCGAGCAGATTCGCCAGCACGAGTTTATCGACCAGCATCGTGGATTGCTGGATAGAGCCACGACCAATATTCTCAATCGAGGCGATGAGAATTCACTTGCCTCGCTCAAGTCACTGGAACAGCGCGTTGCCGCAGGAACAGTAAAACAGGGCGAAATCGCCGCGGCTGTCAAAGCCGACCGTGAAGCTATGGGCTGGCAAGGCGAAGTAAGTATGTACGGCACCGGCTTTGTGAAAGCCGCGACTCTTTTCTTGCCGGGCAAAGGAAAAATTCCGTGGGTGGCGGCAGGTACCGTTCATGCTGTCGACCAGATCAAAATCGCTCCTGATGTCTCCGCCGGTGAAGTAGTCGCCGACGGGCTTTTGGGTTTTGGCAAGGGCGCCGGACTGAAAATCATAATGGACAAGGCGAGCGCAACCAGCTGGCGCACCTGGGAAAAAGGTATGGTCATTGGTGGCGCTGGCGGTGCATTAGAAACCAGCTTGCATCGCGAGAACTGGCTGAACAAAGAAGGCAAAGTCGACATCATGGGCGGTTTGGGGCGCACGACCCAATCCACTCTCTTCGGTGCCGGAGCCGGTGCCGTGACATTCCATGTCGGTCACAAATTATTCAAAGGTATATCGGCGCAAACCGGCGGAGCGCTCGAGCGCAGCGGTCTGGCTTCCAATATGGGCGTGGGCTTCAGTTTTGGAGCTACGGGTGGATTTACGAACGAAGCTCTCAATCAAGTTCGCAATGGAAAATTCGATCCGGTTCAACTCGCCGTTCGCTCGTTAATGCAAGGCAGCGTCGACATGCTGGCCGGCGGCACCGGCTATAAGGCCAGTCGTCTCTATATGCCGGAGCAAGTCGGTCCGCACCAAGCTTTCGGTGACAACCAGCAGGGACCTTCTCTGATGTCTCAGCTCAAAGGAATTGGTGAGCGTTTCGTCAAACCGAGCGAATCAGCAGCCGAGTCACAATTGTCCGGCAAAACCAGAAGACGCGGCGGAGATGATGATGACGGCGGCAGTCGCGGCGACTGGCGCGAACAACTCGATAGACTGAGCACAGAAAGGGGCTGGGGAACGCGCGAAGAACAGGGCGGCGGCAAAGAGAAGACCGGCGAGGAAGCTCTTCGTGATCAAACCAGCAGTGAAGTAGTCGCGACCGGCAACGAAACCGTTGCTCCAGGGGAGAAAACCACTCGTGTAGAGCCGGAAATCAAGCCAGTCGAGCGAACGGAGAAGGTTCAACCGCAGAAAGCCGAACTCGACGCCGCCCAGCTCGAAGTGCAAGCGCGCCTGGATGCCTGGGCCAAAGAGCAAATAGCCAATGATGCCAAGCCGGTAGAAGAAAGAAGTGCGCTGGCAGGCGGAAAGCTGAGTGAATTGAATATTCCCAATGCTATGCGAATCTTTAGAGATTTGCCGGGACGTTTGCGCACAAGAAACGGCGATGAGCCGATTCCGGAGTTGGAAGCAAGAGTTCTGCGAGAGCGATACAAAGATCTTCCGGACATGATCGCCAAGGCAATTGCAAAAGCCAAGGCAGAGCAAGCAGAGAAGACACCCAGCCAATCCGATGAAATTGTCAGCGGCGGCGATCAGAGCAAGCCGAATGCCGATCAATATTCCAGCCTCCTGCGCCGCGCCGCCGGAGAAGGTGAAGAGCTGAGTCCTCTCGAGCGCCGCACTCTGAGTGAAATGCATGATGGTCGCAAAGAGTTAAGTCAAGACAATCTTGATCTTGATGCCCGCATTGCAGCCGTTCGTGCGGAACTGGAAGCGGCCCGAGCGAGTACTTCTACTGATGTAAATGAAGGGCCCAAGCCGCCGGAAGCGTTTCAAAAGGGCGAGGCTACCTGGCGCAATAAGGACAGCGATGTTCCAGTTGAGATAACCGAATATCTGGGTGAAAGAGATGGTCGTCACTACGTCAAGGTGAAAGGCGTGGAGACAGGCATTCCGCTTGATGAAATTGTTTATCCGAAAGCCACGGATATCAATCTCGAGCGTCCTGCTGGTCTGAATGTTGAAGCCAAGACTGTCACCATTCCTGAGATTGACGTAGTCCGAGAAACGAACGGCATGTTCGGCACCACTCAGACTCAGGGCAATACTCTTCTGAAGGAAGCCATTATTGATGCGACCCTTGCTACTGTAGCCGAAGGCAATATCAAGACCGAAGCGGCGGCTCGATTGAGAGAGTTGGTTGTTGCCGAGCCTGAATTGAAACCGGCTTTGGAGATGATCGCCGGTCACGAGAAGAACAAAGATCTGCGTCCGGCAATTGAAGAAGCTGTCGCCGGTGTGGAAGCACCGGAGCCTGCACCGGCAAGAATTACGCTCAAGGACATCGAGACGAGACGTCCGAATGAGCTGGCTGAAAAAGTTCAAGAAGGCATCAACCTTGCGGATAAGGCATCAAAAGGCGATACTGCCGCTCAACAGCAACTTAATGAGCTGGCCAGGAATAGCACTGACTCAACCGAGCCGGCCAATCCGGTTTTCGATATTCAAACCGGAATGGCAAGAGTAGCAGCAGCCAAGCCGGAACTTGCCCGCTCCATTTATGAAGCATACAGAGACACTCTGCAAAATTCTCAACTGACTGAATTTGGCGTTCGCTTCGCCAAAGAAGCCATTGAGGGAGATGTCGCAGCCAAGCAATTCTTTGAAGAATTCGTGCGCAGGCACAATCATGAAGACGTCAAACGCGGCATGATCGATGCGGCGATGAAGCCTGAAAACGCCGCTCTCACCGACATCGTTTATGAAAATTACAAAGACGCTCTCAATATAAACGACAAGCTCTTCTTTGGCGGCAAATTCTTGAGAGACGCCAACACCGGCGGCCAGGCCGAGATGGACAATCTCATCAAATTTGCCAGAGAGAATCCTGAGCCGGAAGTACTGGATGTGATGCGCCTTGTTGCAGACACCTATCCGGAGTATGCCAAGACTTTCAGGCGCGGCTTCGGGGTGCTCGATGCGCCTCAGTCGGACCTTAAGATGATTACTGAAGCCGGCAAGCTGATCGATGCCAAACAAGCTGAGCTGCTTGGTCAACCAGCCGCTCAAGATGCATCCATGCTCAAATTCATGGGTGAAGTATCCGATGCTATCGCAGCCAGAAGATGGGAGCACAAGCAATCTTTTGAAAAGGCGCAAGCCGATATTGTTGAGAACATTGAGCTCCTGGCACAGCTGAAGGGCATCGAGAATCCTGCTTTCCTCACCGACGTCGTCAAGAATGCTCCTTGGCCATCGGATATGAAGGCGCTCGAAGCAGCTAATAAGCTTTTCGACGTTGAAGTTGCTTCTCGCAAGGCTGCCGAGGCCGGTGAGGCGAAGCCTGAAGCCGCCAACACACTCGAATTTATCAGGTCCGTGAACCAGGCAATGCAAGAGCGTGTCAACGCCGGTATGAGCGTGCCTGAGGCAGCTGCTGCCGTTAAGAAGAACTTGGATCGCATTGCTGAATCGAGAGGATTGGAAAAGGCTGACTTCCTCAACGAAGCGATTGCCGAAGCGGCAGTTCCCTCCCGTTCAGACGGCGAAGACCTGGCATCCAGGCTTGGCGTGGAAGTTCTCGACACTCAAGTCGCAGACGCCAGAGCAGCGGCCGGCGGTGTTGAAAGAAAAGGTTTGTCCAACGGCGAAGATTTTGTCAGAGCTCTCTGGGCTGAGATGTGGAACGGACCGAAGCGCAATGCGGATGTTCTCGAGCGGGTCAGAGCCCGTCTTGAAATTCACGCAGCGCTAAAGGGACTGCCGGACGCCAACAGTATGTTGCCTTATATTGCCGAAGTCGCCACGTTTGGACACGAGTCCGCAACTCGTCCCGGCACAAGCAGACTGGAAGTGAATGTGTCACCTGAGAATCAAGTGGACATCATGAAGCGTACCGGCGAATTCCGCCAGATCGTTCAAAACTCCAGACTGCCCCAAGATCCGATGTTTACCGGCACGCCGCGCGAAGGTTTGAATCAGTGGTTCGAGCACTATATGAAGGTTCGCGGTGAAGTTTTCGAATGGCTCAATAAGAATAGAGACCTCTGGGATTACGCTCGCGCCTATGCGGCCAATACGGAGTTTAGCCCGATCGCATCGATGATTGATGCTTATCCACACATGGATACCCGCTTCCTTGCGGATTTCCCCAGCTACGATCACAGGCTTTTAACGCCGACTCCCAAGCGAGAAGCCG
>JAIETE010000140.1 GCA_019745505.1 Candidatus Obscuribacterales bacterium | reverse complement strand
TTGCCCGGCAATCGGGAACTTACGTAGTATTCGACGAGTCAGCGTCTTGCGTTACTGTGCGAGCTCGACAAGAGTTATTGAAATCCGCTCGCCATTTTTGATATTCAGGACGAGATATGGATGCTGCGAAACCGAAAAATTAGTATTTCTCAAGCGCTGACAATAACAATGCTGGCAGTTGCAGTGCAGGCATTCTTTGCGCAGATTCTAGCGCGGTCAAACCCGATCGGACCAAGCGAAAGCGCTAGTCAATCAGCGGATATCCATCTGCTGGTTCCGGACGCGCAAATTAGCGCTGCTATAAGAGATCTGTGCACGCGGCATCTATTGATTCCGGTTGACGGGGTTCCTGCCGACGCGCTCAGAGGCTCGTTTTACGAGATGAGAGGAAGTTCCGCTCATGAAGCCACCGATATACCGGCTCCTCGCAACACTCCTGTGCGTGCAGTGGAAGATGGCACTATTGCAAAACTATTCTTCAGTCGCTTTGGCGGCAACACTATCTACCAGACAGATCCCACCGGTCAATACGTTTATTACTATGCACACCTGGAAAAATATCAGCCGACTTTGAAAGAAGGCGACAGAGTAAAACGCGGTCAGACAATAGGATTCGTCGGCACATCCGGCAATGCACCGCCCAATACTCCTCATTTACACTTCTCGATTTCGGTCCTCACCAAGGAGAAGAAGTGGTGGCAAGCTCGCGCTCTCGACCCCTATGAAGTATTCAAATCAGACAAAGCAAAATCTCAATGAAAGGAGGAAGTCTTCCATGCGTCTATCTCGATATCCGGCACTAATTTCGGCGCTTTCCATCAGCCTCTGCGTATTTGCAAACGGAGCACTAGCCGCGACGCATGGACATACCGCCGCTCAAAAGAAAGGCAAGCAATCCGCCACCAGGAAAAACGACGGCGTATTCGTCAACAATCACTATGTACTAGGACCGGTCATGAAAATGAACGGCTATCACTCCGATCAGCCTACCGTAGTTATCGTAGACAAAGGCAGTCACAACACCTATGCGCTGCAACTGCAAAATCGCGGCGTAGTAAGAGTGCTGACAATCTCCAACGCAATCGGGTCGCAAGACAAACCGACTCCGTCCGGACGATATGTAGCAACCGGCAAAAAACAATACCCCGAATGGATAGTACCAAAAACAATCAAAGGCAAAAAACGACTCTACAAACCGTACAATCAAGATCGAAGCAACCCGCTCGGTGTAGCGGCTATTTATTTGAACAAGCACGAACTACTGCTGCATGGCACCAATCAACCGAATCTGATTCGCAAAAGTGTAAGCCATGGATGCATCCGGCATTCCAACCGCGACATTTCGCAACTCTACGGAATGGTGCGCGCCGGAACACCCGTGTATGTCGTGCGAAGATTCAGAGGCACCGTACTCAACAAATCGGATTTCGGTTTGAGAAAAGCATCTTAAGACTTATTTCGATCGAAAAGGGGCAAGGTTAAATGCCTCGGAAAATTCTTCCTCAAGCGCTCGCCTCTCTTGCTGCGCCATCTTCTTATTGCCAAGTTTCTCGTAGGCTTCCAGCCTTCCCTTGCGCGCATCGATATTGAATTCATTCTTCTTGATTGCAAAATTGAAAGCATCCACTGCTCGCTCATACTGCCGAAGTTGTACACAAGCCAGACCAAGAATCGTGTGACAACGCCCTCCAGCATCAGAATCTATTTTCAGGCAGGTTTCAACATCGTTGAGTGCGGCCTGCGGCTTTTTCATCTGCAGATACATTTCCGCGCGCCGACTTCTCTCGACGAATCGGACCGGACTGAGTTTGAACAATTGCTCGAAAGCTCGATTCGCTTTATCGTAGTGTCGCAGCTTTGCCGCTAAGCACGCCAACTCAGCATAGGCATTTTCAGAGCGCGGAGAAAGCTGTGCAGATTTTTCAAAGTCCATTTCGGCATCGAGCAACTTGCCGGTCTCGCGCCGCGCCACCGCTCTAATAAAATACTTGTCTGCAGTGGGCTTCAACTCTATGGAGCGCGTCACATTCTCCACACAACCTTCATAGTCCAAGTACTTCAATTTTTCAGCGGCACGCTCGAAATAAACATCGGAATTCTTTGGCTTCGCCAAGATGCGCTTGTTGATGGCGGCAATCTCGTCCATGCTGTAGCATGGCATTCGCAAGGAGCAAGCAAGCATTTGCAGCAGGGCGGAAATCAACACTAAGCATGTTCTTCTCATCTAACTTAATTGTGCGACGAACGACATGGTTATGTCAAAGATTTCCGCCCGGCCCGACAGTAGCGACGTGTCCCGACTATTCAGATTCGAACATTCTGCCAAGCCCCATCAAACCGCCGGCTTGCTCGGCGCTGTTGCCGCCGCTTTGAGGAGCGTGTTCGAGAATCCTGTTGGCCAGTCGAGAAAATGGCAGGCTCTGCATCCATACCGTTCCTGTTCCTCTCAATGTTGCGAGAAAAAGCCCCTCTCCACCGAATATCATCGATTTCAAATTACCGGCGCGCTGGATATCATAAGAAATACCAGGCGTAAAAGCGACGATACAACCAGTGTCTACTCGCAATGTTTCACCTCTGAGTTCGCGCTTGATGATAGCGCCGCAGGCATGCACGAAAGCCATACCATCACCTTTCAAACTCTGCAGCACGAAACCTTCTCCACCAAAGAAACCGGCGCCCAGCTTTTGAGTGAAAGCGACATTCAATTTGGTGCCAAATGCAGCGCATAGAAACCCGTCTCTTTGCACGATCACTTCACCGCCCATTTCGCCAAGATTCATGGGAATTATTTTGCCCGGATAAGGAGCAGCAAATGCAACCTTCTGCTTGCCGCGGCCCTGGTTGGTGAAGTGAGTGATCATCAATGACTCGCCAGCCAGCAAACGCTTTCCGGCACCAAATAATTTGCCCATCATTCCCTGGTCGGCATCGGTGCCGTCACCCATCTTTGCCTCAAAAGCAATTCCCTCTTCCATGTAATTCATAGCGCCCGCTTCGGCAATTACGGTTTCGCCGGGATCAAGCTCAATCTCCACAGCTTGCATGTCGTCACCCAGGATCACATAGTCGATTACGTGAGATCTAATTGTCATGACTCTTTCCTTTTACAACAGTATCTGCGTCGGGAACACCGTTTAACAAATCTCACAGAGTCTAGCACCAGGGCTGTCCGGATTTTTCCAAGTCTAATCTGGTGGTCACGGAACTTCACGTCGCAGGAACCTTGCCCTCGGTCGGCAGTCCTTTCGAAGTGACCTCTAAGCGATGCAATCCGCTGTGAAAATCAGGCCGGAACCATATCTCTAACACCGGCTTCGCGGGCGGCATTTCTGCCGGACAAGCCGGTAATGCCGCCGGGATGCGTGGCCGATCCACAGAGGTAAAGCTGTGATATCGGCGTAGAGTAATGGGCAAATCCGGCAAGCGGCCGCAGGTAGAATGACTGCGTTAGATTTATCTGGCCGCCGTAGAGATTGCCCTCGGTCAGCTTATATTGAGATTCGAATTCGCGAGCGGTAATAACCTGCGAGTGCTCTACAAGCGACTTGAGATTCGGGCAAAACTCGCTCAACTGCTGCAACACCAGATCGCGCAGCTGGTCAGGCTTTACGGTACTGTGGCAAGGCGTATACTGCATCCAAACAGACATCACATGCTTACCTTTCGGTGCAAGAGTGGAGTCACCGGCAGTCGGAATCGTCAACTCCAAATATGGCTCTTTGGAAATATCTCCACGTTTGCCGCCATCATAAGCTTTTTCCAGATAGTTGATGCTGGGCGACAACATAAGCGTTCCGCTCAATGCATCCTCCGTCAATCCAGCAAACCTCGGCATTTCCTTGAGTGCGAAATTGAGACGAGCAACGGCTCCGCTGTAACGAATATTTTTTACCGCGCGGTTGAATTCAGGCTCTAATTCAGGAGGTGCCACCAACTGAGTAAATGTATAGCGGGCATCATAATCCGACAATATCAGTGAAGCGTCGATAGACTGACTGGCAACCTTTACACCGGTGGCAGTGCCGTCTTTGATGTTGATACTGAGAGAGCCGCACATGGTGCGAATTTCCACGCCATGCGACTGCGCCGCCGCCGCCAGAGCCTGAGACAATCCACCCAGGCCGCCTCTGGCAGTGGAGCGGAAAAATCCGTCCCCTTGAGCAACATGATGCAAAAGCGTAAAGGTGGTATTTCCGGCAAAAGGTCCTTGATTGATGCCGCGGATAGCAGTCGATGCGAGCAAACCCTTCAGCTGGGGACTGACAAACCATTCATCCATCAGGTCACGCACGGACATGACGAGCAAACGCATCACCTCAGTCATCTCGCGACGTCCATAACCTTTCAACTGGGAGGCAAGCCTGGAAAGCGTTTCTAGATCATCCTTGGCGGGCGGATGATTGCGAGGAGGCGTGACACCGTATGCACTCTTCAAGAAGTCGCCGGCTAGATCGACAAGTTGCATGAATGCCTTGTACTTTTTAGCATCTTCGCCAGAAATGCCTGCCACTACTTTTTCTGCAGCATCCCGGTCGACAGGCAAGGTAAAGCTCTTGCCGCCGGAGAGCAAACTGGTGAGCGTCTTGCGTTGGATAATTTCCAGTCCGTGGTCTGCAAGTTTTAAATCATTGATGATTTCATCATCGAGCCGCCCGCTCATCAAACCAATATCACCCATGAAACCATCATGAAATTGCGCGGTCGCAGCAGCGCCACCAATTTGCTCGGACGGTTCCAAAACCAGCACTTTGTGTCCGCCGCGAGCCAGATAGCAGGCTGCGGTCAAGGCATTGGGGGAAGAACCCAGAATTATCGTGTCGTAAGTGTTCATGGGCGATCCTCCAGAATAGCCAGTGCCGCATTGCGCCCGGGAGCGCCAGTGATGCAGCCGCCCGGATGTGTACTGCTGCCGCACATATACATGTTTTTGATCGGAGTCCTGTAATTGGACCATTGCGGTGACGGACGCAGGAAGAACAATTGCTGCAACGCCAATTCACCGTGGAAGATATGTCCGCTCGTCAGTCCTATCATTCTCTCCAAATCCCAAGGCGTCATGATGTGCTTATGGATGAGGATTTTTTTCAGATTGGGAGCATGTTCTGCCAGAGTATCGATAACGATATCGAGGAATTGAGCCTTTTTCTCTTCGTTCCAGCCGCCTTCCAGGTCGGATGACGCATACTGGACGAAGAGCGACATAACATGCTTGCCGGGAGGAGCCATGCCCGGATCCAGAAGGGAAGGAATCAAGGCATCCATGAATGGTTTCTTGGACCAGCCACCATATTTGGCATCATCGTAAGCTTGCTCTACATAATCGATACTGGGAGCAATTTCGATCGAACCACGCAGCAATGCTTCTTTGCCCTTCGGCATGGAAGTAAATTCCGGCAGACCGTCCAGCGCGAGATTGACTTTGCAAGCTGGACTGGCGATACGAAATCTGTTCACATCGCCGACGAACTGATCGGGCAAATTTTTCGGGTCAATCAGCTTCAAGAATGTTCTTTTCGCATCAGCATTCGACACTACGATGCCGGCGCTGTACTCATCACCATTCTCGAGCGTTACGCCTGTTGCCTCGCCGTTCTTGATATTTACCTGTGCGACAGGAGAATTCGTCTTGATCTCGACTCCCGCCTCACGTGCGGCACTGGCAATCGCCTGGCTCAAAGCGCCGGTTCCACCGCGTGCCAATCCCCAGGCCCGGAACGTTCCGTCCAACTCACCGATGTAATGGTGAAGCAGTACATATCCGGTTCCGGGAGAACGTGGTCCCATAAAAGTGCCGATGATGCCGCTTGTGCATTTGGTTCCCTTCAAGGCAGTGCCTTCGAACCACTCGTCGAGAAAGTCTGCTGCACTCATTGTCATCAGACGTGAGAGCAGATGAAAATCATCTCGAGTCATGTTGTTCAAAACACCACGAACACGAGCCATGGTCTCCAAATCCTTAGGTGTCACCGAAGTAGGAGCAGGAGGAATCATATCGAGCAGTGGTCTTAGGGCTATTGCCAGGCGTTTCATAACCCGCGCATACTCATCGTAAGCTTCAGCGTCACGTTTCGAATGTCGTTCGATCTCGTGACGAGTAGCCTCATGATCGGGCCAGTCAGCCAGATAATTTCCATTGGAGAGCGGAACAAATGTGCTCTCCAGCGGCATAATCTCCAGGCCATGGCGAGCCAGCTCCAACTCTTGAATCACCTCCGGGCGCAGGAGGCTGATCAAATAAGAAGCGATGAGAAACTTGAAGCCGGGATAAACTTCCTCAGTGACTGTGGCACCACCCACGGTGTGGCGCTGCTCCAGCACCAGCACTTTCTTGCCGGCCTTTCCGAGATAAGCGGCATTGACCAAACCATTGTGCCCGCCGCCGATTACTATCACATCGTAGTGACTGTTGCTTGTTTTGCTCATAGTGTGTCTTTCTTCCTTGGCGGATTGAAGAAGGGTAATTTGGTCACCGTGGCCTTGAAAGGACGGCGGTAACGATCAACCGTGAGGTCAATTGTCACTACAGATCCGGGCTTGGCAAACTGAGGCTGAACATGCCCGAAAGCAAGATATTTTTTCAAAGTCGGAGACCAGACGCCGCTGGTTGCATATCCGACTTGCGAGCCGTCTAAGTGAAGGGGAATTACCGCTCTCCAAGCCATAAAAGGATAAGGCACGGTAAGTCCGAGCTCATGGTGCTGCCGCTCGAACTCTTTGTGATCGATCTCCAAGCCGACAAACTGAATGGTCGAACCGTTTTCCTTTTCAGCAAGCAAAGCTTTCCGGCCAACGAAATTGCCTTTCTTCCAGCTAATCGCCCAGTTCAATCCGAGTTCTATGGGCGTAGACGTTTGACCGTCCGTCATCGCTTTGTTGACAGGGGTATAGTCGATATCCAGCATGATCAAACCGGCTTCGATACGCGCGACGTCGAGAGCCCAGATGCCGGCCGGCTGGAGGGCAAACGACTTGCCCGCCTCGACAACAGCGTCCCAGACTTTCTCCGCCTTCTGTGCATCGACCCAGAGTTCGAATCCCAAGTCTCCGGTATATCCGGTGCGCGAAATCATCACATCCACACCGGCAATCTTGGTGTTGACGAATTCATAGTATTTGACTCCGCCCAGAGGCGCATTGCAGATAGTCGTCAGCAAATCACGGGAGCTCGGTCCTTGCAAGGACATGGCGGCAATTTTGTCGGAAACGTCCTCGATTTCCACCTGCATCCCGACCGCATTGTCCTGCAGCCAGCGAAGGTTGGGCTCAGCGGAGGTGAGGCGGAATTCGTTTTCTGAAAGCTGCGCAATCGTGCCGTCATCGAGAATCTTGCCGCGCGAATCGCACCAAGGTGTATAGAGCATTCCACCAACGCCAATCTTGCTTACATCACGTGTGACCAGACGGTTGAGAAATTTAAGTGCATCAGCGCCTTTGATCCGGTATTTGCACAGCGGCGAAATATCAATCAAGACACAGGCATTGCGAATTGCATAATACTCCCGGTCGTGCGTCATCTCATACGAGCTGGCGACGGAATATCCCGCCCAACGCCGCCACTGATTGGCTTGCATGAGCGCAGACGTACGGGAATGCAAGGGCGTGGTTTTCAGCATGACCCCTCTCCTGTTTGCGAGAGGACAATTATCCCTTATATATGCAATCGATTCCAGATCCGCTTTTCAAGAGCAAAAATCCGAAAAACCTGAATGGAATGGGTAGCAGTGTGGATCGGCAAAAGGAAGATCTGTCGTCGCGATATAGCTAATTCGGTCCGGCACCCTTATCGTTCAAAATCACCACCGGCAGATTATGCTCTCTTGCTGATGCAGAAACATCAGCGCTAACTCGAAGCGCATCAGGAGGTGCCTTGCCTGCAGGACCGGCAGAGACAAAGTCCGGGACCTTGCCATTCCACAATTTCAACAGGTCCGCTTGCGTCATGCCTTCGAAATAAACAGGTTGATTGCCGCTGCGCAACAAACCAATACCGGTCAAACTGACATTATTCATCTTACCTTCGTTATTCGTGCGTAAAGGCGACCCATCGCGCTCAGTGGTCATCAGCCGATGAAGGGACTTTGCGGCCAGCACATACGGATCTGTTTCACCGGCTGCCGCGATGAGGTCCGTCAGCGTGTCAAACTGGCCGGCCACTCTGCGCAAATGGTTGAGGCGTGGGAAATTCTCCGCAGCCACGTTGCGAGCGGCCGGAATACCAAGCTCCGCTAATTTGGCTTCCGCCTCTGCAGCAAAAGCACTGGCTTTGCTGTCAGTGCTCCACCTCTGCACCAGTTCAACATGACCATCCCAACCGACCGAATTCCCGGTCGAGAGGTTATTTCTATTTGCCTGCGCGATATGTTCGAAAGGACCGGTGACAAGCGCGATCACTTTCGAGCCGTCCTCATAAACCTTATGATTTTCCGGAGTAAATACGGAGAATGACATCGAGTATTCGGGAGATTCGATCGTCGAGCGCTGCTTGAGGAATTGTCCGGCCAGATCGCGAGGAGAATGTCCAAAAACGCTGTAGTCGGACATCACGTGTCCGCCATAGCCCTGCGGAATTTTGGTCGGCAAAAGCGGCAGCAGATGACGGTTCAATGCATCGACGCGCGGTGCCGCCAGATCATGTATGCGCCCCAGTTCGGCATCAACTTCTGGCGTGTACCATGCTTCATTTGCTTTCACGGACTTGATGTCGGCTCGATTTAAAAGCGCCACCATATTCAGTGCATCGGCATTGCGATAATTATTGACCACATCATCCAGCACCTTCGGGTTACCCAGAGCAACCGAATTCCTGACCTCGGGATTGTAGCTGAGCTCGGCATCTTTGCTCATCACATCGGTGATGCGCTGGATACGCGTATCGGAATAGCCCAGCGAACGCAACACACCCCAGGTTACACTGATTGAAGTCCTGTTGTGGTCGAAATCCACCATATTCTCCATCTTGCCGACATCATGCAGCAGGGCGGCCCAGAGAACATTTACCTGATCGCTGGGCAAAAGCTCTTTGAATTTCGGATCGGCCTTGACTCTGTCGACGACGCCTAGCAAGTGGTTATCTAGGGAAAAATCATGAGCCTGGTGCTGTTTGCGTCCGACAATACCACCTTCGCTAGAACGTCCAAAAACACTGGGCATCAATCTGCCAAGCGGCCCATCGCCCAGCATCTTTCGCAATGATTCCTTGTCAAAGAGCGATTTCTCCACCGACGTTCGCATTGTCGTTTGCGCCTCGGGCGTCATCTCGACTATGCGGCCCATGCGCAGTTCCGGCATTCTAATTGCTTGAGCGCCGTCATATCCGGCACGTTGCAATTCACCAAGTGCTTTAGACGCTTCCAGCCTGCGTGCATATCGATAATCGTTACTGGAGAGCACTGATTCGATCGGTTCTTTGAACTCGCGATTAAAGGCTTCGGGATTGCTCTTACCAAGCTCATTTGCAAGAGTCATGGCGTTCGAAAGGCGACCAAGGTGTATTGGTTTTTCGCCGGGAAGATCAAACGATTTCATCACATCCGCTCTAATTGCGCGCAGTGCTTCAGGCACTTGAGCGGGTTCGACTTTTACGCCATGCTGAACCAAAGCCTTGATATCGCCTTGCGACAACAAGGAATACTGGCGCATTTCCTCGGACTTGCGATTGCTCTCAAGAAGAGAGCCCGTCAATTGTTCTACCGTCACTGGTGGATTTCTAGACATCAGCTCCGAGAGATAAGCACTGCGCTCGAGACTGGGATTGAATCTGGAGTTGGTGGCAAGCGCACGTACAAGCTCGGGGCTTCTTGCTGCTATTTGATCGCTCATCGGCCAGTCACGTTCAAAGAAAAGCATCCGGCTTATGAATTTTGCATCGATCCCATTCAAGGCTGTCGAACGAGCCGCAACTACATCGGCAGCAGTACCGTGCCTCGGGGTGATGGCCGTGAGCATCGAGTTAAACGACTCGTACTCCTTCGGTCCTCCCTTCTCTTGCGCAATCTTCAGAACTGCATTCAATTCTTCAGCCGCATTTTTATTGCTGCCGGCAATTCTCTTGCGAATTTGATCGATCAAACCATCACGTATTTTGCCGGGCTCCAGCCCCAGAGCCCAGTCAGCCCAGACCGAGGCAGAAACGGCACCGGTCTCTATCTGTGGCGTGATACCTTTGCGCTCCAAGAGTTTGGCGGCAGCCAGCTGATTCTCTTTAGCCAGAGTGACAGAAGTCATATCAAGATAGGAAGGGGGTTTTTCCAATTGGAGCATCGCCTCCAGCGCTGCCAATTGCTTGGAAGGCTCGAGGAAAACCATGGTTTTGGCAAGCTGCTCTGCCAGAACAGGATTATCGAATTTTTGAACCGACTCGAGGCCCTGCTGCCAAATTTGGCTGGCGCGTTCCGGACCAATGCCCTTGGCGATTCGATAGCCCTGATGTGGGTCTTCCTGCAGAAGCTTTGGCCAGAGCTCATTGAGTTCGGCATTGGTCAGCCTGTTTCCCTGCCGATCCAGCGTTTCGCCAAACCAGAGGCGCTTGTCCGGCGGCAGTTCTTCAATCTGCTCGGCGACTTTTCTCCACTCCTCGATCGTTTTGGCCTGCTGAGTTTGACGCCAAAGATTCTGCTCCTGCAAAGACAGTTCAACTCTGACGGATTGATCGACATTTCCAGTCTTGCGAAACTCGTGCGGATTAATTGATACAGGCGGTATCAACTCAGCAGGCCGTCCCGCGCCGCCCACTGTGCGAGATTCACTTCCGGAAGTATTTCGAATTGGCTCGGCGGGCACCGTATTTAGTTCCACAACCTTATTCTGATGCTCTGCCGGTCGGACGTCTGGATTCGCCGCTCCCTTCAAGCGCCCCAGGTAAGAAACACCGCCAAAGGCCCCGCCGACTACAGCCATGCCGAACATGGACTCGGTCAATTCTTCAACCGTTGCGGCGCGGCGGTGCCTTGCCACAGCATCGTATTCTGCGGCCACAACTCCTCCGGGCAAACCTCCCAATGCTCCCGAAGCAACCGGACTTCTCAGCACCGGTGCCAAACCGAAACGTGAAGCTACACTTGTTTCTGCCAAACGACCTACACCCAGACTGCCGGCGGTGAGGGTCGCGAAAGTGAGCGCGCTGCCGGCGCCACTCACTGCTCTGTCGCCCACGAATGAAACCCATCCGGCATTTCGGGCGGACTGATCGCTGGGAGTGAAAAGGGTTCCATATGCCGCGCCAGTAATGGCCGACTCTTTTATACTCATTCCGATTGCGGACTGGCGAGAAAGCGCCGAGGTTTCAACAGCAGCGGTTTCGCCAAAGGCTCCCAGCTTGCCCAGTCCTTTCTTGGTAAGCGCGAAGGGTAAAATCATCCCTACTGCGCTGCCGAAATTTTGAGCGTACCAGTTGGCAGAATTGAACTTAGCCGCCTCGGGAGCCTCGATACCGAATTTCGAGAACCCGTTCTTGACACTGACCATCGCATCATTGCTGATGAATTGAGCAACACCCAGAGCCGGCTGCTCGATTGCCGAAAACACTACCGAATTCGCTAATTCTCGAATAAAACTATTGTGCGCCCCGGTCGCCTCTGTTTTCTCAGAGGACTGGCGCTCAGCGTTATTCGGCTCACTCTTCGCAGAAATCTGGTCAGGCGGCATTAGGGACACCATATGATCTCATCAATATATGTGCCACAAAGCCAGATTAAATAAGCCCAGAACCCCGAAAAGCCAAGCCTGCGCCCGCCTTCGACATTTAATCTTACCGCCGTGCCTATCCAGAGCGACCGCCGGACAAAGAGAAATCCTCCCGGCGAATAAACAGATTGGATACAAATCGCCGCTATCGTTCTCGGCATCAACCAGTGACGCGACGGCGCGAGTGGGAGGACGATTTTATGACTTTTCCAGAAAATGGCAGCTTTAGTTTGAACGACAGATCAGTCGCACTGGAGGCCGCAAATTCGTGTCCGCTAGAAAGCACTCCAATGATCGATAAAAGATTCAACGAAGTGTATTGCCTTACCAAGCCCAATCAGAACGCGTGCTTCCTTGCACCGGACAGCTTATTGCTGAACCAGCTCTATGACAGCAGCGTGGGCGATCAAAACGAACCTCAGATGTGCATGGCCGATAGACACGAACAACGTGGTCCGCTGGACGTGAGCATCAATGATCAAGGTGAAATCACTAAAATCAAAAATCAAGCAGGTGTGACTTTCGAAAGACAACCGGACGGCAAATTCGCCATGAAAGACCAGGACGGAAAAGTCATGCAGACAGTGGAAAACCTGAAGGTTGACGGCTTGGGCAACATGCAATACGACACGATCGTAGATTCGAAACGCTTGCATGTAGAGTTCAATGTGGACGGCTCCTTTGTTCTCCAGGACGAAAATACCGGCAGAATTCTCTTTGACAAGAACGGAAACGTTCTCGAAACACCCTCGGGCGACGGTCTAGTGCGAAAGTATCATTACAACGGCACCCAACTGGTTGCCATTGACGGAAATCTGGGTCACTGGGACCGTGTCGAAGAGAATGGACAAATCTCATGGAAAAACAGCACGACCGGTGCTGTTTGGCAGGGCGACTTCGCCATCAATTCGACAACGCATGATCTGGAGTACAGCGGAGCCGGCGGCAACAGCTGGGCCTTTACGACAAAGGGTGTGGATGTGCCGATGGCGCCGAAACAGCAATAAATTTTACAGGGGAAAACCCAGCCGGAACCGAATGCGGGATCTGCCAAAAGCAGATCCCGTGTTTGTTTTTGAAAGTCTCTCAATTGAGTCTTGGACTTGCCTTTGATTACTCAAGCGAAACTTTTATCCGCCATTGCCGCTTTCAATGATTACAAAACGCAAAAAATTGTGACCAATTGGCTATTCCGGGGCATACCCTCTTTACTAACAACAATCGGCAAGCTGGGCCCAGCGGAAAGCTAAACGAGGAAATATGGCAGGGGAAGACCAAGTCATCACTTGTCGCACATGCGAAACACCTTTTGTTTTCTCTGCAGGAGAACAAGAATTTTTCGCGCTCAAAGGTCTGAAAAACGTTCCTGTCCGCTGTCCGAATTGCCGCACATCATTGAAACTTTTCAAGAAGGGACTGACAGCCGACCAGGGAGCCGACGTGCCCTGTCATGCCTGCGGTGAAATTACACGCGTCCCCTTCAAACCCACCGGATTGCGACCGGTTTTTTGCCATACCTGCTTTCACAAGCAGAAAGAACAATCAATTACCCAGACTCTGGAAAATCGCTGAGAATTCTCACCTCGCTGCCTTTGCGCTGCACCGCTTTTGATACCATATCGGGCGGTATGTGACGGATGATCAATAGCGACAGCTCCAAAGCTGAAGAAAAATCGCAATTGACTTTCAACTTGGACGGTAAGAAGATAACCGTCACGACATTCAAACGCCTGAAAATACTCGGGCTAGACCGACCAATTGGAAACCGGGAGACCGACATGCCTTTTCAACTGCTGAGAGATGAAGACGCTCAATATGAGTTTGCCGCCTTCACTCCGGAAAATTTCGGTAATCTGGAAAATCCCCCTCTGATCGTCTTTCTCCATGGCTCGGGCGAACGAGGCTGGGACCCTGGATTACCACTTAAAGGCAACGCGCACGTTTTTGAAACCTTGCAACTTCCGGCCGCAGTCATTTTTCCACAATGCGACCTGAATCATCGCGCATTTTACGGTGAAATGGAAAAGCGCGTTTTGCGCTGCATCAATGTTGCGGTCGGTCAATTGGCTGCCAATCCGCAAAGAATTTTTCTGGCTGGATACTCGATGGGAGGCTCCAGCGACCTCTGGATAGCGGCAAAGCATCCGCAAAAGTTCAAGGGAATGGTCTGCATCGCGCCTGGTATCACATGGATGGGCGAAGAAGCGCCGCCTCATTTACCGGCAGAAGACAATGAATTGTTTGAATCGATGTTCGTGGCATCGAATCGAACGGCAAATATTGCAAAACAAGTAGTCAATATGCCGATCTGGTTCTTACAAGGCACGGATGACGAGCCGTGTCCGATAGACGAAACGCGCCGGCTAGTGGAAGAACTGCGCAGACTGGGAACGCAGCCGATAGTCACCGAGTATGAAGGAGTCGACCACGATTCTCTGACGATGGGACTGGAAGAAGAAGGCTTATTCGACTGGTTGCTCAAACTCCCTTGACAGGCGATGCCGCGTCCATAGATCAATGATATATTTGCTCTTCCGGCCATGCCCTAAGCGGAGCATTTAGCGATGAGACTCATACTCTGGAAGCCTTTGTATCTGGCAAGTCTTCTGGCACTTACACTGACAAATGACGCCCGGGCTGAATCGTCCATTTTTTCGAAATACACGCTCGAGCAAGCTAAGCTACAAGCACAAAAAGACGACAAAGTCTTGTTGATGGACTTCACCGCATCCTGGTGCCCGCCCTGCAAGCGCATGGAAGCAACCACCTGGGTCGATGTAGAGGTTATGAATTGGGTAAAGGAAAACGCAATCGCTGTACAGTTTGATGTTGATAAAGAAGAGAAGGCTTCAGAGACGATGCGCATCGAAGCAATGCCGACCGTGATTTTGTTTACCCCCAAGAGTTCCAGGGAATTTGGACGGAAAGTCGGATACATGAGCGCTCCGGATCTATTGCGGTGGCTCAAGGAAGCGAAAGGCGACAAAGGGCATTCGAGCACTCAAACAACGGAACAATCCACGTCCGGCAACCTGGATGTCTGGTCGCATATCAACAAAGCGCGCGAAACATCAAACGCAGGGAAAAATGAAGAAGCTCTTGCCGAGTACGTTTGGCTCTGGAACAACCTGAGCACCAGTGATGAAACGGAAAGAGATTTGCGCAAGGGATTGATTCCCTTTGAAGCAAAGAAGCTATTGACGATATATCCGCCGGCCAAAGCCAAATTCATAGAGCTGAGAGAAGCAGCGGAGAAGGCGGACAAGCGGGGTGACTGGATCATCTTAAATGGAATGCTCAGCGAAAACGGTCGCACGGTTGCATGGTTCGACAAGATAAAGGTCGACCCTAAACAACGCGACGTCATAAGAAAGCACTTCAAGGCGCTGGAGACCGTGCTTTTTTCGGAGAATCGCTGGGCTGATGCGGCAACATACTTGTATGTAGATCCACTGGAAAGCCTCAAAGAGATTCACAAGGAGGCAGAGGCTCTTAAGGCGCCCAGACCGAATACAGAAATCTCAAAAGATTTTGATCCGCTCCCGAGCATGGTGCTGCTGCTCTACGGGACCTATGTCGGAGCAGGGCGCGATGCAGACGCAAAAAAAATAGAAGATGAGTGCCTGCGACTCGATGACACTCCGGCTATGCGCACGGGACTCGCCAACATGGCCAAGGGCATGAAATCGGCGCGCGAACAACAGCAAAAGAAGGCAATCAAACCTGCCGGCAAATAACATATTGGCGGAGCCTTATGCCAGCATCGAAGAGAACAACCAAATCCAAAGCCGCCAGTCCCTTTGAGCTTGTCTACGAAATTGTTATGGCAATTCCTCGTGGAAAAGTAAGCACATACGGCGACATTTCCAGGCGTATCAACAAACGCCTCAGTGCAGCGGCAGTTGGATGGGCAATGAACGCCCTAGGCAGCGATAAAAACGCGGGTAAATACAATTCAGACAATGTCCCCTGGCACAGAGTAATCAACTCGAAAGGCAAGTTGAGTACGCATCATGAATCCGCCCAGCTCGGCGATGATGGTCGCCCGGTCAGATTGCAGCGAGTGCTTCTGGAAAAGGAAGGGGTTCGATTCAACGCAGACGAGAGTGTAGACCTGAGTATTTTCCTCTGGAAAGAATAATTTGTGCAATCATTTGGTCATGGAAACAACTACCGACCGTGAAGACTATTCAGCGCCCCGAGAAATGGTGGAGCAAGTCAAAGCCCGGGCTTCTGAAATCGAACAGGCTTACGAAAAACTGATAGCGTCTCTGGGCGGGGAATCTGTAGATTCCACTGGATATCAGATTGCCAGACAGACCTCAATGGTCCCCGCCATTCTTCAGCAACTAGTCAGAATGATGGACAACCTGCAGCAGCGGTTTGGAGACGTTTTCACGACAACCTGCAGCGGCGAAATCGAAGACATACTGGCAGTGGCAGGGCAGATTCAGCAAACCATAGAAAATTCAGCAACAGGTGCTGGGGTTGATGATTGGCAAGATTTGTTCAGTGCCATTGCTCGCCTAAACCTCCTGCAGCAAAGAATATCCGGCAAAATGATGAAGGTGAAAACCGGTTGAAAGCTTCAAAAGCCCCAGAGATTCAGGCGAAGCGCCGATTCGCTTCCTGTAAAGTATGACGGAAGTGACCGCCTAAAATAGCCTTTTGGAGTGATGTCCGACGGAAACTCCGTTGACATAATAGAAATATTCACTTGGGGAATTAGACGAAATTCTTGGGAGTTTTGTCTGTTTCCGCGCGTCCCACTACCAGCAGGTGCTCGATAATTCTATGGTGACGGAAGCAGAGACTGATGCGGATTTGGAGTTTCGTGCCGGCAACTTCGATGAAGCATGCCAGAAATACGGCAAGCTCTTGATGATGCTCAATAGCAACGCGAAAAGCGAAAGAATCGAGCTCTTAAAAAAGCTCGGAGCCAGCCAGCAGAGAGCATCGCAATACAAAGAGTCTCTGGCAACTTACGAAGCTCTGCTCGAATTGCAAGACCAAAACGGCAGCCATGACGCAGATAAAATCATCACCTACTTGAAGCTGGCAAAGGCGCACGACAATTGCGATCAGCAAGGCGAAGCGGAGATTGAGTTCAAAATAGCCCACAAGCTGGCAACATCCTTACTGCCTCTACATCACGCGATTAGAAAATCGGTGATTGGAAATTACGCCACATGGCTGATAAAGACAGGTGGAGACAAGAATGCGCTTCAGCATTTGAAGCGCGAGATGAAAGAAGCCCTGGGGGCAGCCCCTCCTGAATCGGAAGCCGAAGGTACACACACACCATCTACACAGGCAGTGCTCGTCTCGCGGGATGCAAGCAAAAGACCGCTGCGCACTTCACATGCGGAACTTAACCAGCCCCAGCAATCATTTGCACCGGAAGCACCGGAAGAATCAGCAGCCGACCTACTATCGAATGAACTCGAGACCGGAGAATATGCAAGATTCGATGCAAGCACCTCTGCCTCGCCGCAGGATAGTGCTGCTGTAGAAGAGGAAATTGACAAAGAATTTCGCACCGCCGATCACGTGTCGAATGCGAGGTCTTCGCTCCCACTCTCCGCCAACAAGACGGGCAATGAGAACAATTCGGGAAGAGACTGGTCTGACCTCGCCATACACCCACAAAATGCATTGCGAGGTTCGGCACGTTCGTATTTCAAGACTCAGTCGACAGCAGAGCTGGACAAAGCGATCAAAGACGACAGATCTTGGACAAGACGTTTGACAAGACTTGCGCCACTGGCGATTTGCGCTGTGGTTTTCGGATGCTTCGTCACGTCTCTGGTCAACGAACCCTCATCCAAAGAGCTTCCTGCCTTTGTTCAATCACTTGTTGGAAAGGTCTTTTCCACTATCGACAGCTCGGTGATTATCAGCGTCGAAAGAGACGGACTCACACTTATGGGGTCGGGTTTGAAAGGGAAAGTTCGTCCGCGAATCTGGAAAGGCTCATTTTCCGACGAGCTTCGCCTACTAAAAGGAGAATACCAGAACTGCCTTTGGCTGACGCCCTTCGAAGATGGTCTGCAAGATCCTACAGGTATTAAATTCCTGGATGAACATTCTCCAGAAACAAGTACTGTAAGGGCGATGAACAAGGTAGCAGCAGAAGCTCAAGCGTTTTATCAAAACAATCATAGATACCCGATTGCCCGCGAGGTGAAAACACTCTATTCATATCGCAATCCATGCACGAACAAAGTCGAGCCAGTAAGTGCCTATTCGGTTGACACGTACTCTTTAGACAGCAAAATCAAAGATAAAAAACTCGATGCTCGCATGTTAAGAGGTGATAGCTTTGGGCAAGAGACCACGCCAGAGCCGGGAACAGTTGCAATGCTTTCTGTAATTAACAAACCATACGGACGCATTGAATTGCCAAACCAACCTGTTCAATGCCAATTCGCGTACTTACATGCCTACAACAGAAAAGGCGAATTGATTATCTGCCCCACAACCAACGAACCACTAGTAGTGTCGTTGGCGAGTGGCATTACGCAACGACCGGAAGATAAGTCGACGGCAAAAAGGTTCGCCACTGCCACATTAGGCATAGCGCAAAGTACTCCGCCGAATGCAACTATCATTCTCTTGAAATACATCAGCTGCGCCCTTCTGGTTATCGCACTGATCGGTTATCTAGTATGGGTAAAAATCTCGTCTATACGAGAATAGGACTTTACCACTAAGCGCTTTCCAGGGATCTGCTCGGTGGAAGAATTCTCAAGTTTGGACGTGCCGGATTGTAAGTCCACTTCAAGAGCATCCGCCGCAAGTCCTCAGGCTGGAAAGGCTTACTAAGACAATCATCAGCGCAAAGATTGTGCCCATCGATGCGCTCCCATTCCGAAACACAAGCAGTAGTGGCAATCAGCGGCGTCTTTCGACCTTTCTCTCGCTCTAACTGGCGAATTGCTCTTGCTGTTTCAATTTCATTTGATTGCGGCAATCGCAAGTCGATGAGAATTGCGTCAAAAACAATTTCGGAGTTTGATACGGCTCTCAATGCCTCTTCAGCTGAGTCCACAAACACTGCAGAATATTCGAATTTCTCAAGTAAAGCCGAGATTAGCTCTCGTTGGGCAAGATCGGCTTCAACCACTAGTAATACTGGCATATCTCATTCCAATCATCGAGTCAGACAGTTCGACACTGAGTTAAGGGTGAAAGCGATCGTGTTCTCCCACCGTCGCATTTGCTTCTTTCTTAGCACGTATGCAATTTACCGCCTGTAATCCATGATGATGAAAAAGTCCGAATTTGTCCAGGTTATGCCTCTTTCGCTCGATAAACAAAGGCAAGCAAATCACGCGGTATAGCAAATTCGGGGCAAAGCATAAGTTTGTTTAGTGCCAGAAACTCAGCTGCGAAGAGTAGCCTGAGACTGAGCTGGCACGCCTGTTTCAGCCTGTTCTATGCGCGAAATACACTCTTGAACCGGAAAACCACTCTCCGGATAGATTTCTCTGTATAGAGTAAGTGCGTTGGTGAAATACGACTTACCCTCGGCGACCTTTCTTAAGGTCATACAAACAAGGCCCAGCTCAACCAGAATATCTGCGTAACACTCGCAACCTAAAGAGTCTTTATCGGCAATATCCAAAACTCGCTTGAGACTCCAATACGACGTAAGAAAATCATTACGCTCCTGGCAGCGACAAGAAAAACTTCTCAGTCTCTCGATTTCACGCGCGATAAGAACGTGCATCTGCCACTCCGGTAGGCGCGAAGGAGGTTCAAAATATTACTTATGACTATCGACTTAAGGCAATCGTACAGCAGAGGCTTTTCAATGCAATCACCCAATTTCGTGATTTATACCGGCAGCCGGGCAAGAATCGGCTTCGATACCGCATACGGTGCCAACTGCCCGAGCGCCTCTCGGAGCGCACTTTGATTGGAAAAAACGAGGTGTTATGATTCGGTGCTGTCGGATTTGCCGAGATTAGCGCGTGCAAAGATTCGCAAGTGCCCGAAACGACCATAGAAAGGCAGGACCAGCCGGAAAATGACGGCCTATACACCCATTCTCGCAACGCTCGCATACATCCTTTCGCCGGACAAGAAGTCGGTGCTGATGATTCACCGGAATACCAGGCCCGATGACTTGCACTACGGCAAATACAACGGGCTGGGCGGAAAAATCTCTGACGGCGAAGATATCATTTCCGGCTTGGTCAGGGAGATTCAAGAGGAATCGGGGCTAACTGCGACAGATATCAAACTGCGTGGAACCATTAGCTGGCCAGGCTTTGGCAAAAACGACGAAGCCTGGTTCGGGTTCATCTTTCGTGTAGACGCATACAGTGGAGCAGCCCACGAAGGCAATGCCGAAGGAGCTCTCGAGTGGATAGAAATAGAAAAAATCTCCGCCCTGAATCTTTGGGAAAGTGACAGATTGTGGCTGGATATGGTCTTCGACGAATCTCCCAAGATGTTTCACGGTATCGCCCCCTTTAAGGACGGAAAGCTTGTTTCCTGGAATTTCCAGCGGATTTGATTGGTTTTAGATTTCCGGATATCGCGCCAATCAGGGCATTGCCGGACACTTTTATCAAGCCGAATGCAAAAACTTGCTTAGCATCCGCCGAATCCAAGGCATTTATGGATTAGTCTTTAATCCGTATAAAAGCGTTGCCAAGGAGCCAGGACTATGCGTCACCCTGATGTCCCCGAATCTCTCGACAGCTGGTGGATTCTTCACCGCATGTTCGCCTTCGACCGGTTGGCGTGGGACGAACTGGCCCAGACAGAGAGAGCCAAAATCGTCGAACAAGCGACCGACGCTCTCAACGCCCTGAAAAATTCCGAAGACACGGATGTTGGGTTGGCGCAAATGGTTGGGCACAAAGCCGACCTGATGCTCACCCACTACAGCAAGAATTACGAAGGACTGGCACATGCGCAAACCGTCATCGACAGATTGCGCCTGTCGGAATTCATTACACCGGCAACATCCTATGTTTCGATACTAGAACTCGGACTCTATGACGCCACAGGCAAAATCCATGCCGGATTGGCTGAAAAGGGTCTCAAGCCGCATTCCGAAGAATGGAACAAGGCTTTCGACGAGCTTCTCAAAGAGCAGGAAAAGGTGCCGCATCATGCAGGTCGCTTGTGGGCTCGCATTCCCCAACGCCGCTATGTTTGCTTTTATCCGATGGACAAAAAACGCGGAGAGGAAGTCAACTGGTACACACTTCCCTTTGCTGACCGAGCTCGCCTGATGCTTGATCATGGCAAAATCGGCAGAACCTTCCATGGACAGGTAACTCAGGTAATATCCGGCTCCATCGGTTACGACAAATTCGAATGGGGCGTCGACCTCTATGCCGACGATCCGCTTGTATTCAAAAAACTGATTTACGAGATGAGATTCGACGAGGCAAGCGCGAAGTACGGCATCTTCGGAGACTTCTACTCGGGCGTGCAGTTCTCGCTCGATCAACTCGGCACCTACCTGGATGGCAACAAGGTCGCCGAATTGAATTCGCGCCTGGAACCGGCAATGAGATAGACGCCCGACCAACGTCGGCGTTTTAGACAGTCATTCTTGCGGATCTGCAGTTCCGCAATCAATCACTTCGTTCTTAGCATTCGGGTCTACAGACATCTGCTCTGCCAAATGGACCAGATGCGAACCATCGATCTCCAGCATGGAAGCTAGATGATAGAGATTGTCCAAGCCAATACTTCTATTTCCACTTTCAACATCGACGATAAAGGCACGGCTAAAACCAGCTTTTTTACTCAGCTCAGCCTGACTCATTCCCATCAGTAAACGGCGCAATCTTATCTGCTTGCCGATATTGCGCAATAGCGTATCTTCCGGAGCATCTGATTCCGCCCTCTTCTTGGCGGATTTCGCCGGAGCTTTAACATTGCCCGCGCCATCGCCAGCAGCAACACCGGCGCCCGCTCCAAGTAATTTGCGCTGCCTTTGTGTTTCTTTGGCGATCATCTCTGACGCCAATCTATCAATTGAAATCATGCGCTGCTCGGCAATCAGGCGCATTGCCTCAATATGCGACTCGAGTACCGGCACCGCCAGTACCTCAACTTTTCGAATTCGCATCTGCCACAGGTCTCCTAAAAAATCGTACAGCTCGGCCCATATATGAGAATTGCCTTCGCTTTTTCTCGCGGTAACGGCTCGACCGGCGAAAAAAGTAATTTAATGTAGAACGGCAAACGGCGCTTACGCCTGTACAGCAAGGGTTTTCAGGCAAGCATCACCCACTGGGGCGACTCCAGTGACAAAACAGAAAATTACTAACGCATCAACCTTGTGGCAATCAGTCCGGCAAATCGGTCCTTGCCGCTGTACCACCAACCAAGATGATAGTGGCACTGAGCACATACAGCAAAGGTCCATGCATAATTCGCAAACCAACTCGCATCCGTTGTTGCATCGCCTACATTGGCTGCACCGGGAGCATCGCTGTAGCAAAGAACGTGAAAAGAATAGCCGGCAGGATTGCGAAACGTATGTTCGTGCGGCTGTATTGCCAGCGACGGGCTGGTTATCTCGTGCTCGCAATTCTTGCATCGCACCTTCTTTTGCGTCTGCACATCTGTGACTTCATCGGTCTCAATCGAAATGCTGTTGTTCATACATACAACTCACAAAAAATTGAGTAGTTCGCCGCCACTATTGCAACACTTCATTATAGTATTCGAGCCTGTGTCTATATGGAATTAGCCGGGCGAAATAAGCAACTACCATCAGTTGCCGAACTGTTGGTCCGGGCAATGAAGTGAAACTGCCAAGGCGCTATATTTGCTCCTACCCACACGCGAGAATGAAGAGTGGTCATACAAAGAAAATATGCCTTGGCACTGTGCATGATGACGGCCGCAATATCTGTTGCGATCTCTGCATATTTTTCTGTCGCCGGCGTTGAGCATCGCTTCACTCCCTCTGAGCCTCTGCAGGACGGAGACATCATTTTCCAGGCATCAAAGTCACGCCAGAGCGCTGCGATTCATCAAGCCACACACTCTCAAATTTCTCACGTAGGAATTATATTTCTCGAAAAAGATGGCTGGTATGTTTATGAGGCGGTCGGACCAGTGGTCAAAACACCGATCGGCGCTTGGATCGAAAGCGGAGTCGATGCGCATTATTCGATCAAGAGATTGAAGAGTCCAAACAAACTCCCACAGCAATCCATCGAAAAATTGAAAGCAGTCTGGAAAAGATTCGAAGGCAAGCCTTACGATCCGTACTTTGAATGGTCAGACCAGCGCATTTATTGTTCTGAGCTCGTCTGGAAGATGTATAAGGAGTCCTTAAACATCGAAGTTGGTCATTTGCAAAAGTTGGGCGATTTCGACCTCGATTCGAAAGTCGTCAAACAGCTGCTGGCAGAGAGATATGGAGCCAATGTTCCTCTAGGCGAAACCGTCATTGCACCATCCACGATGTTCAACTCAGCGAATCTGCTGCCGGTATGCAATCATTGAAAGATTCGAGTGCGCGAAATAACAACTTCAATGCCCGCGCAATACAAAAAAACCGACAGCGCCAACCACCGAAATTACGGCTGCAGCAATTGAAGCGATAAGCATGATTTTCTTTCTCTTTCTTGCTGCCAGCACTGCATTGATTTGCATCTGCACTCTGCGAGGAAAAATCTCCAGGCGTTCTTGCAGCTTGGTCACGGTTTCAAATCGATAATTCGGATCTTTTTCCAGGCATTTGACGATTATCTCCTCCAGATCTTTCGGTCTCTTGTTGTCGAAGTTCAAATCCGAAATCTTTGGCGGCAGTTTCAGCGCATGCATGTTTTTGATTTCTTGCATGTCGCCATCTCGAAACGGAGGGCGACCGGTCAACAGTGAATAGCCAATCATTCCAATGGAATAGACCTCGGACCTTTCGGTGTACTCCATATTGCGCGCTTCGTCAGCCGACATCCAGATTGCGTCATTTGAATCGATCATTCCCTCGCCGGCCCTTATCTTGGGCAAAGCAAAATCGGTAATGAAAACAGACGGCTCCGCATTCATGTCATCAAAGAATATGACATTTCCCGGCCGGATATCTTTATGCCAGACTCCCTGCTTTTGAGCATAGAGAAGGGCCTCACAGAGCGACAGCATCACTTTTACCGCCACGTCAAAACTTGGAATACCATAGAGAGCCAAGCACTGTTCCACATTGAAACCATCCTTGTACTCTGTCACCAGATATGGTGCTTTACCATTGTGGAACCCGGCGTCAACGATTTTGACTATATTCGTGTGTGTAAGCTGCTGGTTTTTCTTCACTTCACTCTGAAAGATCGATTGCATCTCAGCAGCGACCTTTTTGAAACATTTAACAGCAACTTTCGTGCCGCGGGTTCTGTCCCTGGCCAGTATTGTCGTGGCTCTTTTGCTGAAACCCAAAAGTGCAAGTGGTGAATATCTTTCAGAAGGGAAATTCGCGGCCGACAGTCCGACCGTTGATAAATCCAGGCTGACGGCGTCGACCTCATTCGGCTTCAAATGGGTCGGAACCTGCTTGGGCTTTCTTTCCATGCAACTGCACAAGTCAACGTGCTTCGGACCTGGTGCAATATTGGCGGCAATTCGCCGGTTGCATGCGCAGCAAATGTCGATCGAAAAGTTCGTACTGGGAGCAAAAGGACGGTCACAACGACACAGTGAAAACCATTGGGTTTTGTCCCTGGGTTGGACTTGAGCGGAGCCCACGCTCTGCGATTGTCCCGGGGCGGTCCCTTCCGGAAACGGTCGAAAACAATTTTGACAATTCTCCGGTGCCGCGTTTTCCACGCTAGACCACTCCAATAGCTGTTGAAAAGAGATTCCTGAACCTCTCTTAGAATAGCAACTAGATGGCAGTCCGAGTTCCCTTTAATGGCCTGCCGGCAGAAGAGAGTCAGTTTTAAACATCCAAGAAAATTGTTTTCACGAGTCTTGCACCAAATATGGCACCACTCACAGCAGGACGATTGCTTATGAGCTTCGAGAAAAACTCGTTGAAATTCTTCGCATGCAAACTCAGTTATGCACGGACTTTCTCAGCAGACTAATCAGCCGATCTAGGGCAGCACTGTGCGGCCATAGCGGCCGCCAAGCCACCGCAGAGGAAGAGGCCGACAGTCAAGGCTCCGGTTCTTCTGGTTCTCTTTCTTGCACCATTGTCAAAACTGAGTATGACCGGCAAAGCTGCAGCGCCTAACCCTGCGCTCAGTCCAAGAGAGATTCCCTTACCGATACTAGCGAACCCCGGCTTCGTACCGACACGACTGAAGTACAGAGTATTCGTCAAAATGTCGCCAAGCAATGCAAAGAGGAAAAGAGACGATCCACTGGGAGGTGTTCTGCCGACAGCCGAGCAGACCTTAGCCACACCCTTCATGCCCATGCGGTCCAACTGCGGTGCATCCGGCAATGCCCGGCGAAGAGCCTGATGCGCGGTAGTGAGCGCCACTGCACCGACGAAGCCGTTCAAAAGTGCTCGAATCATTCTCTTCTCCCTTGATAAGTCTGCCGCTCTCACTATCTACATACACGCAGATTTGCTCTTAAAAACGTGGGGCGAAATTTCGAAAGCCGCACCCCACCTTGCTGGCAGATGCGCAAACATTAAATATTCACTTCTTGGATTCGCGCTAAAATCCATACCAAATCACAGGTCATTACATCAGCTACCGTACAACAGGTTTTCAATGAGATCGAAGCGTTTTCTTGCCGCAGTCCTGGGACTGTACTTCGCGTTATCGCAACAACCCGGACACGCCGGCGATACATCGAGCACGCAAGCAGCTTCGCAGCCAGGTAATTCACAGCCGGCCATCGATGCCCCCTTTCAATTAGACAGCCTGATTATCAACGCGCAAAACAACTACCAGCACGGGCGCTATAAAGACGCAATCGAGCTTTTCGAGAAAGCTCAAAAGTCCGAGGACCTGTCCAGCTACCAGAGTGCACAAATAGCCCTGGGTCTTGCCGAGTCATACCGATCGGTCGGTCGATACAAGGAGGCCGAAGATCTTTTCAAGAGCTCGATTGCAGAAGCGGAAGAAGCCGACAAGAAACACCTCAACAAGAAATACAAAGCAAGCAAAAAGCGCGCCAGCGATTTGATTCCCAGCATGATGAGCAATCTGTCGGTGCTCTATCTAGATCAGAGCCGATTTCCCGAGTGCGAAGCCGTACTGAACAGCTCGCTGGCAATTGCCACAAAGAAGGTTGGTCCGACTAATTTCAATCTGGCGCTTCCACTCAACGGTTTGACGAGACTTTATCTCAAGTGGGGCAAGCTCAGCGAAGCAAAAGCAATCAATGACAGAACCCTAGCTCTGTTCGCCACGCCGCAATCCAAACAAAATTGGCTCTATGCGTACACGGCCTTTAATCTTGCGCAAATCTTGAATGAGAAAGGAAAGTATAAAGAAGCGGAAGCCTTGTACAAGGCGACCTTGCTGGGGCTTCAATCTCTGATCGGATTCGAACACGAACACATTGCAATAGTGATGGAACCATTAGGAGATCTCTATCGCAAGCAAAGTCGCTTTGCTGAAGCGAGGAAGACTTTCCAGCAAGTCCGCAAGATTCGCGAAGCAGCTTTGACCAAAGAGCACCCGGATTATGGAAAGGCTCTGCTGGATCTAGCACTGGTGTGCAGAGACGAAGGCCGCTATTCAAAAGCAGAAGAATTTTGCAAGGCCGCTACAAAAATCATCGAACGCTCGCTGGGACAAAACAATGTCGAAATTTCGAAGTGCTGGATCACGCAAGCGTCGATCGCGCGTTACCAGGGTCGCTACAGCGAGGCAGAAGCACTAGCCAGGCGCGCTCTGGAACTCGATGAAAAATTGGTCACGGCGGATCATCCAGCTGTCGCTCACGACATGGTGGAATTAGGAAGCATTCTCGCCGACGAGCGCAAGTATGAAGAAGCCGAGAATCTGCTGAACAAGGCACTTAAGATCAGCAAGGAAAAACTTGGCGCCGATCATCCGGACATCGCGCTCACAGTGCGCAGCCTGGCAGAGATTTACCTTGCGCAAAACGACTATGTCAAAGCCGAGCCGATGTTGCGCAGTTCCCTGCAACTGGCGGAAAAAACGCTGGGACAAGATAGCACTCAGGTCGTTAACAGCCTGAGAGATTTGTGCGAACTTCTTACTCTTCAGAAAAAATATGATGAGGCTGAGCCGCTGCTAAAACAAGTTTTGTCCACGGACGAGAAAGTCTTTGGACAAAAGAGCCCACAAGTGGCAAGAGACCTCGAAGCGTTGGCATCTTTGTACACCAAACAGAACAAGAATGACCTCGCCGACCCTCTATTGAAAAAATCCAGAGAAATTACCGCGGCATTGCCCGGCGCCGCAGATGCGCAAACCTACGCGTCCACCGCGCTTACAGGGTCTACCCAAGACAAGAAAGTAGCGGATAAGTGGGCACTGGTAATTGGAATCAGCAATTTCAAAGATTCAACAATAAATCTGAAATACGCAGCCAAGGATGCAACCGACTTCAAAAACTTCCTTGTTACTCAGGAGAATTTTGCAGCCGACCATGTGAGGTTGCTCACAGACAATAGCGCAACGAAAGAGGAGATAACGTCACAATTAGGTCAGGGCTGGCTCGGTAAAAGAGCACAACCCGATGATCTCGTAGTCGTATACGTATCCAGTCATGGCAGCCCGTCAATGGAAGATGTCGGCGTCAATTTTCTGGTAGCGCATGATACTGACAAATACAAGCTAGTCTCCACCGGCATACCTATGCAGTGGTTGACCAAGATTATTCAGGAGCAAGTGCACAGCAAGCGTGTCGTTGTCATTCTCGATGTGTGCCACAGCGGATCGGCCGGCGAAGAGTCCAAGAAAACGGCCGATGTCGACGACGTGGATGACAGTGCGGACGCCGATGCCTCCAGCAAAGGCTTGATGCGGGTCACAAAAATGGATGCCAGCAAGCTCAATGTCGGAAGCGGACAAGTCGTACTATGTTCAAGTCTTGCCGACCAGGTTTCCTGGGAATCGAAAAACTATCCGAACAGCATTTTCACAAGAAAGCTGATGGAAGCTCTGCAATGCAAAGGCAAAGACACGTCATTGAATGAAGCATTCGACAAGCTGCGCACTTTAGTGAGCGCAGAAGTGCTCAGCGATCGCGGTGTGGTGCAAACGCCTAGTTTGTACAACAAGAGCTGGAGCGGCGGTGATCCGATCCTGGCTGTCCCGCCTTCATCGCCGCGCAGTGGAAAATAGCTGACTGAGAAGTAATCTCTATCGAAGCTCCTTGCGCAATTTCTTATCGGCTTTGCGCTGCAAATCGTCAGCGTCATCCTGAATTTTGTCTGCCTTCCTCGACTTTTCAGCAGCTTCTCTGGCATGCTTGGCGGCACGCCCTTCTTTACCTTTGACTTGCGCCACTGCGGATTTAGTGGATTCAGCGGAGGCCTCCGCTCCCACGGCCGCGGCTTCAGCAGCCTTTCTGTCGGCTTCCGCTTGAATTTCAGCAGAATCCTTGGCGAATGAAGGTGCTGCCAAAACACCTAAAAAGGCAACTAATGAGACTAGTGATGTTAAAGACTTGAACATTAAACAATCTCCTATTTGTGCTTTGTTCTCAGGCGGACCCCCAGCCTGGGCGAAAAGTGCCAAGCAACCGGAAGATTTTTACACTAATAAACCTATTACACAGACTCAGTGATATCCGGCAGCACGACTGAATTTACGCAACCACCATTTGAAATTCTGCAAGCGAAATCGATGAAATCCGAATTTGCGCATTTCATCGTATGACCGATCAAAGGACCACCCTTGACGAAACATACGAAAGATTGCCAACAAAATTCCAGTGCGGTCTGAGCCGTGCAGGCAATGAACAAAAATTGGATGATTGGCCGGATCATCAATTAACGACAAGAATTGGTCGACAGTTTCTTGCTTTGGCAAATTCCAGTAGTTGAGAGGCATCGATACAAACTTCATGCCCAACTCTTCGACCGCGGACTGCTCCGCTGCAATCACCTTTTTTCCCCACCGCAAGCAGATGACTGTCTTTACACCCATCTGCTGCAAGGCGATGAAACCCTCCTTTACGGGCTGCCCGCCACGAAAGAGGTAGGGCTCAACAGAGCTGAAATTACGGATCGGTACGCCTTTACTATGCACTGCGGAACTTTCTATATGGAAAAGACTGACTGGCTTAACGAATCTGCTACATACTCATCTTGCCGGTGGCACTTATCACTCACAAGTTCTACTATAGCCTCCATCGCAATTTTCTTACACCGAGATAGTTGACCGCTTTCTCGATTCTTTCAAATGCCATCCGAAGACACCCAGTCGCATAAGCTAAAGCAAGTTCTCGTAGTCTACAATCCGGCATCCGGAACTGTAGGAGACTTTGATAGACGGCTGGGTGCGATGGTGCGAAAGTTCGCCGAAGAGAAGGGCTATGTGGTCAACGCCAGACCGATCACGCAAAATATGACCAGTGCGCAGATGCTAGCACCGATAATGGGCCCCTTCGAATTAGTCGTTGCGGTCGGCGGGGATGGGACTGTTGGATTCGTACTGGGGGCGGTTGCAGAATCCGGCTTGAAAATACCGGTGGGCATAGTTCCTTTCGGCACAGGCAACCTGCTGGCGCGAACTCTGAAAATTTGCAGCGGCAAACACAACGAAGACCCGCTCGACAGCGCCATGGATACGATAATGCATGGTGAAACAATCAGCCTCGATCTCGGAAAAATGAACGATCGTTGGTTCACGATCGATGCCGGAACGGGGCCTATCGCTGATGCCATTACCAAACCAGTAAAAGAACACAAAACCAAATTTCGTTTGCTTGCCTATGGTTG
Organism: Candidatus Obscuribacterales bacterium; assembly: GCA_019745505.1. Lineage (GTDB taxonomy): Bacteria > Cyanobacteriota > Vampirovibrionia > Obscuribacterales > Obscuribacteraceae > QKMZ01. Next base: position 12,894 of record JAIETE010000140.1, on the reverse strand, counting down.
GCCGCTTTTGAAAAGTGTTACCCATCGTCCGCTGCGATACGAGCTGATGATCGACGATGGTGAAAAGATAGACGTCGAGGCGTCCGGTATTTTCATTACCAACAGCTCCGAGATGGGCATCGGCGCAGAGGGAATCGAGCATCTATCCGATGGCGTACTGGACTTGCTTGTAATGAACCCTCGCACGGTCGTTGATTACTATCGACTACTGGCTCGATTCTTCAAATGGTTCATACTCAATCAAGATTCAGGGCATGTGCCGTACCTCTTGCGGAAGGTCAAGAAAGTCCATATAAAAATGGTACCGAAACAAGTAAGCCGTTCCCCCCTGCACAGATTTGCACGTAAGCTGCGCGATTTTTTGTCCGGACAAACACATATACCTAAAATTCGTATGGAAGCAGAAACCATGATCGATGGAGAACCCTGCGGAACCACGCCCTGCACAGTCGAAATTGTGCCCTCCGCCGTGTTGATCCGCGTGCCAAGAGCACCGGCATCTGCAATCGTGAAATAATGCTGCAACGAAGCGCACAGAAGTAAAGCGGGGCAGTAAAATTGAAGTTCGCAAAATTCAAAGACAAAATCAAGTCCGGAAAAACTCAAATTGGGACGATTGTCTCACTATCACCGCCGGCGGTGACCGAGTGTTTATCAAACCTTGGCTATGATTGGTTGTGGATTGACCTGGAACACTCCCCTCTGTCATTAGAGCAAGTACAGGCGATGCTGACTGCAAAAACGCCTGAATGCGCTGGTCTCGTGCGAGTGCCTGTCAATTCGGATGAATGGATCAAGCGAGTCCTGGACATCGGAGCAGATGGAATAATCGTCCCGCATGTAAGCAGCAAGGAAGATGCGCTGCGGGCAGTCAATTCTGCAAAATATCCTCCCGCCGGCGAGCGCAGTTTTGGTGCAGGTCGCGCGCACACTTATGGTCTGGACGCAACCCACCATGAAAACGCGAACGAACTGACTTGCGTGGTTGTACAAATCGAGGACCGCGCTGCCGTTGAAAACATCAACGAGATTATCTCCGTCGATGGTATCGATGGAATCATCATCGGACCGTATGACCTTTCCGGCAGTTTTGGAAAACTTGGTCAAGTGGCAGATGCTGAAGTTCAAGCTGCGATCAAGACAGTCCTTACCGCTTGCCAAAACCGAAAAGTGGCAGCCGGAATATTCGCTCTCTTGCCGGAGCAGGCGAAAACATACATAGAAGCCGGCTTTACTCTAGTTGCAGCGGGAGTGGACCTGCACACAATGTGGACCGCTGCAAAGCAAAAACTTCAGCAGCTTCGAGGCGATTAACTCATCTGTGAAATTCGGAGTCAGAAACAATGAGCCAGAAAGGCAAAAAATTATCTGCGCAACAAGAGAAAGAGTTGCTCAAAGTACTGAAGACAAGATTCGACAAAAACACGAGCCGCCATAAAGACATCGAGTGGCAGAAAGTGCAATCCAGGCTGGAAAGCAATCCTAACAAACTTTGGTCGCTCAGCCAGATGGAGCAAACAGGCGGAGAGCCTGATGTCGTAGGAGAGGACAAAAAAACCGGAGAGCTTCTCTTCTACGATTGCTCACCTGAATCGCCAAAAGAGCGACGCAGTGTTTGTTTTGATCGCGAAGCCCTTGATTCTCGAAAAGAGCATAAGCCGGCAGGCAATGCCCTTGAAATGGCAGATTCGATGGGTATCGAGATGCTTTCTGAAGAGGAATATCGCGAATTGCAAAAGCTCGGACAGTTTGATTTGAAAACTTCAAGCTGGGTGAAAACACCGGAGTCGATCAGAAAACTGGGAGGAGCTCTCTTTTGCGATCGTCGCTATGACAAGGTTTTTCTCTATCATAATGGTGCTTCGTCCTACTACGCGGTGCGTGGATTTCGCGGCTCGTTAAGAGTCTAACAAACGGTATCGCAGCAGAAGGGACAAAGAGCACCAGTGAGAAAAGCCCCTGGATGTCCAGAGGCTTTTCCGTTTTGCCCTCACAACATAAAGTTGCGTCTATTTTGCCAATCGAGCCATCTCTATGCAGCGCTTACTTCAACATCAACAATGTCATCATCGTCGTGCTGACGCGAGCCACTGCCGCTAGAGCCGCCGGCGCCGCCGCTATTCTGCCGAGCATTTGCACCGAAGTCGCCAGGATGAGCAGAGCCGGAGCCAGAAGAGGCGGATTGAGCAGCCGTTGCCTCTTGTTGCAGAATGACAAGAACGCCGCGGAGTTCGTCCATTGCAGATTTCAGTGACTGCGTATCACCTTTCTCTTCAATCTTCTTGCGAAGATCATCGACAAGCATCTTGGCTCTCGCCTTAGTTTGCTCGTTGGCTGCGGAGCCCAACTCCTTCAGCTGCCGCTCGATCATGTAGCACATTTGATCGGCTTCATTGCGAGTATCGGCAGCTTCTCTAAGCCCGCGATCCTGCTCAGCGTGCTCTGATGCTTCCTTGACCAGGCGATCGATATCACTCTTGCTTAAATTGGTGCTGGCAGTAATAGTGATCTTCTGTTCTTTATTTGTCGCTTGATCCCGGGCGGTGACGCTGACTATGCCATTGGCATCGATGTCGAATGAGACTTCGATCTTTGGAAGTCCGCGAGGTGCAGGCGCAATACCATCGAGACGGAAATTGCCCAACATCTTATTGTCGCGAGCCATAGGACGTTCACCCTGGAAGACGCAAACATCGACTCCGGGCTGATTGTCATCGGCAGTGGAGAATACCTGCGACTTGTGAGTCGGAATCGTGGTGTTGCGCTCCACTAGTTTCGTGAAGACACCACCCATGGTTTCGATCCCCAGAGAAAGCGGAGTTACGTCGAGAAGCACCACATCCTTGACCTCACCGGCAAGGACACCGGACTGGATTGCAGCGCCAATGGCCACAACCTCATCAGGGTTGACGCCTTGATTCGGCTCCTTACCGCCGGTCAGGGTTTTGACCAACTCTTGCACTGCCGGTATACGCGTCGAACCGCCAACCAGAACGATTTCGTCGATTTCCGACGGTTTCAATCCGGCATCGCGAATCGCCTGCTCGACAGGCTTGCGGCAACGCTCAACCAAGTCACGTGTCAATTCATTGAATTTGGCCCGCGACAGCCTCATGTCCAAGTGCTTTGGACCGGTTTCATTTGCAGTGACAAACGGAAGCGAAATTGTTGTCTCAGAAACGGATGACAGCTCAATTTTCGCCTTCTCCGAAGCTTCAATCAGACGCTGCAAAGCCTGCTTGTCTTTGCGAAGATCGACCCCTTCGAGTTTTTTGAACTCATCTGCAGCCCAATCGACAAGGGCATGATCGAAATCGTCGCCGCCCAGGTGCGTATCTCCGGAAGTGGATTTAACTTCAAAAACGCCGTCGCCGACTTCCAGGATGGAGACATCGAAAGTTCCGCCGCCCAGGTCGAAGACAAGTACGGTTTCATTGTTCTTCTTATCTATACCGTAAGCAAGCGCGGCTGCCGTCGGTTCATTAATGATTCTCAGAACATCCAAACCGGCTATTGCGCCGGCGTTTTTCGTCGACTGCCTTTGCGAGTCATTGAAGTAAGCGGGTACTGTGATAACCGCACTGGTTACCTTTTCACCCAGGTACTTTTCGGCGTCCTCCTTCAATTTGCGCAGAACCATGGCTGAAATTTCTTCCGGAGTGTATTCCTTGTCCTGGATTACGACTTTGCTGCCGTTTTCAGCACCAGGTTTGATTCGATAAGAAACGATTGCTCTTTCTGCTTCGACTTCGTCGAATCGACGACCGATGAAGCGCTTGATCGAATATATAGTGTTTTGCGGATTGACCACAGCCTGGCGTCTGGCCAGCTGTCCCACCAGCCGTTCGCCCGTCTTGGTGAACGCGACGACTGAGGGCGTCGTGCGTGAGCCTTCCGCATTGGCGATAACGGTCGGCTGGCCGCCCTCCATCACGGCGACAACAGAGTTTGTCGTGCCCAAATCGATACCAACAGTCTTACTCATATTTGTTTCCTCATTAGTGAAAAGCAGACCAAAAGCCGCTCTCCAGAAAGGCGTGCAGCGCCAATCGGAGCGGTGGAGTAAATCGGTCCTACCTTCGTTTTAACCAACGGGGAAGAAATGTTGTCCAAATAACAAAATTTCTTTATTTTTCACCGAGGTGAGGCGAAGAAACGCCAGCAGATGAGGCTATGCAGCCTTAATCCGTTTTTTATCCTTTTCTTGCAAGCCGTTTTTTCATTCACCAAACTGCAAATTGCCGCCACGAGGGTCACTGGCGCCCAGCGCGGCGCTGTTCGATTTCTATTTGCCTGTCGGCGGCCTCTTTCCTCAGCACGGCGACTTCGGAATCAAGCTTCTGTGCATCCTCTTCGCGCTTCATAGCGCGCAGGAGTTGAGCGTAACTTTCTTTGATATCCGCTCTTTGCCCACTGTAATCCCCGGGGGAGCCACCATACTCGCTGAGGTATGTCGATGATACTTCGGCCTCTAACTGCAACGCTTTCTGAAATTCCTGCTCGGACTCTTCATGCCTGCCAACATCTCTGAGAAAGCACGCATAAACATTAAGCACCGGATATAAAGAAGCTTTCCCGATTGTCGGCACGGCTTCTGCATATTCCAAAGCTATAGCCATCGCTTCCTTCAATAGAGATTCAGACTCCTCATTTTCGCCCTGCTTATGCTTGATCTGCCCAAGCGCAGTCATGCTACTTATCTTACTAAGATGCCCGGTCAGCCGATCTTCATTGTTATTTGCGAGTGACTGGCGATATTTGGCCTCGGCGGTAATCAAGTCGCCGTTTTTCTCTGCGACTTGAGCCTCGAGAATCAGACGAGTATTCTTCATCGTCTCTGCCAAACCGCTCTGCAGCGACGAAAGCATTTCTCCCATTCCTGGTAATGTTTCCTCGATCTGAGCGAGCATGTCTCCCATGCCACTCAGGTTCAGTCCGTAATCATTATCAAGTGAAGCCAAACGTTTTTCTGGATCAGTGTCGAAATGAGAGTCGCCTCTGAACATATTTTTCATGCTCTCGTGCGACTTATCCATCATCGCCTTCATCTCGTCAGACATGCCGAATTTGCCGCACTCATGAGACATCGCGCTGTAGAGTTCATACTTCGAATCATCTTTCTTCGCCAAATAATGGGTCGAAAGTTTCGAAAGGACGGTAGAGCGCTGGCTCATGAGCTCATCATCGCCTTCGGTCCTGCGGAGCGCATGCTCGAGGACGACTAAGGCTTCGGCAGAACGATTTACCTTACGGCTGTCCAGAGCCGAGCCCAAATCGGCAATCGCAGACAACGCATTTTGCTCTGGGCTCCAGAAACACTTGAGTTTCAACTCGACCATGCGTTTCGTAAAGCGCGGCATAGGCAACTCAGCCTCTCCGGTGCGCAAACGCAAAATCTCTCGGTCGACATCATCCTGGCTTATCGAACTTGCGGCAAGGATATCCTGCGGTATTGCCTCTTCTTCTAGTGATGCTCGCCGGGCCGCCTCATACAAGATGACATCCTTGAGAAGAAGCGGATCCACGGGCTTCTCCCAGGTATTCTCAATTGGCTTGGGTGGAGTTTGGTCGGTGCCTTGGCAAAAGCGACACTCATCTCCATCTGCCAGTACGAATTCCTGACAGTAGGTGCAACGATGCCCCTTATCCATCTCCTCCATGCGCAGCTCATATTCCGCAACAACTTCCGGCGGAGTAATCTCGAGCAAACGCAGCTGCGGCTGTTCGCAAATTTCAGCAATCGGAGCACCACTGGAATGAATTGATAGAAGCAAATCCATGAGCACCGCTTGAATGTTCGCGGCAGGCGGCTCGTGAGGGCAGTCGATCTCGACTGACGGCTGAAGTTGATTCTTAATCGACTCAGGGACTTGAGCCTCCGGGATTTCAGATTCTGCTTGCTCCAAGCGACTGAGAAACTCTGCAGGCAGCTTGGCCTTAACATCTGCGAAATTCGGCAGCCACTCCTTGATGCTTCGAACAGCTACAAAAGAGGGAAGGGCAACTTTCTTCATCAGCCTGTTTTCAACTGGCTTATGACAAAAGCGGCAATGCGTCGCTTTCAGTCGTATGTTTCCAGCGCATTGGGGACACCACTTATATTCAGTGTCTGCGAAATTCAGCATGCTACACCCGTCAAATTAACAATGCTACTGGACTCCTTCTAGAGAGATTTACCCAAAACAATGCCGAAATTGTCCGCTCAATCGTGAAAGAAAGTTGAAACTTGCAGCGCCGAACGGTTTCCAATTTACACCTGATTGGCTGCATGCTGACTGTTAAATAGGGGCGAATCGGGACGAGCGAACTTTCTCAAAAAAAGACTTTTGCCAATCAGAATGCGCATCATTTTCTTAGTCTATGCCGAGCCTCCATTGGCAGCAGCAGCTACTGCACGCTGCTGACGAATGCGTCGAATTTCGATCAGCACTTCCTGCGCCGAACTGTATCTATCTGAAACTTCGCCGGCAGTGCATCTAGCCAGCAATGAATTGAGATTCGTCGGCAATCCCGAATCTTCACTTACTTGAGACTCTTCAAGCGGCGTAGGATCTTTTCCAGTCAAAAGGAAATAGCAGGTGCCGCCAAGTGAGTAAATATCGCTTTGAGGGACAGATTTACCGCGCAATTGCTCTGGAGGCATATAGGATTGTTTTCCGACCATTGTGCCGGTGGCAGTCCCAACAAAAGCATTGGCTGCGCCGAAATCGATCAAGACGAGCTGACCGTCGACTCGCAGCACAAGGTTGTCCGGAGTCAAATCTCTGTGTATCACAGGCGGTTCCTGCTTGTGCAAGTAGACCAGAATTTCGCAAATCTGTTCCGCCCAATTCAGTACAAAATCCTCCGGCTGCGGTCCTCTCTCCTTTACGAAACGACGCAAATCGAGTCCGTCAATATACTCAAGCACCTCATAATGATGCTCATTTTCTACAAAATGGTCGAAGACTTTCGCAATGTGTGGGTGGTCGAGTCTGCTCAAAAGGAGAGCTTCCCGATTGAAGAGTTCGATAGCTTTTGCTTTGAGCGCTTCGGGTGAATTCTTCGGAATGACGGCTTCTTTGACGATTATTTGCTCACCATTAGATGTTTTTGCTGAATAAATTGCCGCCGAACCGCCGCAAGCAACAAGCTCGGTTATCGTTATTGAGCCATTTCTCACCCCTTCGCCTTGTGCCAGAGGAACAAAGAGAGTCGGTGAATAACGCGTAGAAAACTCTTCATTCCACAGGTTGGTAAAACTCTGAAAATTGATATGCTTCATACCTGATACGGTAGGAAGTTCAAGCGCCACTTTTTCCAGTGGAGGTTCGATCACCGCATGTGATGCATTGGTGACAATCGCATAGACGAGCTTCTTCAGATCGAGCTGCTCCAGCTCCTTCAACTTGACGTATATGTCGATCGTTTCGGAAGAATCGGGCACTTCAAAGCCAAGAACGATTTGGTCCGCAGATTTCAGCATGGTATCGCTCTTTGAAAAAACGACTTTCACCAGTTGAGACCAGCTCCAAGTAAGGCGCCCGCGCGAGGCAAGCAAAAAAATTGCAGGCAGCGTGATTCCCCACTGCCGAAGAACAAAGTCGCTCTTCCAGGTAAGAAACATCAGCCCGAAGAATGCGCTGAAAAACAGAACGCCAATCAAACATCCAAGGATGGCGCCAAGAGTTGCAGGTGCACCAAAGCACATGGCGCCAAAGGTAGTAAACAAATACCAGCCGGCAAAAAGCACGGCGGGCCATGTGAACTTTAGCGCAGTCTCACTGACATTTTCGAACCCGGTCTTGAGTGAGATGCGATGAGCGTCGCTCTTCTCATGCGACAACGCCGGCACACTTGCAGCTATTTCATTGCTTTTAGATTCGCTCAAGTCGCGCCCTCATCTGCTTCATATTCGCCAGCCTATCCGCCAGCTTGAGCTTAGTCGCGTCACAAACTACTTGATCGATCGCCGTTCCAACGGTGCTACGCACGGAGGCAGGTCTGGATTCGCTTATGGGCTCAGGATCGACACCGGTAAGCATGAAGTGAAGTGTACATCCAAGAGCATAAATATCCGACTCACTCCCGAGCAATCCTTTGAATTGTTCCGGAGACATGTAGGCATGCTTGCCGACAACAGTGTTGGTCTTGTTGCGAGTCAATTCCTGCGAAGCGTCAAAATCCATTATCTTGACGTTGCCTTGCTTGTCCACCATGACGTTATCAGGAGTCAGATCGCCGTGAATAATGGCCGGGCTGAGCTCGTGCAAATATATGAGCGCGTCGCATACAGTCATGGCAATTTTAGCGGCAAGCTTGTCCTCAAGCGGGCCGGTGTCTTGGACCATCTGTCGAAGAGTCAAGCCATCGATAAACTCGATAGCAAAATACCCGCGCATATCCTCAATGAAAAAATCATACAACCGGACGATCCGAGGATGAGAAATGCGCCTCAATATTGCCACTTCCTTGACTAAGGCATCGGTAGCCTTCTTCAGTCCGCGTTCGTTATTCGGAAGGATGAATTCCTTAATCACTACATTTGGTGGCACAGCAGGTACTTCCGCACCCGGCAGGACCGAAGCGTAGTAAGCAGTTCCCTGTCCTCCTCCGCTCAGCATACGCTCGATTTTGTAGCTGTTGCTGAGAACGGTTCCTTCCGGCAAGGTTTGGTCTTGCCTGAGCCTTCTTTCCACCTTGGCCAAACTCATATCTTTCAGCCACAGCTCAGTATAAGTTGCAATTGATTCAGACTTCGTCAGTTTTGCATCTCCGACAATTTCAGCATGGGGAGCCCAGGTTCGCACACACGAAACCAGCGTAGTCGAATCCATTGATTCACGGATGTCATCCCACAGAATCAAAACATCAGCATCATTTTTGAACTTGAAGTAGACATAATTAGGAAACACACTGAAGCGCCGCTGCCTGATTTCTACTTTGGCTAGCCAATCCCAGGGCACTATCGTATTGATGTGCCTCTCTTTTATATCGAGCCCCTTGGCCTTCAAATCAAGGCTGGAGCGCACTATTGTGGCGTCGTTGTTCATAGCATTGTTGAACAGAAAAAACGACACAATCGCAAAAATCTGCCAAACAATCGCGAACTTAGCGATCGCCGAAAAGGTAAGCCAAGCCAAAACAATAATTGCAAAGGCGGCCAAAAAACGAAGCCCGGCGCCTTCGGCAGTAGCCATTTTCTGCGGCGTCATCACAGGATATTCTTCGACTTTAGCCAGCTCGGATTTCATCTGCTTGTGCTCGCGCTGAGCCCCAGGAGGATATGCTTGAAATTGCTGTCGGGTTACCGTGGCCAAAACTATCAGAGAACTGCTAGATTGTAGACGAAAAGCAGGAAAGGTTTCTGAAAAAACCAGGCACACCACATTGGTGGTACACTTCGACCTGCGCGAAATTAGCGCTAAAACAACTGGGCGGCGATTCCGCCTCCGCTCTATTCAATGGTGAAAGATGTTCCCAAGAACCAAGATTCAAAGTATCGCTATCGCAGCTATTTTCAGCCTGGGATTAATGGTCTCAACACCGGCAATCGCGAGCGATGATAACGGGCAAAGTAGAGCAATACCCCAAACGATTTTCAATCTGGATTTGTGCACTCTGGCCTACCAGTTTTACCACCAATCCCTTTGCCTTCCGCTCGATCCCTGGTTCGACATGATGTCCAGAGTCGGCAGCGATAGACGCGACAACATATGCCGGTTTACACATGACTATGCTGCGAACCTCGGCTTGGAGCACGGATTTTACAGTGGACCAAATGCGGCAAGAGATTGGAAAAATAGCAATCTCAATCTCGATCCGATTTTGACGAATTACAAACATATCGACACTACTCTGCCCGCCTTTACCAGAGACGGAGAGCGCTTTCTTGCAGTCGTTGCACCGGATTATGTGACTAAAAACATCCGGACTGTCGAGGGAATTCGGTACAGGACCAAACCGACAGCCTATCCTTACAACGATGTGGAACGTTTTCCGATTCGATCAAATTCCAGCGGCACGGACCACCTGATAGTCTTCGAAGGAGGCACGGGCAGCGATGGTAATACTGACCCTTCCTGGAGCCTGATGGGTTTTACCCTGATGCATAAGACGCCAACGGGCTACGATGCTCACATCGTCTTTCGCGGAAGCCGCAGTGGTGCCTCGCTGGTCAAAACAGTCTGGAGAGCGCAAGACGCAATTGGTGCTCACAAAGGAAATCCCGATTGGATAACGGATTTGCGCAGTTCGAAGCAGATTGAACAACCATTGATCAGCAGAGTCGGAAAAGTCACCGAGGGTTTTGCCGAATCACTTCCGACGATGCTGGGAACGATCACTGCCAGCTGCAAATACCTCGAGCAAACTTATCCGGCACCAGAGCACATCTACGTGACTGGACACAGCCTGGGAGCCGGGTTAGCCAGCCAGTTCGTGAGCGCATTGACACAGGGCTCATATGGAGACGCACTCAAGAATGAAGTAAGCGGTTGGGATTGGAATAAAGCAACGCTTATGGCTTACGCTCAACCAATACCGGGTGATCCCGTTTGGGCTGCGAATTTCGACAAGCTGTCTCCGTCAGCACAACATTATTGGGTGGAGGGTGACGCAGTCGTCGAAGCAACCTCGAACGCAATAGTAGGCTTGCTTATCGATAAAGGCGAACACTGTGGCTCACAAAAGAAACTGACCAAGCTCGCCAACTGCAACGACAATGCGCACGAGGTGTTCGTAATAAGGGACGCGCTTGTGCGCGACATGGCCGCGACCGATCCGGCATTGGCTCAACAACTCGGACAGGAGAGCAGCTGGGCTTATTACTCGACTGTTTCTAAGATGCTCGCCGGACAGCAAGAGAGCTATGTCTACCCGGGAGCTCCCGCACCAAAGATCGTAAACGAAGGCAACTTCAAGAGAGTCCTTCAAAACTACAATTTCGGATCGGAGTTCGACCGATGGCTGGAGCTCGTTTACTCGCGAATGATTGTGGATAAGAGCAGCTATATCGGGCCAAAATTCCAGAGCACGCTGGACGAACGGCGCAAGCTCGTCCTGGATATTGCCCAAAGGATGCGAACGCCACCAGCGAGCGACAATGCAGCGGAAGTAGATAGCTTACTCAAAGAATCCGAACTGATTGACGGCAATCTCGGGCTTACAAACGAAGAGCAATGGATTTACTGCGGCGCCATTCTCGCAAGACTTCAGAAAACAAACCTGACTTTAGGTGAATTACTTTCCCAGCCGGTGATTAAGAATTGCCTCGACTCAAAGTTCGACGAATAGGACTAAAGACAGATAGTCAAAACGCATGTCACGCCATACTAAAACCTCGGACTAACTGCCGAGTACAGAAAAATACAGAGAACAAGCAATTCAAGAAATACCGTCAGAATGACGGAGAATATCGTGCCCAAAGTGAGCAAGACGGAGCCTGAGTGATTCGCCTTCTCCTTCCAGACGGCGCCTGCGATTATTTCTGCTGGAGCGCCCAGGCAGTAGCAGACATTGGCACACAGAGCGTAAAAGAAAGTGGCGATGGCAGCCGGAAAAGCCAGTCCGAATAGAGACAAGATTAAAACGGAAGGCAGACCTGACAATCCGACAATCAGGTTGTATGCCAGCCTTCGACTTTCCCACCATAGAAAAATCGAAAAAATCGATCTCTTACCCGCCGGCACTTCAACTATTCGACGAAAGAATGATGCACTACCTGTAGTAGCGGAACCTTTCTCGAAAGTGTGAATCAGGGCTTGAAGCTGCTCCGGGGTCGACTCTTCCAAAACCTTGAAGAATTCGTCCGATGAAAGCTCGTGCATGATTCTCTGCGGGTCAGGTCGAACGCCAGCAGAAGTATTAACTATAGACGCGGCAGAACCTAGTGTTGCAGATTCCTTGACACTCACAGACTGCGGGCGACCTCTATCGGCGCCCGCCGTATTGCCACCCACAACTTCAGCTAACTTCTCATTAATTGCCAGAGTGCCAGGGTCAGCGGTCACGAGTTTAACCTTGTGCTCGCTAACAACTTCATCGTGCTCGCCAGGGTGCTCATTCGCCATAAAATTCCCCCCAGAACCCGTTTTATCACATCACTCAAACGCTGTCATATGGGCAAAACCCTGACTTTTAGAAACCAGAGCTTCCTCGGGCCCCGTAGCGGCTCCCCCTGCGAGTAAATCTAATAGAGCTGTCTCCACCAAGAAAGCCTCCTGAGCCGTTGCTGCTTCTTACCCCGGAGCGGCTGCCGCTGCTATTTCCTTCGTCCCGACCATGGCTCCGGGAAGTTTTAGCTTCCCAGCCACGAGTGGATGCCTCTTTAGCGTCCCAGACATGCTTTGGCGCAGTGACTGCAACACCTCGCTCAACTTTGGTCTTCATATGCACTAACTTTGCCCACTGGACAGAGTTTAATGAACCGTCCCGATTTTTCTTAAGACGCAGCAGCCAGCTATCATTAGAATCCAGATCCATGGCACAAATTTGCGCACCATCAGTCGCGAGCAGGATTCTCTTCAGCCCGCGGAAACTTGGAAGCCCTATTTTGTAAACTGTTCCGTCCATCTTGACGCTGATTTGCGGATTACTGTTGCCCAGAGCCAATGCTGCCGGATCTTCTTCGACGAGCAAAGGCTGCCAGCGACCAACCGCATTATTGATATTTGAACCAATCTCCGCTGTTTCAAGGCAAGTCATCTCTGCAAAACAGTTATAGACCGTTTTCGCTATCGTCTCCCTATCGACTTTCAGCAAGAATCTACTGGTATCGCTTTTAGTGGCGCCGGACAGCAGTGTTATGTGCTGCTCGATAGAAGCACGCGCATGCTGAGTCGAAACGCCCGATTGCAAATTAGCCGTATCCAACCGGGCTTTGCCGGAGGACTCCTCAGCAGAGAAATTTTTTCT
>JAIETE010000089.1 GCA_019745505.1 Candidatus Obscuribacterales bacterium | reverse complement strand
GAACGGGAGAGTTTGGAAGTCAATGAGGGAAAACCATGAGTTATATAATTCTCTGGGTCAAACTAGAAAAACCTTGAGAGCCATAGCGGCGTGAAATCACAAACCCAATTTTTATCGTTGTATTTGTCTGTGTGCCTTTTCGCCACGCAGTCTATCTCTGCCGTTGCTCAGGAAGTTTATGGCGCTGCAAATAGTCAGCCTGGGAGCGAAAGACCGCAAAACGCTAGACCTGACAGCGCAAGGCCAAGTCTGCGATTCGCCGAAAGGCGCCGGCAATGGCGCCAGCAGCGGCAGCTGCAAAAGATGCAAAGACACAATGAGCAGATCGTGTTGCCGAGTACTTCGCCCACGACGAGTATAGATAAGTCGCAAGATCGATCGATTGACGTTATCTCTGGAGACGAGCTGAATAAAGGTGGCTCCAAGCAAAACGAAGCTGGAGCTGGATCGCCTGATACGCAGAAGAGCTCATCAGAAACGCAGAAGAGCTCATCGGAGAAGTCGGAGCGTAAGAGCTCTGAACGGTCCAAGAGCGAAGTTTCGATATCAGAGGCGCCTTGTCTTTCCTGGTTAAATCCTCTGGGCAAACCAAAGGCGATTATTCTCTGTGTTCACGGTTTGGGTCTTCACAGCGGCAGTTATGAGCAATTCGGCAAGGCCATGTCGCAGCGTGGTTATGCAGTATACGCCGTTGACGTGCGCGGCTTTGGTTCGTGGATGGCCGCAAAAGGGCGTGAAAAGTGTGACTTCAAGCACTGCACCGATGACATCGTTTCTACGCTCAATGTGTTGCGTATGGCGAACCCGAATGTGCCTGTCTATCTGCTTGGCGAGTCGATGGGGGGCGCAATAGCGCTTGATGTCGCTTCTGAGTATCCTGCCCTCATCAATGGTTTGATTTCGGCAGTACCTGCGGCTGAAAGGTTCAACACCGGTCGAACCGATTTCAAAGTTTTCATGCATTTGCTTACAGGCAACCGCAAGGTAAATGTGGAAAAGTCGGTTGTCGATCGAGCTACCGCCGATCCCGCTCTGCGCGAGGAGTGGTCTGAAGACCCGCTTGGGCGAATGGATTTGTCGGCAAAAGAGCTGATGCAATTTCAAGCTTTTATGAACGACAATCATGATCGTGCAAAAAAAATCGATCGTCTGCCTGTATTGATCGTTCAGGGGGGGAAAGACAAACTCGTCAAAGCCGAAGGAACGAAAGAACTTTTCGAGAAGCTAGCTACTCAGGATAAGAATCTGGCGATGGTAAACGGCGCGGAGCATCTTGTATATGAGGAAGGGCAGTTTTCAAAGGAAGTTCTCGACCTTACGGACAATTGGATCAAGCAGCGTCTGCCTGCAAGAGATGGTCAGCCGACTTCACCTAATTTGATTATGGCGCGGGCGATGATGCAATCTAAGCAGTTTGTCAGAGTAATACCGCTCCTGCAGCAAGTCGTGATTCAAGAGCCGCAGAATCCAGAGCCGTATATCTTGCTTGGATTGGCTTTTATGAAAACAGGTCACCCGCTCAAGGCTCGAGAGAATGTTCGCAAAGCCTTCACCATCGCTCATAACAGCAAGGATCCGGTCAAGGCTCGTGCGGCTAATGATTTGTTGCTAAATCTGCCGCCTGAAATTATTGCTCCGGTTTTAGCTCGTGCCGCTCAAAGCGGTCTTCCCGGAAGAGGTGGCTTAAAGCCCTCGGCGATGGGTTTCTCCAACATGCAGGGGCGCTATAAGGTCCTCATTTTTAGTGCGAAATGGTGCGAGCCTTGCAAGGACTTGGAGCCAATTATCAATGAAGCGAGGGCGCGTTTCGGCAAGAAAGTGGAATTTACAGTTCTGGATGTTGACGATGAAAACAATCAACCGCTTGTCGAGAAATACCATGTGAGCCCCGTTCCCACCATGATATTTCTTCGACCCAACGGTGAGGTCGCTGATTACTCTATCGGTTTTTCCGGTGTATCGGGCATGATCAAAGGCATTGCGAAAATGCTGATGCCGGGATGATGCTTTACTTCGTCTGGATCTTGCCTCTGACCATCGTGTCGGCAATGGTACTCTGCTGGTACTTTGGCGCTGTGCCGCTGCTATTGCTGATGCCGTATTTCTATGAAGGCTGCTATGCAATGGGAGAAGACCTGAGCATCTTTTACGGTGCAGGAGCATTTGTGCATGAAATAGCTCTGGTGTTTTTGAAGAAACGTTTGGGTGCCTATGACTGTCGTCTCGCGCCGGTGATGGTGCAAACCGCCGTGCTTTTCAATGCTCAGGCAGAATACAAGAAAGCTGAACCCTATTTTCTAAAGGCGAAAGAAATCTATGAATTAGGCTTGAACCAATTTCAGCAGAAGAATGATAAAGCGATGGTGGAAAAGATCGCGCGCGAGCTGGCGCAATTGGGTTTGGACTACGCTTCGCTCCTGGAAGTGACCGGGCGCCAGAAGGACGCACCAACAATGCTTCAACGTGTCGCCAGGCAGTTGGAGGATAAGGGTCATCATGATCTGGCTGTTTCGCTTGCCGGTGAAGCGGCGAAATATGAACGCAAGTAGGAGCGCGTGCTTCGCTTGATTGCTACGCCCTGGCAGTGTCTTCGATAGCGGTAAGTGCATTCTTCGTAGATTCGAAAAATACTTGCGCCATGAACATCTGATTTAAAGTCCAGGGTGCACTATGTTTTTCGATTGTCTGGCGCAGGACCTCGTAGGGACTTTCATTCGAACGTGTCTTCTCGACGCTCATGAAAATGGAGCTTGCCCAAGTGAAAGTTTGCGTCAGCTCAGGTCTGAATATATGAATACTCAAGTGGTGAGCAGGAAAGGACATGGTGATGACACCGCTGGCGGTTTCAATCATTCCTGCAAGCGGAAATTTGCTGCGCAGGTTGTCCTCGATGAAGACGTTCTTCTGGTTCGTCGCTATCAGCCAATCAGCATACTTTGAAATGTCTACGCTCGCGGGTGTAACAGGAAAAGTGCTAATCGTGCCTCCGCTGATCACGGCCATGCCTTTACCGTCAAAGAGCTCAAGTATTGTAGGAGCATTTTTTATCAATTCCGTTTCCAGCGCTTCGCGTGTCGGATTTTCTCGAATCATCTCGAAAAACCGTCTTAGCTTTTCTTTTAAGTCTCGCTCCGTACCATCTTCATACGCGCTAATGCGCAGCGAAATCAGTTTGCCTACGACTTCGCAGTAAGATCGAAGCCAGTGGTGAATCGGTTTTGGTTGGCGATGGTGGCAGACGATCAGTCCCCACAATCGTCCATTGCAGACAATCGAAATACTCAAGCTGGCTCCGATTCCATTCTTGCGCAAATGTTCAATATGGTTTTTCGAAGCACTCGCGAGCGCACAATTGGATAAGTCGGTATATTCAGAGTCGCCGAGCAGAGGCGCTGGTTCGTAGTGGGAGTCCGGCACTGCGCGCACCGTGTTGCGACAGTATTGCTCGCATGTTTCCAGCGTTATATCCTGGGCCGGAAAGGAAAAATTCAAAAACGATTCCATCCCGGGAGAGACTCTTTCCGAGATAACTTGTCCAGTCATTGCCTGGTCGAGTTTGTAGACCATCACCCGGTCGAAGCCACTCAGTTTTTTTACTTCCGGAGGAATCAACTCCATGAGTTCCTCTATGCTGCCGACTCTGCCGAATGCGGCTACGGCTTCTGTCAAAGCCATAGTTTGCTCTGTCGAAGCTTCAGCATTGTCCTGACTCTCTTCCATTTCAATGAGTATTCTTTCGTCGACGGTCTGCACAAAGCAGTTGAAACGTCTTTGATCAAACAGAGGAAAATCGCCTGAAATGAGCATCAGGGTGCGGCCCTCGTGATTGATTCGTCGCTTTAAATTGGCAGTAATTGCCGCGCCGAACAAATCATCAAAGGAATGCCGCAGAATTGTTTTTGCACCACCCACTACAATTCTGCTGAAATTGGCGCTTGCCTTTACGACTCGCAAGTCTTCTCTATCGAGCACCATGAGATAGCCATTCGGTTGAATTGTCGGCTCGTCTGATTGAAATTTTTCGGCGTTTTCATTTTTAAACATAAGTCTCCCCACAGAACTCAAACGATGAGTTCCTCTTGTCTGTGGATTTTTGATTGTGAAAATTGTTCTGATACCTGATCAAATCACAGCTTCATGCTGCGTGACCGTCGGACTCGTTTGCCTTGGGCTTGGCGTCGGAGCCTTTGTTTTTCGACATTGAATCGACAAGAGCTCTATATATTTCCAATGCCTTTTTAGGCTGTCCGTGGGTGGCTAAGAATTCCGCCATCCATTTCAACTCTTCTACTGGTGTATTTCCGTTATCTCCTTTTATGTCTTTGTTCATAACTGCCTACCCTTTGTGTTCCGATTTTCCGTTCAGCAGCAACGTATTCATTGCTGTGGATACGAGTTTGACGGAACGATACCGCGTTAGTTCCTCTGTAAAAATTGATAAAAAGTGGGAACCTGGAGCCGCTCGAACGGCACCGAGTCACGTAAACGCAAAGCAGAGCGGGTTATCTTGACTTGAAGATTGAGAGCAAGAGAGACTCAAATCCTTCTTTATCTACGGACGTGGCGACCTGAACCTTTCGCCCCCCGAAAAGGGACGTAGACGTCTTGCCCATGCTCTTTCCCGATGTCGCAACATCGACTCTCATTTCCTTAAATGTATACAAATCCGGCTTAATTGTTGCAGCTGCAGTGAGCGTATCCCAGAAATAGTATTCAAAGCCTTTGACCAGGGACCATAGCCTCAGTGCCAGTTTGCAGCCGCGAGAGCGGTCGGAGGAATTATCCAGCAGACCGAGAAATTCTTTGGTCACGGGCAGTTGATTCGTTACATCCAAAGGAATCAGTTTGATCGGTAATTTCGTATCCAGCGTCGTTTTAAATGCCTCCGGATCGGCATAAATATTCCACTCGGCGCTGCCGTCATGTCCTTCTTCCTGGACATTCCCCGGAACGTTGAAGGCGCCTCCCATGATGACGATTTCCGCTACTTTGTTTTTTAGCTCCGGATGGTCGCGCAGCAACGGAGCCACATTCGTCAGCGGTCCCGTAACAACAAGAGTCATGGGTGTCTTCGAATTGTTCAGGCAGTCATAAAAAACAGATTCTATTTTGCGCCCCTGTTTTGCCTGGTATGAACGGCGCATTTCGATTTCGCTGAAAAGCGGCAATTCATTTATGATGAAACTCTCTTTGCGCCAGTTGTCGGGAAATGGGTTGGGAACTGCATCTTCGGTAACAGCTATTTCCGCACCTTCGAGCTGCAAATACGTGGCAATCTTGACCATTGCACTGTAGGCCTGATCTGCAAAGCAATCACCATTGGTGATACCAATTGCTTGCAAATCTATTTCAGGCGCCATCCAGAGCAATACGGCGCTCAAAATATCGTCGACGTGTCCATCATGGTCATGTAGTACAGGCTTCGGCATCAGCTAGACAAATTCCCCAGATCTACTTTGCAGGCTATGGCCTGAAGTCCAGTTTACTTGTACTGACACGCACTTTCATGAATCTTGGGAGATTCCTGAAGGGTTCTCTATAAAAGTTGAAGCGCCGATTTTACCGGCTTACAAAATGCCTAATTGCATCTTGGCGTCTTCGCTGGCCATGGTTCTTGGGTCCCATCTTGGCGTCCAGACCAGGTCGACTTTCACATTCTGCACCCAGGGCAGTTTTTTGACAGCCATATGGGCTTGCGACTGAATCACTGCGCCCATCGGGCAGGCAGGACTGGTCAGGGTAAGCTTTACGGTCACATCTGAGCCGTCAACCTGTATTCCATATATAAGTCCGAGATCGACAATATTGACCCCTAACTCCGGGTCAACGACCGTCCTCAAATTCTCTTGCACTACATCTTCTTGCAACGAGGACATTTTGAATCTCCTACAGGTGGTTTTAACAGGACTTTTTGAGAATCAGTTTCAATACCGAATCGATAACGATTTGGTATTAGCCTAAGTGGTTGGGGATTTGAGCGCGTTGCCAAGCCCTTCGAGCATGGTGTTCCAGGGCAAGAGCGCGCATTTGATGCGGACGGGGTATTTTTTTACGCCCCGCAAGGCCTCCAGGTCTTCCAATTCGTCGGGCAATTCGACCTCTTCCTTTTTATCCAGCATCATTCGCTTGAACAGGTCGACTATCTCGTTGGCTTCCTCAACGCTTTTGCCAAGCAGTAGCTCTGACATCATGGAACCGGACGCCGTATTGATGGAACAACCTTTGGCGGTCAATTTGACGTCTTCTATCTTGTTGTCCTTGACCTTAAGATAGAGGGTCAACTCATCGCCGCAAAGCGGATTAACACCTTCCACTTGAGCGGTAGGATGTTCGATTGCCCCGTGATTGCGGGGATTGTGATAGTGATCGAGAATCGTCTCCCGATAGAGATCATCTGACAGCGACATGACCTAAAACCTTATCTGCTTCCTTCAACGCTTCAAACAACAGATCCACTTCGTCTTTCGTGTTGTAGATATAGAAACTGGCTCTGGCTGTTCCCATAACATTTAGATCGCGCATCAGGGGCTGGCAGCAATGGTGCCCGGCTCTGACCGCAATTGCCGCGTCGGCGCAAATCTGACCAATATCGTGGGCATGAATCGCATCGACATTGAAGGCAATCACGCCACCACGAAGAGTGGCATCCTTCGGTCCAAATATCGTAATGTCTCCAAGCTCGTTCAGCTTGCTGAGAGCGTACTTGGTGATTTCTATTTCGTGCTCTCGGACATTGTCCATGCCCAGGGCGCTCAAATATTCAATTGCCTTTCCCGATGCAATAACGTCCGCAATATTGCGAGTGCCCGCTTCGAACTTCCAGGGCAACTCGGTCCAGGTTGCTTTGTCGCGCCAGACCGAGGTGATCATGTGACCGCCTGACAGAAATGGCGGCATTGCATTGAGCAAATCTGTCTTGCCGTACAAAATGCCTACGCCTGTGGGTCCGAGCATTTTGTGCATTGAAAATGCCAGAAAATCTACATCCAGATCGCGTACTGATGTCTTGACGTGCGGTACTCCCTGCGCCCCGTCGACCAGAATGACGGCTCCCTGCGCATGGGCGAGCCTAGCCAATTCTTTGATCGGGTTGATCGTGCCCAGTACGTTAGACATCTGGGTAACAGCAACAATCTTTGTCTTGTTGCCAATCAATTTTTGGGCTTCCGCCATGTCCAACTGTCCGTCTTCCGTTATAGGTAGGAAGACCAGCTTGGCGCTGCGCTCGGTGGCAAGTCTTTGCCATGGAATCAAATTGGAATGGTGTTCCATTGCCGTCAGCACAATTTCGTCGCCGGGAAGGATATTTGCATTTCCCCAAGAGTAAGCAACGAGATTGATAGCTTCAGTGGTACCACTGGTGAAGATTATTTCGTGAGTGTGCTCGGCGTCTATAAACTCGCGCACAGTCTCTCGCACGGATTCATACGCATCCGTCGCTTCTTCCGCCAGAGTGTGAATGCCTCGGTGGATATTCGCGTTGTAGCCTTCGTAGTAGTCCTTGAGTGCATCGATTACTGTTGTCGGCTTCTGGGAAGTGGCGGCGTTATCCAGGTAGACAAGCTGTTTTCCATCAATCTGACGCTTCAAGATCGGGAAGTCGTTGCGAATTTGTTGTACATTCAATTTGGACATGTCGGTTACCTCGCACCACTGGCAGTGGCTTGTGCCGCCACCCAAATTTCATCCCCACGCAATTCGACTTTGTAAGTCGGCACCGGCAATATCGCCGGTAGACACAACGCCTTGCCCGTTATTACGTCAAAGCGAGCACCATGGCGGGGACACTCTATTTGATTGTTAATCAGTTCGCCTTCGCCGAGTGGACCACCATCGTGGGTGCATAAGTCGGCAATGGCGTAAAACTCTCCATTAACGTTGCAGATGGCCAATTCTGTTTCAAAAGCGCTGAAGACTCGAGCAGAACCTTGCGGAATGTCTGCTTTGTTTGCCACTTTTACGAATTCGACGGTCATCTGAGACTTGCTCCTAAAAACTAGCTGTGAATCTTGTCTGCCACCAGGCTGTTGATCCAGTCGCCTGCTCCATCGACCGGACAAGATTGAACGACTTGCCGGAAGAACCCTGTGACAATAAGCTCTTCAGCTTCAAGAGAGCTGAGACCGCGGCTCATGAGATAGAAGATTTGTTCTTTGTCCGCCGGGCCGACAGTTGCTCCGTGAGCGCATTTTACGTCGTCGGCGAGAATTTCCAGTTTGGGTATGGAGTCTGCGTGCGCGTTCGAGCCCAGCAGCAGATTTTTATTGCTCTGATAAGAATCGGTGCGCTGACCTTCCTTGCTCACTCTAATCGTTCCAAGATAAGCCGATGAAGCGCTGTCTTTGAGCGCCACTCTGAAATTGATTGTAGAGCTGGTATCCGGGGCGATGTGATCTTGGATTGTGTTGAAAGAGTATCGCTCGCTGCCTGCTCCCAGAACAACACCGCGAATATCACTCTTGGAGCCCGGCTCTTTCAAATTGGTTTGAATGTCCGACTTGATTTGCCAGCCGCCCAACGCAATTGTCGATGCATGCAAGGAGCCGTCTCGTCTCACTTCGTTGTAGACGCGGGACACCGCGAATGTATTGGATGAAAAGTCCGATACATCGAGGTAAGAAAGGCTCCCGTTGGCGCCGACATAAGTTTCGATTGAAGAGTTGATCAGGGAAAGTGCTTCCGAGGTGTCATCCGTTTTGCCCTTTGTTGCCGTGCAGATATTGACGAACTCGGCCTTGGCACCCTGCTCTACGATGATGATGACACGCGGGAACAGGGCGATAGATGTTTCTTCGCCGCTGGATAGAACGTTCAAAACCGGACTCTCAAGTACGACGTTTTTCGGAACATAGAGAAAGGCTCCGCAATTGAAAAGCGATTGGTTCATCAAATAGAACTTGTCGTTTTGCGCGAAATCAGGATTGGGCAGGTTTTCCGGCGCCAAATACTTGCTCAAAAGATCTGCATGCTGAGCCAGCGCTGTTTTCAACGAGCAGAAAATAACTCCTTTGGAGAGAAGTTCACTGTCGCCATTGCCGATTTCGACATTTTGCGGTGTTGTGTAGATGTAAGGCAGATTCTTGCCGAGATGGCCAAGTGCTTCGCTAATAACGGTCGGCTCTTTTGCTGCTTTCTTTTCTTTGTTGTCGCTGACGACGACATTGAGAGTGCTTAGGTCAAGCGCGTCAACCTCGGTGCGTCGCCAGTTCTCATCACGATTGCATGGAGTTGGGATTTTCAAATAAGACTCAAAAGCCTTCAAACGACTTTCTTTCAACCAGGCTGGTTCGGCAGTCTGTTTGGTTATTTCGTCTACCCGCTCTTTAGCTATCGTTTTCACCGTCTCACCCAATGTCTCTAAATCCAGTTGTCACGCGTATTCGCGTCTATACCTGCCATGTTTATGCATGGCTCGCCTCAGTCTTCGATCTCCATGGTTAACCTACGGAACCTTCCATCTCAAGCTGGATGAGCCTGTTCAGCTCAACAGCGTATTCCAGTGGAAGCTCCTTGGTGAAGGGCTCGAAGAAACCGTTGACGATCATCGCCTTGGCTTCCGCTTCGGTCAGACCGCGGCTCATCAGGTAGAAGAGCTGCTCTTCGCCGACTTTTGAAACGGTTGCTTCGTGCTCGATGGTTACTTCCTTCTCGTCCACTTCCATGGTCGGATAAGTGTCGGAGCGCGAAGCTTCATCAAGAAGGAGAGCGTCGCAACGTACTGAGGACTTGGAGTTTTTCGCTTCCGGATACACCTTGATCAATCCGCGATAGGAAGCGCGGCCGCCGTCTTTCGAAATAGACTTCGAAACGATGGTGGAGGAAGTGTTCGGTGCGGCATGGATGATCTTGGCACCGGCGTCCTGGTGCTGGTCGTTGCCGGAAAGGGCGACTGAGAGCACTTCGCCGTGCGCGCGCTGCCCGACAAGGTAAATTGCCGGATACTTCATGGTCAATTTGGAGCCGAGGTTGCCATCGATCCACTCGACTTTCGCATCTTCATGCGCGACTGCACGTTTGGTGACAAGGTTGTAAACGTTCTTAGACCAGTTTTGAATGGTCGTGTAGCGGATGTGGGCGCCCTTCTTCGCAATCAGTTCGACAACCGCAGAGTGCAGAGAGTCGGTGGAATAGACTGGTGCGGTGCAACCTTCGATGTAATGAACGTAGCTGCCGGGCTCGGCGATGATAAGCGTGCGCTCGAACTGGCCCATGTTTTCTGCGTTGATGCGGAAATAAGCCTGAAGCGGAATCTCCACTTTGACGCCGGCAGGCACCCAAATAAAACTGCCGCCTGACCAGACTGCCGAGTTCAATGCCGAGAACTTGTTGTCGGCAGAAGGAATAACGGTAGCGAAGTGCTCGCGCACGATATCTTCGTGCTCGCGCAGGCCTGAGTCCATATCAAGGAAGATTACGCCTTGTTTTTCAAGGTCTTCCCGGATGGAGTGATAAACGACTTCCGATTCGTATTGAGCGGTGACACCGGCAAGGAATTTACGCTCCGCTTCCGGAATGCCCAGGCGATCGAAGGTCTGCTTGATGCCTTCAGGAACTTCGTCCCAATTCTTTTCCCCTTTTTCAGAGGGCTTGATGTAATAGAAGATGTTGTCGAAATCGATGTCATTGAGCAATTTGCAATTGCCCCAGGTCGGCATCGGTTTTTTGCGGAAAATGTCGAGGGCGCGCAGGCGGAACTTGAGCATCCATTCCGGCTCGTTTTTCATCGCCGAGATACTGCGGACAATCTCTTCTGTCAGTCCGCGACCGGATTTGAAAACGTAGTCTTCCTTATCCTTGAAACCGTATTTGTAGTCGGACGCAATGGAGCGGATGTCTCCGAATTGATCCGTGGTTTCTTGAGGTTGTCTAAGTTCGGCTGCCATGGTTGCCTCCTTCAGGCTATGCTACGCCCGAGGGTGTAAGTTCTTGTGTAACCCAGTCATATCCGCGTTCTTCGAGCTCTTCGGAAAGCTCGCTTCCGCCCGTTTTGACTATTTGTCCACTCTGGAATACGTGGACAAAATCCGGTTTTACGTAGTTGAGAATGCGCTGATAGTGAGTGATCAGAAGCACTGCGGTCTCTTTTGTCGCCAAGGTATTGATGCCGTTGGAGACTACTTTGAGGGCATCGATATCGAGACCGGAGTCGGTTTCATCGAGCACTGCCAGAGCCGGCTTGAGAAGCGTCATCTGCAGAATCTCCAGGCGTTTTTTCTCGCCGCCCGAGAAACCATCATTGATATAGCGCGAAAGAAACTCGTCTTTTACTTCCAGAAGTGCCATCTGAGCTTTCAGCTCCTGGCGGAATTCTTTGACTGGAATTTCTTTGCCGCGCACGGCTTTCACCGAAGCGCGCAGGAAATTGGAAACTGAAACGCCCGGAATGGCGACCGGATACTGAAATGCCAGAGCCAGACCCTTTTTTGCTCTCTCGTCCGGCGGCAAATCGCCAATCTCTTCGCCTTTGAAAAGAATGGAGCCGCGATTGATGTGATAACGGGGATGACCCATGAGCGTATAAGACAGAGTCGATTTGCCGGAACCGTTGCGACCCATGATGGCGTGCACTTCACCTGGATTGATGGTGAGATTGACACCTTTAAGGATGTCTTTGCCCTCTACTGAGACCCACAGGTCTTCAATCTTAAGAAGTGGTTCTTGTGCTGCCATGGGTTTTACTCGGTCCTCTGTGATTTCTGTCGCGAGCCTTATGAATCGCCGGCCCTTTAATATGGGATATATATCCTATCCTTTTTAGGCAAGGAGCTCCTTGAGAAGGTACCTTAAAGATATCAAAGTTTCGGCTAGTTGGCTTTTATAGATATAATAGTATCAAAAATCTCCCAAGTCCCAATCGGCCTTAAGGATAGTTTTTGTAAGCTCAAATGGCTCTTCCGGAGCAGCGCACCTCGGTTCCGCCTGTGAAATTTGGGGTAGCTGAGGGGAAGTAAATCTCCAAAAGTCATTGTTGCGACACGGTTACACTAGTTACGCTTAAACTTCGAGCCACTCGATCAAATGATTACTCAGCCGCTATCAGGAACCCCGGAGACGACACAGCAAGCTGTGCTGCTTTACTTGAAGCGCCACGGCGAGATGACGATCGGTGAGCTTTGCGATGTGCTCAATATCACGTCTATGGCGGTCCGGCGGCACATCTCGGGGCTTATGCAAGATGGGCTGGTACTATCGCGCATGGTCAAGCAATCGCGGGGGCGCCCCACTTACAAATACAGCTTATCGGAAAAGGCTGAGTCTCTATTCCCCTCCGGTATGCAAACTCTGGCAGTCGAGCTGCTCGACATGGTCTTTGAGGAATCCGGTCACAAAGGAGTAATGAAACTCCTGGAGCGGCGTAACGAAAAGCGGGCAGCTCGCCTTCTTTCTCGGGTCGAAGGTAAGACTCTCGAAGAAAGGGTGGTCGAAGTGACCAAAATATTTTCGGAAGATGGCTATATGACCGAATGGGAGAAGCTCCCGGACGGAAACTTCTTCATTTTTCAGCGGCACTGCGCTCTGCATGACCTGGCCCACAAATATCGCCAGCTCTGCGCCCTTGAACCCCAGCTGATGGAGACCTTGCTGGGTGTGAAAGTAACTCGCGAAAAATATATGCTCCAGAACGACCCGGTCTGCGGCTATCTGGTCAAACAGGCTAGTTAGTCAGCCATTGAGCGTATTTACACGCTAGGCAGTCCCGGCACGCAGATCTAATATCTGGTTACTTCACGTATGGCTTTTCGACCGCGCCTGGGCGTTGTTTGGATCAGATGCGCAGTACAGATTCCCCCCAAATTGCTCATAACGACGATGCCGATTCGTCACTTTCTTCGCAGGCGGATGTTTCGCGCCTTTTGCCCAGCCTCGAGGAAAGTCGTCAATTCGCTCGTGCTCGGAAAGAAGGAGAATCGGGTGCCGGGACCGCTTTGCCTAACTCCGCTGGAGAAGCGGCGCTGGCGGCAGGGCAATCAGCAGGTCAAACAAAAGATCAAACTATTGCGGAAGCCGGGCAAAAGGATTCGGGGGAAGGCAAGGCAGCTTCAGCCAAGTCTTCCGGCAAAGATGGAAAAGATGCGCCTGCTCAAGCCTGTCCGGTTTCTGTCGAGTACAACGCACTCATTGAAAAGAGTTGGAGAAATATCTACGACCCCACTGCTATGGGCGATTTGGCCTCGCTCAAGAATAAATACAACTGTCAGATCAAGTCTCCTGCTGATGCTTTCCGCTTTGTCAATCAAGAGATGGGTAAGTTAGAAGACCCTTATTCGCGCGTCCTCAACCCGCAACAGGTCAGGCAGCAGGATAAGTTGATCAAGGGAGCCGGCAAAGGAATAGGCATCGAGGTAGTGGCTGTCGATCCTGAAAGAGCAAAGGAAACCGGTTCGCTCAAGGTCATTGAAGTGATTCCCGGCAGCTCGGCAGCAAAGAAGGGCGTGCTGAAGGGAGACTATATCAGCGAGGTCGACGGTGTCGATTTGACGACCAAAAGCCCGGCTGAAGCGTTTTCTTTGATTCAGTCGGAAAAGACTCACAACATCACAGTCCTGAGAAATGGCGAGCGCAAGCATCTGACGCTCGAGCAGACGGCGGTCGATGTGCCGGCCGTTGTCGACAGGGTAATTCCAGGAACCAATATCGCCTACATTCGAATCCGCGATTTCATGCAGGAAGACGAATCCTATGAACTGCAGAATGCGATCAAGCGGCATCCTTATGTGGACGGATTCGTTTTCGATGTGCGCGGAAATATCGGCGGCTCGGTCAATCAAGCCCTGCAATCCGCATCGATGGTCGTCGGAGGCGGAACTTTGCTGACCACAAAGATGCGCCACGAAGACGACAATCCAAGAGGACCGGCTCAGTACGACAATACTGATTACACGCTCCAGCAATACGAATTAGTGACGCGGACGGTGATGCCGAACGGTCGGGTGACCGAGCAGCGCGATCTAAGACTGGCAGATCTGGTGGATAAGCCTGCTGTAGTGCTGGTCAATGGAGACACGGCCTCGGCTGCGGAAATATTTGCCGCCGCCCTCCAGCAGAACGGCGAAGCTACGCTTGTAGGAACGAAGACTTTCGGAAAGGGCATTGGTCAGACGATATTTTATGATCAGCCTGCAGGCAGTCGCTTGCAGGTGACGAATTTCCGCTTCTTTACTCCCAACGGCGATTGGATTGGTGATGCAGGCAAAGTCCGGCACGGTATTCGCCCTGATCGGGAAGTGGAAAACGGTAAATTTGCAGAGCCGGAAACTTCCACAGACTTGCAATTCCAAGCCGCTATTGCCGAGATCAATAAGAAGCTCGGGAGATAAAACTGCTCTCTGCCAGTAGTTCTAGATGCCTTTGAATTCGAAGTTGCGAGTCTGCTTTTTCGGGTTTATGGTCGAAAGCTTGACGAAATTAGCGGCACCCCGTGCTGCTATCGGCAGACCGCCGGTGATAATGATATTGTCCTTCGGCGATACCAACCCTCTTTTCAGAAGCGTCTCTTCAACGAGTGCAAGAGTTGATTCGGAGTCGCTGACTTCCGTCAGCATCAAAGGTGTTGTTCCCCAGAGCAGCGACAATTGCCTGTAGACATATTCATGCTGAGTCAATGCGATGATCGAAACAGGCGGGCGGAACTGCGAAACCAGGCGAGCCGTGGAACCTGTTTTGGTGAAGGTAGCAACCGCTTTTGCATCCATATCGAGAGCCATGGCGACGGCTGCGTGTGCCACCGCCTGTGATGCGGAGTTGAGCGGGTGCTCTACAATTCTCGAGCTCATTGTCGCTTCGGCTTGATAGGCGATTCTGTCCATCATTCGCACTGCTTCCAAGGGATAATTGCCCATGGCAGTTTCTTCCGAAAGCATGACTGCATCGGTGCCGTCGAAAATCGCATTAGCTACGTCGGATGCTTCTGCTCTTGTCGGCCTGGGATTATTGGCCATCGAGTCCAGCATCTGAGTCGCCGTGATCACTGGCTTTGCCTTCTGATTGGCGCGCTTGATGATCATTTTTTGAATAGGTGGAACCTTTTCCGGGGGC
This sequence comes from Candidatus Obscuribacterales bacterium, assembly GCA_019745505.1. GTDB lineage: Bacteria > Cyanobacteriota > Vampirovibrionia > Obscuribacterales > Obscuribacteraceae > QKMZ01. Next base: position 27,476 of record JAIETE010000089.1, on the reverse strand, counting down.
AATTCCACTCCCAGATCGCCGCGCGCTACCATCACGCCGTCTGCTGCATCGAGAATGGCTTCCAGTTGATCGATCGCTTCCGGTTTTTCCAGCTTGGCGATAATCATGGGAGGCGGCCAGTGGTCGCCGATTGCTTCTCGCAAATCGTGAATGTCTTTGGCGTCGCGGACGAATGACAGGGCCACGAAATCGACTTCGTTTTTCAATCCGACTACAAGGTCCGTCCTGTCTTTTTCCGTCAGAGCAGGAATAGAAAGGCGCACACCGGGGATGTTGATGCCCTGATGATCTTTCAAATGCGCGGCCGTCAGAACTTCGCACTCCGCATCTGTTTCGTTGGATTTTTTGACGCGCAACTCGATGATCCCGTCATCGAGAAGAATCGTGTCGCCTGCTTTTACTTCTTTAGATAAACGAGGGTAATTGGCAGTGACAATCTCACTCGAACCTTCTACTTTTCGGCTGGTCAGCACAAATTTCTGTCCGACTTGCAGCTGCACGCCTTTGCCGCCGGCGATTCGGCCGGTTCGTATCTTGGGGCCGGAAAGGTCCAGCAAAATGCCTACCGATGTATCGAGTTGTTTGGCGATTGCACGCAAATCGGTGATCACGCCTTCAATGTCTTCGTGCGATGCATGAGAGCAGTTGATGCGAGCCACGTCCATGCCCGAGCGAATCAATTCTTCCAGCATTTCTTTGGAGCGGCAAGCCGGACCGATTGTCGCGATAATTTTGGTTCGAGTCATCGAATTTTTTCTCTCTTATTCCTGGCAGCAGAAAATCGTTGTTGGGTGCTAAAACGCACTTGCTATGCCGGTGTCGAGACTTGTTGAGACAAGAACCAGCTGGGTGATACATCAGGGAACAAGTTATCGATCGACTCGATTTCGGAAAGTCGAGCGCTGTCGATATTGTTCTCTCTGAGCATCTTGGCCAGGTCTTTGAATCGCTCATAATGACCGTTGAAGCGCTCGACCGCATACTGTTTTGCTTGACCGGTCGTCACAAGGAACGGCCAGTCACTTGACTGAATAAGCAAATTCTCGCGGCAAAGCTGCTTGATGGCACGGCGAGCCATGTCGTTATTCGTGTTTTCGAACATCTGGCAAAGAGTCTCGGTTGTGTGCTCGCACTCGGATATGATCGGCCACATCCATTCAGTCTCATTATTGAGCCAAACTTGCCAGTGTCCGCCGGAACCCCATGAAGATTCTGGCAGTTCAATTGCTTTGGTAGGAGCTTGCGCTTCCAAGTATTCCGAAGCCGTGCGCATTGTCACTGCAGTGTACTGGCGCAGTTTCTTGACCACTTCCTTGATCCAGGTAACGCCTTCAAACCACCAGTGACCGAAAAGCTCGGTGTCGAAACTGGCCATCACCAATCCCGGTTCTCCGGTTCTCTTCAGGTGATCGGTCAGGCACTGTTGCAGGAAGCCGACGTAATGATCGGAATTCTCATTCAAGCGAGTCATCGCTGCTTCGGGGTTGTAGAGCTGCTTGGCGCCCAGATCGGTTGTTTTCGATGTCAGCTTCCAGTAGTGCAGACCTGAATTGTCGTCTTTCTTGTGGAATTCACGATAATTGCCGTCGCCCGGATAACCCTGATCTGCCGACCAGACCAGATAACCGGCTTCTTCGTGTCTGCCCATAACGGCGACCGGATATTCTTTCAGCCAGAATGCTTCGAAAGTATCGAGGCCCGTTTCCGGTCTCGGCGCTGCCGGGATATATTCGATTGACCCGTAGGGTCCGATTACTCTGCGCATCTCGGCGCTCTGTCCGCCCTTGATTACAAAAGATTCGGTGAAAAAGTATTGCAGACCCAGCTCGTGGAGCCACTTTTCCAGAGGTGGGCGTTTGCCCGAAGCCGGTCTGTAAGCGCATTCAGGTAGCCAGAAACCTTTGGGGGCGCGTCCAAAATGACGTTTGTAAGTCTCAACGCCGGTTTTATACTGCGCGAAAATTGCCGAGTCTGTTTCGAGAAGCGGCGAGAAACAGTGGGTGGCGGCTGAAGTGGCAACTTCAATGCAGCCGGAATCTTGAAAGCGCTTGAAAGCTCCGATCAGGTCTCTGTTCCAGCGCTCATTCCAATCTTTTTGAATGTGCAGGAAAAGATTGACGTAGAAGCGCGCCAGAAGAAGTTTGTTGGGATTGGAATTCTCGCCGCGCACGCTGTAAAGTTTTTCGTCCTTTTGCGCAGCTTCTATTTTGTCGGCTATGAACTTGTCGAAGCCGGCTTTGAAATGCTCGTCTGACAGTTGTTCGGCCAGAACCGGTGTAATGCCGATTGTGAGTTTGGCTTGAATGCCCTCGTCGGCAAGGTCGCCTATGGCATTGAGCAGAGGGATGTAGCTTTCCGCAATGCACTCGTAGACACTTTCTTCACCGAACGGCCACATCCCTGCTTTCCTGTAATACGGAAGGTGGCTATGTAGCATGAAGACAAATGAACCAACACTCACTCAAATATACCTCTTAAGTCCGTTAGTTCTGAGGATTTGCCATGGCGGCAGCCCGCCTCAGACATCCGATAGCAAACGAGTTGCAACACAGGGATAGGCTGGTTGTTGCAATATAGGAACAGGCCGAAATATATCAATAAGAGAGTAGACGTGTCATCAAAAAACGGGCAATCCGTAACTATTCTTGAAAAGAAGATGTATCCTTGTATTTAAGTGCTCAAGCGGATGTGCCGGTGTTGACGGATACAGTTGACGGATACACATGATTGGCTCAAGACCAGTCCTCCGCGTGGTCCGGCGACGTTGAAAGAAACCTGTCAAAAGACAATAGGGATATCTTGATGTCAGAAGAAGAAAATCCGAATCCACCCTTAGAGCAGGCTGGAGAGCAAGCCGCTCCCAAAGCACCGCGACGCGTAATGGCTCCAAAGCCAAAACCGGTTGCCGGCACGGAGAAAAAGGAAGACAACAAGGTCGTCAAGCTCCTGGAGAAGAACCCCCTGGGCATGACTCTTCCGGAGATGGCGGGAGGCACTCGGCAACTCAAGAAGATTCGGATGCTCAGACCTCAACTGGCAGAAGCGCTGAATTCAGGACTGGTGATGCCTATCAGCCAGAGAGCCGGTCACACGGTTTACAAGCTGGTCAAGCACATGGGGCCGCGCTAGGGCTAGGGACAGTCAGTCTCCGTAAAGTTTTTCGGCTGTAATAACCAGTCTTTTCATTTCGTTTTCTTGATCGCTGGGCCGTGTGGCCGAGCCGTGGATGAATACCGTTTTGGTGCGACCGCTCTTGCCCGAGAGAATCCGGACATTGGCGAGGGGAACGCAGAACGTGGCGGCGATGAACCTGAGCAAGGCGGCATTGGCTGCTCCTTCCACAGGCTTGGCCGCAACCTTGACCTTGAGCCGATCGCCGTTGATGCCGCAAAATTCGTCGCTTTTCGCACCGGGCGAGATTTTTAGATCGAGTGTTATACCCTTCTTACCTTCGCGCTCGGTGATTCTGAACATCTTCCCCTATCCCTTTTGCTGGCAAAGTCCTTGCCAGTGGCTGTTTGCGACGAATTGATCGGATGCTGCGCCGCCAAGAATTATGCCTATCTTAAATCAAACTCCCGATTCAAACCCTTTCAGATAGAGCGGCTCGATGACGGCACTTGGTAGAATGAGCCAATCACTGGAGGATTTAGTGTGTCGATAAAAATCGCTGATTTCGAGCTGGGCGGCGGCAAAGAACTGGTTATTATTGCCGGACCCTGTGTCATCGAAAATTGGGAAACCATATACAACACGGCTTGCTATCTGAAGGAGCTATCACAAAAGCTGGGTTTCCGCCTGGTTTTCAAAGCTTCGTTCGATAAAGCCAATCGCACATCAATCCATTCATTCCGTGGACCCGGTTTGTCTGAAGGTCTGGCTATGCTCGCTGACATAAAAACGAAGCTTGGTCTGCCTGTTCTCAGCGACATACACGAGAGTTCTCAATGCAAGGAAGCCGGCAAGGTTCTGGATGTATTGCAGATTCCGGCTTTTCTTTGCCGTCAGACGGATTTGCTCGTGGCCGCGGCCGAAACCGGCAAAGTTGTTAACGTCAAAAAGGGTCAATTCGTTGCCCCTACCGACATGCAAAATGTAGTTACGAAAATCTTCGAGTGCGGCAACAAGAATGTGGTGCTTACCGAGCGTGGTACTACATTCGGTTACAACAATCTGGTGGTGGACATGCGTTCCATCCCGATCATGCAGTCTTTCGGTGTGCCTGTGGTTTTCGATGCCACCCACAGCGTGCAATTGCCCGGAGGCGGCGGCACTGTCAGCAGCGGACAGCGCCAGTATGTACCGACCCTTGCTCGTGCCGCAGTTGCAGCCGGCTGCGATGGTGTGTTCATGGAGACACATCCGAATCCCGACGAGGCGAAGAGCGACGGACCCAATCAAGTACCGTTGTCGCACGTCAGTGCCCTGATCGAACAACTTCTAGCCGTGCACAAACTGGCTAAGAGCCTGCCCGCCCTCGAACTGCCGCAAACAGGTAAATGCACTCCTTTTGATTTCAAGTCTGCAGAAAGCCTGAAAACTGCTGCAGCTCGATAGACAGTAAAAATTCTTTTGACTAAGAAATCAGATATTCAAAAAAAAGCTGGCGGACTTAGACCCTTGAGGTCGGTCGCGACAGCGTTGATCCTTGTCTTAATCAGCCTTCTGCCCCTTGTGCCTTTTGCTGCGCTGGGTCAGGAAGAAGAATCGGCTGAGCTTACGGTTTCTGAAATTGTCGACAAGGCCTTCACCGCATATGGTGGCAAAGAAGCGCTCGAGCAAATTGATTATCTTTCGGTGGTAAACGGCAAACAGATTTCCATTGTCGGCGGCAATCGGACCGAATTAGGCTATCGGTGCGCCAGAAAGAACGGTAAGTGGCGAATCGACCTGGAGCGTTTGCCTGAGAAGGCACCGGAAACCTCGAGCGAAGCGTCTGCCGAAGACGTAAAGAAAGCCGCAGGTTCTGAGAGTGCAGAGAGCGAAAATGGAGCCAAGCCGGCCGATGCTAAGCCGGCAGACGTTAAGCAAGCTCAGCCTTCAGAGGTTTATGGGTTTGATGGTCATAACGGCTGGCGACTCTTCGGCAAAGAGGCGTCTGCCCTGGCTGGCGATGAGCTCGATGCTCTTACCGAAAAAGTGTGTCGCCACCCGGGTTTGCTCACCTACTGGCAGGAGCCGGATACGGAATTAAAGCTGGTCGGCCGTACTTTATATAAGCAGTTGCCGGTGTACACGCTTACTCTTATTGCCAAAGGGCGTACTCCAACAACCTTTTATGTGGACGAGAAGAACTTCCTTGTAGTGGCAATCGCTTACGACATAGGCGGCGACGGCGTTAAGAGTGTTCATTACACTACCGAGTATTCTCAGTATCGCCCTTGCGGCGGCACTCTTTTCCCTTTCAAGCAGATTCAGCTGAAAGATCAAGTAAAGGAGTCCGAGCTGATTCTAACCAGCGCTTCGGTCGGACAGCCTATTGAAGATTCGCTTTTTGACAGGCCCAAACAGACCGGACGTTTTCGCTTGTCGCGCAGCCTGACGGTTCCATTCGAGTACGCCGACAATGAGATAGTCGTGAAATGTCGTGTCAACAACAGCGAGGATGTGGATTTTCTATTCGACACCGGAGCTTCGGATACGATTATCGACAGGCGCATCGCGGCGCAGAACTTCTTGGCCAAGCAGGACAAATTCGATATTGCCGGTTATAGCGGCATGGTTCAGGCGAATCGGTCGGAATTGAAGCGTTTTGAAATAGGCTCTCTGGTGTTGAATGATGTCCCAGTGCGAGTGCTCGACATGAGCGCGCAATCGCGGCAGATGGGTCGCCAGATTGCTGGCATCATCGGCACGAATATCATCAGCCAGTTTCTTGTCACGATCGATTACAGCAAGCCGAATCTTGTTTTTGAAGATATGGAAACTGCGGTGCGACCAATCAAAGCCGCCAATGTGCCCTTTATCGTTCGCCAACTGCCATACATAAAAGTGTCTCTCAATGGGCGCGACGAGCAGTTGCTGCTGGTGGATACCGGCGCCGCTTTCAACCATTTGCCCACCGGAGTAGCTCAAAGGCATGTACAAGGAGATCCGGCGGCCGTGCGTCATGTTACCGAGGCGACCGGTTTGGATGGACGTCCGGTGCAACTCGGCAGGGTTGTTGTAGACAGTGTTGTCTTGGGCGGTCTCAGTCGTCGCGGCGTTCCATTTACTTATCCAATTCAGCAGGAGAAGCGTCTTACTCCCAAGAAGCCGACTCCTGAAGGTAAGGAGAGAGCCGGATTTTTCCAAGATTCCAATTTCGGCATTTTGGGCAATCCGTTCTGGGAGAACTTCATCGTTACAGTAGATTATCGTTTTCAGCGGCTGCTGCTGCAGTTGAACCCTGTATACAAATTGAGAAACGACATGGACGATGCGCTTTCTCGCGGTGACACTATGCTCGTAGCGCGCCGCGATTACAGGCAAGCCGAGGTGTTTTACCAGAAAGCACTGCTTCTTGCCGACGGTGCTCGTGATGTAAAAATGCAAGCTCGTCTTCTCGGGCGGCTGGGCAATTTAAGGCGAATAATGGCAAAGGATTTGAACAGACCAGAGCACGCCAAGGCGGCCTATCAGTATTTTGTCCGTGCGCAGGAATTAGCAAAGAAAGTCGGTGCCCGCGATGTGGAAGGAAGAATTCTTGCCGACTGGAGTCTTCTCTACAGCGACAATGGCCAGAAAGCAATTGCAAAACAGGCTATCGATCGTGCTCTCGTTTTGGCGCCGCAGGATGCGAATGTCAATGTCGACTGCGCAGTGCATCTCTATCGCGCCAAGCTTTTCCCTGAAATGCAGCGCTATGTTGAAAAGGCCTTATTCCTGGAACCCTCGAATTGGTCTGCGCTCTGGTATCAAGTCAAACTGAGCGAGAACTTTCAGGACCTACCACGGGTGGTGGCGACTTTGAAAGAGATCTTGCGTTTCTACCCCTGGTCAAAAGTTGCTCAGGAAAAGCTGGCGACCGTGAAAGCAAGTATGAATCTGCCCACTGTGACACCGGCTAAAGATGAGCCTGTGCAGCAGGTGCAGCCGACACAGCAGGTAAATCCCGGCACCAATCCCTGGCTGCCGCGCATACCGTCGATAACCCCGTCGCCGCCCGGAAGAGAAGTGCCGACAATCACACCCTGGGGGCAGGGTGGGCGAACGCAGCCGACTGTGCCGATCATAGTGCCGATGAATCGCCCGATGGGCGCTGGTTCTGCCGGCGCAGGCAAGCAAGTGCCCATGATTGTTCCGACCAATTCAAAAGAAAAGGTCCGCTAGCTCTAAATTTTGATTGGAGCTATTGAGATTTTGGCTTGCTGAGATTTTGTTCGGCTGCGGCTCGAACCGCACCAGAGAGATTTGTGAATTTGGGCGTAAACCAATATTTGCGCATCTCCTTGTAAGCCGCATCATAATCGTAGCCGTCTCTCATTACCCTCCAGATGCCGATCATGCACCCGGTTCGATCCGACCCGTGAGCGCAATGGACGAAAACCGCTTGCTTTGATGCAGATGCCGGACTGGTTTTGGATTTCTTACCCAAGTCGGCAGCTTCTGCTCCGGTGCTTTTTTCCGCTTGACCAGAATCTTCTGGTGGGACGGCGTTTCGACTGGCTCGGTCGACCTCTTCCAGCAGCCGCTTGATTTGCTTGCTTGTCGGAGCCTTGGAATTCATCGGCATGCTTATGTAGCGCATGCCCAATTCTCTGGCGGCTTCTTTCTCGTTGTAGGACATCTCGCCTGGATTGCGCAGATCAAAGATGGTTGTTATTCCCATCTCTTTGATCTTCCGCAGACCTTCTTGGGAAGGCTCGCCGCCGCGATACAGGAAAGGATGAACCTGATGGAAGTTAGGCAGGTCTTCTTTTGCTTTTACTGCTTTGGTAGTCTGTGCTGTCTGGGCACTTCTGGCGGTAACGGCTGCCGGCGAGTCGGCGGCATAAGCGCCTATACTTGAGGAGGCCAGAGCGCCGAGGGACAGACAGAGGTTGAGGGCAATTGCCCTTGTGAGATTAACTGTTGTTAAGAAAGGGCTCAAAGATTGAACTCCGGAGCACGAATTTACGTATTCAATAATAGCGGACCCTGAAGTCTGGCTAGGAGAAAAACAGTGGACCTTTCCGACGAGGCCATCGTTGAGGAATTCAGACAGACGGGAGACTCGATTAAGTTCAAGTCTCTGGTTCGCCGATACCAAAATCGCATTTTCAATGCGGCTTTTCGTATCTTGGGTAACCAGGATGAGGCGGAAGAAGTAACTCAAGACACTTTCTTGAAAGTGCACCAAGGTATTTCCGGATTTAGAAAAGAAGCTTCTTTCGCCTCGTGGATCTTTCGCATCGCGCACAACCTCTGTGTCGATGTCGTAAGAGCAAAACAAAGACGGACTGGAGTAAAAGTCGTGTCCTTCGATCCTCAATCGACACAAAATGAAGATGAGTCTCTGGACCCTGCTCTCAGCCTTTCTCAGATTGCCGATCCACTGCCGTCGCCGGCGCAGAAAGTCGACCTCGATGAGCAGCAGATGATGATCGAGAAAACCCTCCTCGAGCTGCCGGAAAGTCAGCGGACCGTAGTAGTTTTGCATGATATCGAGGGCTTTCAATATCAGGAGATTGCCGACATTGTCGGCACCAGCGTCGGTACGGTTCGCTCACGCTTGCACTACGGGCGTTTGAAATTGAGAGATTTGCTCGCCCCCTACTTTGCTAATCAGGATGTCCAGACCGCTTCCAGGTGATTTCTATGTCTAGTATGAATTCCCAATGTGAAACCTTCGTACCGATGCTTGATGCATTTGTCGACAATGAGCTGGACGGCTCCGAGAAAGAGCAGCTGGCCAAGCATCTTTCCTTCTGCGAGGATTGCAAGCGTGTGGTGAAGGAGATTGAGGCTCTAAAAGCAACGCTTTCTTCGCTGCCGCGCAGGCAGATGAAATTCGATCTGGCGGACAATTTCGACGCAGTGATTGCGAAGCAATCTTCTTGCGGGGCGGAGTCCTCCGGCACCGTCGTTCCATTGAGAAGGAAGCATAAATGGCTGATAGCATCGGCTTCTGCTGCGGCAGTGGTCGTGATTGCCATTGCCGGCTCTATTGTCTCAAAGGGTGATGTTCAGCAAGTAGCGCAGTCTAATCCTGCCGATCAGACCAGGGCTGTAGCGCTCCGTGATCAGAGCAAGACTGTCGAGAGTGCCATCGCTAATGGTGCCGGCGCTGTGGGTGCTGTCGATGATGTCGCTGTCGAGGATAGTGCTATGCGGAGCCAGGCAGCTCTGCCTGCTGATAGATTGCCGCCGGACAAAATTGCTGCTGCACCGCAGTCACGCCAAAGCCCTGACGTGTTGCGCAAAACAGCTGGGGCGCATCTTAGCGATGAGACCGAGCGATTGGCACAAAATGCGCAAGTCGCGCCGGTCCAAGAAAACAGTGCTGCAGCGCCGGTGGCGGCGCATCTGAATAGCAGCAAAACTGTTGTGCCTGCGGCTCAGAATATTGGCAATCGAGCCGGCGCGTCGGAGCTGTTGGCTCTCTATGAAGATGACGACGGCATTAGTTCGGATATCGGTGTAAGCACAGATGAGGATGGCCTGTATGCGATCAAGCTCTAGTAAACGACTTCTTGAATGTTTGGCGCTGGCGCTGTGTTTTGCGGCTGCTTCTCCGTTTGCCATTGCTCAGAATGGTGCGGGTTCGTTATCTCAGTCCGATACTGTCAGTGGTGCCGGCAATAATGCACTGTCCGGAGAGAATCCTGCAGGCTTTAGACGCAAAGCGCGGTTGATGCAGGCTGATATGCAGGGCGAAGGCGGCGTTGCTGATGGCGCCGACGAGATGACTCGCCGGGCTAGAATGCGAAAAGCAATTATGCGCGCCCGGCAAATGCAGGGCGGGGATGCTCCGGATGGCGCACAAGAGCCGTTTGCGCGCGGTCCGATGCCCGCGGGAGAAGGATTTGGCGGCGCTGGTTTTCGCAAGCGTCAGGGCTTCATGCAGGACGGCCAGTTCGGCGAGAGACGGGGATTTGCAGGCCGTGCCGGCGGATTTCCGGCAGGCAGAAAGGCGCTCGATTTGTCGGCGCTAAATCTGACCGAAGAGCAAAAGTCCAAAATTCAGCAATTGCGAAAGAGCACAGCGATGCGTGCTCGCGAAGTCAGGCGCAAGCTTCAGACCGGCGGACAGGAGCTGAGGGATATGATGTTCGATCCATCAGCATCCGACGATCAAATTCGTGCTAAGGGCAGAGAATTGCGTAAATTGCACGAGCAAGCGGAAGACATGAAGCTGGACGATTTTCTGGCCATCCGTGGCGTGCTTACGAGCGACCAACGCAAGCGACTGCCTGAGGTAAAGCCGGGCGGACCCCGTGCGGCCATGGTCGGTCCTGGCGGCGCAAGGCGAATGGATGATATGCCTCCACCTGCCGGTGGTGAGCCATTTGCACCCAATCCCTAACTTACGGGGTTTTCTTTTTCTTCTTGCCGGAGCCTGCCCAGTCGATTAGGAAATCGCCCTCGCCTTCTTCGTCTACGCTGGGCGCGTCTTTAGCATCTCTTGCCGGTTGCTTCTCTTCTTTCGACTCTTTCGGCTCTGCTTTCGGCTTCTCCTTCTTCAGGACAGCCCGTGTCTGAAGCATCGGAGCATTGGGGTTGTAACTCATCGGTGGCGGCGGCGGGAACATGCCAAAGGAAGGAACGATAGGAGGCGGTGGAGGCACTAGCCCATTTTTCGATTTCCTCGGTTGAGGTTGTGATGCTGCCATGACAGGAGGTGGCGGTGGCAGCACCGGTTGAGCCGGCCTTTCAATTTTCTTAGGCGGCGGTGTCTTTGCTACTTCTTGGACTGGCTCCGCTTTTTTCGGCTCCGGCTTCTTCACTTCCGGTTTCGGTTCAGGCTTGGTTTCCTTCTTCGGCTGCTGAACAACCACTGGCGGTTTTACAACAGGCTTGGGAGTTTCCTTCTTCTTCGGCGGCGCGATCACTCTTTTCATTAGAGCTGAAACGACAGAAGGAGGCGCTTTCGGTTTTTCCTGAGTTTTAGGCTCCGGTTGTTTGGACTCGACTTTCGGCTCCGGCGGTTTGGTCGGCGCTGGTTCTTCTTTCTTTGCCGGTGAGGCAGCCGGCGGTTTGATCGCTGCGGCAACCATTGTTTGCGGTGCAATACGTTTATCCAATCCACCGGCTATCTGGTTCAGGACATACGATTCTTGTGTGGCCAGAGCCACGAAACCCTTCTCTTGCAACCAGACTATGAGAGCGCGTCTGGCCGCTATGGAATTGCGATTGCGCTTCAAGCAAGTTTGAATTTGAGAGAGTGCCTGGTCGTGTTTGGCTCTTACTCTGTAAATTTCCGCCAGTTTAATTCGGGCCATCTCAGAGTTCGGATTGCGCTTCAATGACTCATTCAGCCATGACTCGGCGGTATTTTCTTTGCCTGCATCGAAGGCCAGGCTGCCCATCTCGAAATAGATATCGGCAACAATAGTCGAGTCGTTGCCATACTCTTCGATGGCTCGCTTGACTGCACGCTGGTAGGTTTCCAGCGCCGACTCGGTCTGGCCTTCTATGTAACACTGGAAAGCCAGAACGCGCAGATTGTAGGGGTCGTCTCCTGTCAGCATCATTCGATTATCTGCACTGGCTCTCAAGTCGAGTCCAGCCAGAAGGCAGAAGAGGACACCCATAATGGAAATTGGTAATCGTCGCAAAGAAAAACTTCTCGATGTACTGAAAGTGGAGGTTCGAGCTAGGAACCGGGTTGCTGAGCCCTGCCAGGCAAATGAAAAAAATTAGATTCTTCTATTCGGACCGAGTCTTTTCAGACAGAGCGGCATCCGAGAAGCCTATATCATTGTAAGACTAATTTGCGCTCATCAAACCGGAAAAAACCTAGTTTTTCGAAATTGATGTTTAGTACATTTGCGGACTGGACAGCCAAACGTGAGAACTGGCGGGATTTCCCTGGTAAAATGCTCAATTCTCGCCCTTTTTGAACGGGCTGAGGTTGGTTTTGCCGAGTACGATTCGGCAGCAAGGAGGATTATGCGACGCGGAAGACAGAGACCACGGGGAAGTCGTGAAACAGCACCCGCGCAGGTCAGTCAGTCTCAACAACCTCCCACCGCCAAACTTTTTTTGCGCCATGGCGTAGACATCAATACCAATATGGGCGAGGGTTTCGGCCCTTATCGCATGCCTGGTGAGTCGGATGTGCTTCCCTTTGTCACATCGGCGAATATTGCTTGCGGAGCTCATGCCGGTGATCCGTCGCTTATGGAAGCGGCTCTGGAAGAATGCCGCTATTACGGTTTGGCCCTGGGTGCTCATATCGGTTATCCAGATCTGCAGGGTTTTGGCAGAAGAGAGATTCACTTGTCCACTTCAGAATTGCGCGCCTCTGTTCTCTACCAGATCGGGGCTTTGTCCGGCATGGCACGCACTTTTGGTTTTGAGTTGACGCAAGTAAGACCGCATGGATTTCTCTACCGGCAAATGTCTCACGATGTGCGCATTGCTACGGTTGTCGCTAAGGCTCTTGCTGAATTCGACCGTTGGCTCATCTTGATCGGACCTTCCGGCAGTAATTTGCTGGCGGCAGGCGAGCGTGCCGGTATCAGAGTGGCTCAGGAAGCGTGGTTGGACAGAGCTTATGACAGCAACGGCAATCTCCTGCCGCACACCCACAGCCGCGCTCAGATGCGTTCCCAGAACGAGATCATGAATCAGGCTCGTCTGCTCATCAATCATGGCGAGGTGATTGCTGCGGACGGTTCGCGTGTAAAAATCGACTTTCAGACCATTCATTTGCATGCTGGAATGCCGCAAGCCAGAGCTATCGCTGAGGAGCTGCGTTACATGATTCCCAATGCATGCGCGCTCACGTCAGAGCCTTTCACTGTTGATGAAGAGAAAGACTCTCCTCTGCCCTATCTCTTGTAGGCAAATCAGAGCAAAAATAGGTTGACCGAATAGAACGCTAAGGAAGTCTCTTGGCCGGCGGTACGATTTCGTCGTACCAACTACCGTAATACTCCGGATAGTCTTCGCCCGTGGTCGAAGTGATAGTCTTTTGGAGAGCTTTCATGATCGCCTTGCGTCCACCACGCTTGTAGCGTTTCAGCCATTCCAGCTCTTTAGGGTCAATCTTAACTCCGGCCTGAAGAAGCTCTTTCACGATGCTTATCTCGTGAACAATCGCTTCCGTTTCTTCCTCGAGGCAGCGAGTAACAAATTCTTGTCTGCCTGTGACACCGGGAACCGGGTCTATTGTGGGACGTATGACCGCATGTACGAATTCGTGCGCGATGCTGATCAACTTGTAATTGCGCGGGCACCATCTTCCGATGTAGATGGTGCGTTTCTTGCGGTCGTAATAAGCCCGGCACGGTCCGTCCACCAGCCTGATCTTGACGCCTTCCTGGCGAATGCGTTCGATGTCCTCGACCAAGGTCGGACATTTGAGAGCGCACTCGACTAGGCGTTTTCCGAACTGGCGTTTCAGGTTTCTGAACTGTGATGCCGAGGTCATTTTAGGCTTCCCTTTTATATTAAATGAACTTACATTAATTCTATACCAATTTCCGGTCGCTTTGAAACGTGCCGTAACGCCCGCTGTATTTGAGTTTGAGCGGCTAGCCAAGAGGGGAGAACGTTTATAGCAAAAATAAACTTTTGCTAATCACGTTTGCTCGTGTCTGGCGGCTGTTTGGCGGTGACTCTTTGCGGTGCAAGCGCTCTGGGCTCCTGCACCTGTTTGCTACTGACAGCCCTGACTGCCGGTATGTTCCCGGCAAAAACCCCGGCCAACATTAGAGGTTCGGGGCCAAGCCGGGGGTGTTTTGCTAGGAAAAACCCGTATATGGACAGTACCGTATGTTATAGGGAAAAATGGAATATCGCCTCCTTGAACGTAATTCCAAATGCCCTGCCGGACTCGGTGAGTTCTTTGAACATTCCCAAAGAAGCCAAATCGGTGAAAACAGCCAACTCTTCTGAATTGTGGACTTTGCTCGCCAAAGTTACAGAGCTCGTCAGGGGGTCTCTAAGGGCGCCTGGTGAAATCTCTGCACTGACTCGAAAGGCCGCCGACGAGATCGGTAAGGGTCTAAATTTGGAACGCTGCGCGGTTTTGCTTTTCACCGAAGATGGTTCCTCGCTGAGCGTAACGGCCGACTATTCTCGCTCACATACATCTGCGTGCCTGGGCAGGAATTACCACTTGGGTCTGCGCTCGGAATTTTCGAAATTGCTCAGAGATGGACGTCCCTTGCCATTGCAAGACATTCTTGCGCAGGACGGCTCTCAACTGGAAGCATTTCTTGGCGATTCGAAGGGCGGTGCTGTTATTGCTTTTCCTCTCATCGGTCCGAAAGGACCGATTGGCTGTATGACGATGCATGCAGCAGCTGGTTCGGACAGTGCTTTTTTTTCCGATGAAATGATCGAAGCGTGCGAAGGTCTGGCGCAGCAGGTGGCGATAGCCGTTGAAGTCTGCCAGTCCCTCAAGAGCCTCCATCAGGAAGCTGTATTTTTTAGTGAAGCCCGCTCTGCCTGCTTGATAGTCAATCGCGAAACTCTGGCTGTACTGAATGCCAACGCTAGCGCAAACCAGTTACTGACTGGGTCTAGCGCTTCAGTCCTGAATGTCAGCTTGAGCGACTTGCTGGCGCCAAAAGCACTGGTGGTCGAAACGATTTACAAGGCCGCCGGCGAAGATTCGGTGAAGAGCGCTCATGAACTGGTTCTGTCCGCCGCCAAAGCAGATGGCGTGAAGGTTTCGCTGCTCGCATATCCTATACATGATTCGCAAACCGACGGACATCATGTGGCAATCATTCTCTACCCTCACAGACAGACCGTTGGGCAGACGAAAGGCTCTGATGTGCAAGAAGATTTTGCATCAGCTGAACAGGGTCCAGCCAGCTTGTCTAAACAGTTGACTTGGGAAAGGTGGATGCGCCAAATAGTATGCCGTGTGCATTCGTCGCTCGATCGCGACAGTATTATGCAATCGGTTGTAGATAGCTTGGGGCGAGCGCTGAGTGTTTCACGCTGCATGGTGGTGCGCACCGAATCCGTAACCGCTCCCATTGTCACTCACGAATTCGCAGAACCGGATGTTTCTCCACTTGGTTTAGGGAGAACCGGGCAATTCCCTGCGCGAACGGCATCGCACTTCAAGACTCGGGTAAGGGCGGTAGCTGATATCGTTGCCGAGAGACCGAACCTGCAGATCTCTGATGAAGAGTTGGAATGGTTCTTGGATAACGGTTTCAGCAGTATCGCCGGAGCGCCGATTTCGCACCACGGTCATATTTACGGGGTCGTTGTTGCCATCTCCTGTGGTGCGGCGCGAAAGTGGCTGCCTAATGAGCTGGATATGCTTGAAGTTGCCGCAGCAGAGGCGGCGATTGCGCTGGAGAACAGCCAGGCATTCATGCAAGTAAAAGACCAGCTATTTAATATGAATTTGCTCGGCAATCTAACGCAGCAATTGACTAATACGCTGGAGATGGCATCGAGAACGAATCGACCCGAAGGTCTCGAGGACAAAGGTCGCTCCGAAGCAGGTGGACCACCGCTTTCCTTCAGAGAACTGGAAGTTCTAAAACTGATTGCCTCCGGTCTGGCCAACAGAGAAATTGCGCAGCGCCTCTTTCTTACCGAATCGACGGTCGAACTGCACGCCTCACGCATTCGCAAAAAACTCAAGCTCAAGAGCCGCACGGCACTGGTTAAATACGCCTGCGACAACGATCTGGTTTAGCCACTTGGCTTTTCTGTGTTCTTTACGTAATTTCAGTTATAAGCGTCCGCGAGCCTTGATTTCCAGATAGGAGTCGACGAGTTTGTCGGACAATTCCTGCGGCGGGCAATCCAGGACAAGGCAACCGCGTCTGTGCAAGACATTCAATGCCAGTTCGCGCTGCGATATCAGATCGCAGGCTACGGCGCGCTCATAGATCTTTTCGACCGAGACACTCTTATCGTGCGAGTCTTTGAGAATGCCTTGATGCGACATCTCGGTCACCTGCCGATCTTTGAGGGTGACGCAGAAGGGCAGATGCCTGCCTGACAGGCTGGCCAGCCCGGCGAGCATCGATTGAGAACCGACGGCATCAGTCAAATCAGTCAGCAGCACCATTAGACACCGACCTTTCTGCATCGAGGAAAAATAGGAAAGCATGCCCAAATAATCCGGCTCAACCATTTTTGGTTCGACATCGAAAACCGCCTCCAGGATTTTTTTCAGGTATGCCTTTCCCCGGCGCGGCGGCAAATAGGCCAGCGGCTTGTCGGCAAAGATGCCGAACGAGACCTGGTCGTTGTGGGTCAAACCGGTCAGAGCCAGGCAGAGCCCTGCATTCAGTGCATGGTCGAAGCGTGTCAAACCCTCCAGATCGGAGAGCATCATTCGACCTGCGTCTACAAGAATGAGAAGTCTCTGCTCTTGTTCCACCTCGTATGTTCTGACGACGGGCCTGTCTCTTCTGGCAGTAGCTTTCCAGTCGATTAGTTTGCTGTCGTCGCCGATTGTGTATTCGCGCAGGCTGGCAAAATCAGTGCCCTGCCCACGTTTTCTTTGATGCAATTCGCCCAGCTCTGTAGTTCGGCTGAGTTTTATGGATAAATCGTACAGGGCTTTCAGGTCGCTGTAGACCTTTGTTTCTTTTTGAGCCTTGCTTGTCGACTCGCGGTAGAAGAGCCCGAGAAAACTACAATAGCGAACATGGATGTCGCCGAATTTGTACAATCCGCGCCGCCTTGGTGTGACTGCGTATCTTAGTATTGCTTGCTCTGCGCTTTTTATAGTGCAGGCAAATTCTTCCACATTCGGATTGATGGTGAGTGGGCAGTCGTCCTTAACTCTCACTTTCAGATCAAGACTGCTTTTGTTGTGAACATATATCACCACTTCGTTGATTCTGCCGATGGATAGGCGATCTTGTGTCTCTCTTGTGGCTGAAATCAAATGGGGTCTGGGTGTGAGCTGAAAATCCACTGCCACTGCCACTAGTATCAAAACATCGAATACCAATCCCAGTGTGCGAGCACCCTCGAATGCATAGGCGGCAGAGAAGATCGCCACTCCAATCACGAGCAAGAGGTAGAGTCGCCGGCTGGCGGTAAGCTTCATATCAAGGCGCCATCATCTGGGCACAGGGACTTGTCTTAGCAAATTGGCGATCACCTGGCTCACGGTGACTCCATCCAATTCGGCTTCTGCAGTGAGGATGAGGCGGTGGCGCAAAACCGGCTCTGCGACAAATTTGATATTGTCGGGAGTGACAAAATCTTTTCCTTCTATAGCCGCGTGCGACTTGGCCGCGGCAAGCCAGCTAAGTGCAGCGCGCGGGCTTGCGCCCAATTGCAGATCGGAGAGCTGTCGAGACTTTTGCACTATTTCCATCAAATAAGTGAGTAGCGATTCTTCTACCTTCACTTTGTCCAGTTCTTGTCGTGCCTGTAGAATTTCATCGACGGTCACGCATGGCTCCAGCGGCGGCGTTTTCTTTCTGTACAGTCCCTCTTGCCAGTTCAGCAACATTTGGCGCTCGGCATCGGACTCCGGATAGCCGATCATCACTTTGAGCATGAAGCGGTCCAGCTGGGCTTCGGGCAGAGGATAGGTGCCTTCGAATTCGACAGGGTTTTGAGTGGCGACAACCATGAACAGGTCGGGCAGCTTTTGCGTACGACCATCCAGTGTCACCTGGCGTTCTTCCATCGCTTCGAGGAGCGCAGACTGAGTCTTTGGCGGCGTTCGGTTTATCTCATCGGCCAGAAGCAGGCTCGTAAAAATAGGACCTTTCTTCAGAGTGAAAGTTTTGTTGTTGAGATCGTAAATGCTGGTGCCAAGTATGTCCGAGGGCAGCATGTCAGGGGTAAGCTGAACGCGCCCGAACTCGGCGCTGATGAGCGATGCCAGCGTTTTCACAAGCATTGTCTTGGCGGTGCCGGGAACTCCTTCGAGTAAGACGTGTCCTTCGGCCAGAAGGGCGACCAGGAGCTGATCGATGACCATTTGTTGACCGACAATCACTGATGAAAGTCGCTCTTGCAAGCGTTTAAACACTGTTCCGATTTCGCTCATGATTTTGATTCCGCCTCTCGTTTTTCGTCTGTAGAATCGGCAAAAGTTCTGGTTATCTTATCGCAGGTGCCGACTAAGGTTCTCAAATCAGAGTCACTCAAGTGTTTCTTGCTTAAGGCTCGCTCATAATCCGCCATCAATTCTTGCATGTTTGCTGTTGGTGCTTGTTTGGACTGTTGCCAGGCAGAAACGATATTCTCAGTAGTTTCGTGGGGCGAAATGCCAAGCGCTTTGCAAAGGCGGTGTTTGAAAGATTGACCGAGAATTTCCAGCACTGCCGTGTTTGCTCGAGCGCGTCTGAAAGCGTTTGAAAGACCATAAATGAATTCCAGATTGGATATTTTGCGGGTCACTGCAACTTGCCGCACCGCGCCAAATCTTTGAGCTGCGCTCAATGCGGACAGAAGCAAAATCAGCATCAATTGCCAAAATACGAGACCTGTAGGACCTCTGAGTAGATAGTGGAACACATTTGTTGCCGAAGAAAATCCGTGGCAGCGTTCGTCGAAAATTACTACACCATGGGCGGTGCTCAGCCAGTTGGCTAAGAATTGAAAATTCGGCCAGGACTCCGGATTGGCAAGGCGGCGATTTGAGCAAATGCTCGGTACCGTACCTAGAAGAACTCGTCCTTTTCCGTGCTTTACGAGGGTAATTAATGTTCCCGATAAGTCCTTCAGAAGAGGTTGACCACCGTTTATGCGGCGCTCGGCGCTGATCACCAGGGAGGATACATGCGCAAATTCCGGTAAAGGCGAGTCTTGCAAGCTCAATTTTTTGTCAACAATATCGTCCCCGTCCTTGGTGTCGACTTTCAGTTTATCGATCAAGCGTCGGGTCAATTTGTAGGAAAAATGATCGAAGTAGATTAGATCGTTGCCTTTCTCGACCCAGTCGAGAATCTGTTGTGCGTCCAGTTCAGAAAGCGATTCAGTCGGCTGCAAAATTACCAGCATGCCTTTGGTGTCGGTCAAATTGCGATAAGGCAATTGCCAAATAATGGACTTTAAGCCAGTTTTGGCGACAATTTCATGCATGCCGGAGAGCCCGCTAGGCTTTTTGTTGAATACAGATATAACAATCTCTGTCTCAGGCCAAAACTTGTCTTTTTGTTCGTCGAAGGCAATGCCGGAATATACGGAAAGTCCACTGACAAGAAGCAGGGCAAAGAGCTGCCACCATATGCGGTTCGGTTTTGAACTTTTTTCTTGGGTCATGAGGCTTTGTCAGACCCCCGTTCGGGTTTGCTTCGGCTGTCATTGCTGCCGCTGTCGCTGGCAATGCTGTTGTTGCTAGTGCTATTGTTATTGTTTTCCCTGGTCTTGTTACTGAGTGGCGCAGCGCTTCCGGACGGCGTAGTTATTTTGATAGTTTCTCTTGCTTCTTCAATAAGTTGGATGCAGTGTTCAAAGTCTTCCCTGCTTGCGCTTTTGTTTCCGAACCAAACAAGTTCGACAGTATCGGCCAATTTCCTGAATATCGATTGAAGGTCGCGGTATTTGCTCAGTTGATACCAGTATTCGTAATTCGTCTTGGTTGGTGCGAATGGTGCAACGTCTCTCTCTTCCAGTAGTCTCAGAAAGGAAAGATATGCGGCGCGGCAAGCGGCTTTGAATTGTTCTTTTTGGGCCAGAGATTTTGCTTCTTCCAGCCAACCTTCAGAAGTCAGAAATCTCTCGCTTTCCAGTGTTCCGGCTCGAGCTAATTTGCTCATCTGAGTCAGTTTTGTCATGCGCATGAAAACAAGATAGATTATGAGCAGGGTGCAGATGATCCCTGCTGAATAGAGCAGAATTTGCATCAGGTTGCCGACCATGCGGGTGTCGGAAAATCCCGAGTTGAATAGGTGCAGTTGTTCGAATAAGTCCTTTAGAAAACGCACAATACGGCTGAGCATTTCCTGCACATAGATTAAGAATTCAGGCGGCTTGTGGTAGTGATAGCGCCTGGCGACATCGGCAATTGCTTCACTTATATCTTTGAATTCCATGACTCTTTATCTGAGCCTCAAATCCGTTCGTTGCCGATTTGGCCGGACTGCTGATTGATAATGTCGATGCGACGAACCAGATCGATTCCTTCTTTTCGCATGCGTTGATCGTAATAGAAAAGTCCAGTAGCCATGAATGAAATTGGCCATGTGATGATGCTGATGATAGATTCCCAAGTTTGATTGAAAAGCGTGTAATAGAAAGGCATTTTGCCTGGGT
This sequence comes from Candidatus Obscuribacterales bacterium, assembly GCA_019745505.1. Taxonomy (GTDB): domain Bacteria; phylum Cyanobacteriota; class Vampirovibrionia; order Obscuribacterales; family Obscuribacteraceae; genus QKMZ01. The sequence goes on along the minus strand of JAIETE010000089.1, from coordinate 7,142 downwards.
CTGTGAGAAATTCAGGGCTCATTCCCTGTCTCATGAATTCGAAAATCGATACCAGCAGCAATGGCAAAGAAAGTGGGTAACTGATTACGATTAGGGCAATGAAAAGCAGAGTACAGAAGTATCCGGCCCTCCAGAAGTCTTGAAAGACGAGGGCGAATGTGCGGTTGAACAAAGCACCGACGGAAAGGTCTTCACATGCGCCTACTGCAAAGGCAAAATAGAGACCAATGCAGGTAACTGTTAGTGAGATTGTCAGTCCCAAGAGTCCGAACAACATCCCTGCAAAAAGCAAGTAAGTAGTGGAGGTATTGGCTTTAAAGAAAGCCATACAAACCGAGATGATTACACTCCAGAAAACCACGCATACAATTATTGCTACGTATGCAAGCATCACAAGACCGATGATTTTCCACTTGCGCTTCATTATGTATGCATATGCATCTGCATAGTTGTCGGCAAAACCTGTAACAAGCCTGATAAAGGAAAGTTGTCGTAGTTGCAGGAAGAGTCCAACGAATATCAAACTGAGCATGCCCAGCAAAGCTACTACGCCGGAGATGCTCATCATTGCCCAGTCCTTTTGCTCGACGCGCATTGATAAATTGGAAAGTCCCCAGTGAAATGCGACCTTCGAGGCGGTGAGAAAGACAGTTGGCCAAAGAAGAACATGGAAAAACAGTTTGATATTTTTGCGATAAATCCTGATCGAGCGACCAATCAGGTCGCCCACCGACTGCAACTGTTGTGGAGGTGGTTCGAATACAGCTGTTTCCATCTCGTCAATTCTAGCGAATCCTAACCTTGTCTGCCGGTCATCCTCACCACCCACAATTCATATAGTCCAGCTCGACCTCTTAGTTGCCATGGTTATATTCTGAAATCGAAAATTCCAAATCCAAGTGCTTAATTTTGAAACACGAATCGATAACGGTTCGGGTTTAGAGACTGGAAACAGCCGGTCAGTAAGGGGGCCAGGGGAGTGAACATGAAACGTCCAAAGCTGGTAACCCATCTTTTGCCTCTTGTGAGGCCGGTGCCGAATCACTTTACGGCTTCGGCTGTTGTCATAGAGGAAGGTCATATACTGCTGGTTCATCATCGCCGAATCGGCGCGTGGTTGCCCCCTGGCGGACACATTGACGATGGGGAACTGCCGCATGAGGCTGCGATTCGGGAGGTTATGGAGGAGACTGGTGTCCGAGTAATGGTGATGACGCCAGAATTGCCTGTCTCCATCGACAGTGATGCATTTTTTCTCCACCAGCCTCTGTGCATGCATGGTGTTTTTGCTTTGGAGGAAGGGGCGGAGGTCTATCACATCGATCTCGCTTATTTATGTGCGGTAGATCGTGGCGAGGCCGGAGACATGCCTCTTCTTACTGTTGCTGAGGAAGTTCATGATGCAGCCTGGATCCCGATTGACGGTCTTGGCAGCCTGAATTTGGCTAAGAACGTGCGAGAGGTGGTCGATATGGCCCTTCTCAAATTACAAAGCTGAGTAACACAAATAGATCTAAATAAGCGATACTAGGATTTTGAGGGGTTCTCTGGCGGTTCCCATAGAAAGAAGTCGATGACGGTAGCGCTATTACAAAAACTTTCAGGGGTCAGGGATTTAAGGAAAATCCTGGAAACCACAGTCAAAGAAATCGGCGAAACTTTCAATGCCGATTCTTGCCAGATCATGGTCAGCAATCCGCTTGATCCGAACGTCACATCAATCTGTGAGTTCAAGCCTCACAAAGACGTCAAGCTTCCTGACAACATTCCGAATGTGTCCATGCCCCTGGTCATACAAGGTCGTACTTTCGGCGCGTTGAGTTTGCAAAGGCGATCGGATGTGTCGCGTGAAGAAGTCAACTCGATGCGCGTCGCCCTTGGTGAATTGGGCGATATTATCCGCCATGCGCAAATTAACGACGTCATCCAGCGTGACACTTTCCGAGACACTTTTCTGGTCGAAATCGGCAACGTAATGGCGTATTCGTTGGGTATCGGCGATGCGCTATTTATGGTGGTGAACATACTCGGCAAAGTTTTGCAGGCGAGCCGATGTCTGTTTATCTGTACCGACGATACTCAAGCAGGTTGGAAGTGCTATGAATTCTGGCAACAGGACAAGGTGCAAAGCTGCCAGGATTACTACTGGCCGACCACCCATTCGCCGCTTATCGCTCAGGTTCTGCTAAGTCGGACTCCGCTCAAAGTTTTTGAAGGGCAGCTCAACTCATATGCTTCGCCTGTACAAGATGAATTGCAATTGATAAGCGTCAAGTCTCTTCTGGGAATACCACTGCGTACTGCTAACGCAACTCATGGTTGCGTGATTCTTCAGCAATGCGATTATCGCCGCGCTTGGACACGCGGTGAACTCGACATGGTGCAGAATGTCGCCGACAAAGTCGCGGAAGCGCTTCTAAAACTGCCTGCCGAAAAACGGGCGCGCGAACCGATCATGCAGCTGCACCAGCGTGTGGTGCAAGATACTGCGCCCGGCGAGAAAGCGTCGATAGGTACGGTACGGAACGCCCTCAAGGGTGCGCTTGGCGCTCAGGCTATTCCTTCTGCAAGGAAAACTTCGCAGCAGTCCGTTCCGTCGCAGGCGAAGACGGCAGCGGCTGCGCAGCCACCATCTCCTCAAGCCCCGGTGGCACAAGCACCTGCTCCACAAGCTTCGGTTCCACAGTCTCCTGCTCCACAGCCATCGGCGCCTCAGGCTCCCGTGCAACCTCCTCTTTCGTCTGCGCCGACGCCGGTTCCTGTAGCTCCTGCACCTGCAGCACCTGTAGCGCCTGCACCTGCGGCTCCTGCACCTCCTGCACCTGCAGCTCCTGTAGCTCCTGCGTCTGCAGCTCCTGCACCTGCAGCCTCCGCACCACCAGCGCCACCATCTGAAGCAGCGCCGCAAGCACCGCCCGATTTTCCTGCTCCGAAGATTACGCCCGTCGTACGTGGACAGGGTTCTCTTCAGACCCCTGCTGCTTCCCCTTCCGGCAACGCTTTCAGCAACATCTTCGAGCCTCCGCCTACCACTGCGACGGCGGATGTTCTGCCGATCAGCCCAGAGGAAATTCTTACAACGACTGCCGATCTCACAGAGCAGTTAGGCGAAATCAAAGCCAAAGATCCCTACGCTGATATCGATTTTGGTGAATTCACCGATTTCTCGGATTTTTCCCCGCAGGACAAGGCGGCTGCTCAAGAACTTGCAAGTCCGGCGCAGTCCCAGCCGGCTCCCGCGGAGATCGCACCGGCTCCCGTGGAGAGCGCACCGGCTCCCGTGCAGAGCGCACCGCCCCCGCTAGCTCCGGCGCCCGAACCAAGTGCGCCGGCGCCAGCGCCGACTGCTGCTCCGCTGTCTGTTGCTCCCGTCGAAACGCCTGCCGAGCCCGTTCCCGCTTCTGTTCTCCAAGAGCCATCACCGGCGGCTGCTCCAGCTCCAACGCCCGCCCCTGCGCCTGAACTGGCTCCGCCGCCGGCACAAGACGCAACTTCTGCACCTGCGCCTACCGCAACTCCTACCGTAGACGCCGCTCCAGTTTCAGTCAGTCAAACCGCCGATGCTGCGGCTGGAGGAACGCCAGCGGCAGATTGGGGAAATCTCGATTCAATCCCCACTCCCAAAGCGGCTGCTGCGCCGCAAGCGCCAAGCGCCTGGGGTGATCTTGATGCGATCCAGACTCCGAAGTCAGCGGCGAACGCATCCAGCGGTGCCGGTTTGCGAGGCAAGCTTGGTAGGGGCAAAGCGCCCAGCCCGGCTGCGCAAGGTAGTGCTCTTCTGGCTTCCATGCATAAGGATAAATCGCAGTTCAAGCCGCAGGAGCCTGCAGCAACGCCGCCTCCAGCAGAAGCGAAACCAGATTTTGTTCAGGGTCCTCCCATCGAAATTGACGAGGCTAAAGCGCAGGCAAAATTGCAGGAAATTCTCTCTTCTGCCAATCCAACCAGCGATTACATTTTTGCTACGCCGGGCTTGGATGCCCGTATGCTAGGGCGCATAGATGGTTGGGTTTCGCAGATTGAAGCCAAAGACAAGTATTTGAATGGTCACGCACGCCAGGTGGCTGAGTACTCAGTAGCTATAGCCAAAGGAATTGGATTGGATGATGCGGCTCAAAATTTGGTTCGCCAGGTAGCCCTTGTCCACGATGTCGGAAAACTTGGTGCCGCGGCTCCAATCCTGCAGAAACGCGAAGAAGAATTGCATGACTCTGAGCTTATTACTGTGATGAGGCATCCAATTGATGGTGCGGAATTGTTAGAGTCTTTCCCTGATTTGGCCCATATGGCGCCAATCGTGCGCGCTCATCACGAAGAATATAACGGTGAGGGATTCCCGGCTGGTTTGAAAGAAAATGAGATTCCGATTGAAGCACGCATAATCTGCCTGGCGAATGCGTATCACAATATGGTCAGCGACATGCGCTATGGTCCCGGCATGGACCCGCAAGAAGCGCAGGCCGAAATTACTCGTGGAGCTGGAAGGCAGTGGGATCCGACCTTGGTTCAGGCCTTCCTGCAGTGTTTGCAAAGCGGCGTGGTTCCAGCGAAGCACAAATAGTTGGGTCTTAATCTGTCACCCGACTTCTCTTAAATTGCCTTGTCTTGTCTTGTCTTGCCTTGTCTTGTCTAACCAAGTTGAAATTTGTTTGCTGGAGTTTTCTCGTGCGCGCAAAGAAAAAGGGGCAGTATCTTACTGCCCCTTTCGAATTTTTCGTTCGTGACCGGTCGGGCGCTTAGCCTCCGATCAAGTCGCTCACATCCATGCCGCGCAGGCTCAAAGAAATCTTGTGCTCCTTGGGGGAGAACTTCTTGATGATAGCTTTGACGTTCTGTCCGACTTGAACAATCTCTTCTGGTTTGACGTTCGGAGTATCGGACATTTCTACCGTCGGCAAGAGCGCGTCTACGCCCGGATAGATTTGTACGAATGCACCGAAACTCTGGATCTTGCGCACGGTGCCAGATACAACCTGACCGTCTTGGAATTTGTCTTCGATTTCTTTCCACGGATCCGGCTGCATCTGTTTCAAGCTGAGAGAGATGTGGCCTTTGTCCTGGTCGACTTTGAGCACCTTGGTGGTGATTACTTGACCGACTTTGAGAACATCCGAAGGATGGGACACACGTTCCCACGAAATTTCCGAGATCGGCAGCAATCCGTCCAGACCGCCCAGATCGATGAAGGCACCGAAGTCTGCGATACGGACAACTTCGCCGGTTACTTCTTGACCGGCTGCCAATGTGCTCAAAATCTTTTCGCGTTGAGCAGCCTTCTCTTCCTGAACAGCCAGGCGTTGGCTCAGGATGAGCTTGTTGCGCTTGGTGTCCGTTTCCAAAATCTTCATCGGGATTTCCATGCCGATCAATTCTTCCGGCGTGGTTCCCTTTACGCGCAATTGGCTGGCCGGTACGAAACCGCGCAGACCATAAACGTCGACAACTACGCCGCCTTTGACGACTGCGGAAATCTTGGCCCGAATGGTGTCGTCGTTTTTCTTTTGCTGTTCGAGCAGCACCCAACCGCGGGCTTGAGCGACTCTCTTCAATGAAAGCGTCAGCTGTCCGTTTTCGTTTTCTTCACGAAGGATGTAGAACTCCAGCTCTTCGCCGTCTTTGACTACATCTTTGATGTTGTCGACGGGAACATTGGAAATCTCCTTCAATGGCACGAAGCCTTCAGACTTGCTGCCCACATCGACCAATACTCCGTCGCGTTCGACACGAACGACGAGACCCTTAACGATGTCGCCTTGCTCGTAGCGGCGACTATTCATCGTTTCATCGAGAAGGCGCTCGAATTCAGACCGAGTGTCCTGGTCGTGTTGTAACTGCTTTTCCGTCACTGAAATTGCCACTCCTTTAACCTCTTTTGATGCATCGATGCGGTCGAAACGTCGCTCCCATGCCGCGTAGTGCCCAAGCACTCGCTGGTGCATCGACGCGCCGAAATATCGGCGGGTCACAAACCCAAGATCTTAATCTTGGCATGCGACCAAAACTTCCGCCACCGGGCGGAAACGTACAATATAAGACAACCTGAGCGGGGACTTCAAGGTTATCTATTGAGGTTTAGAAGAACCTTTAGACTTGCTTTATAGTTTACGAACCGGCTTGATCACGCTTTTGCCGCGCGGGAGCCTGTTTCCGGGGACCGCGGGAAAGAAATGACAAGTGGGGTTGCAAAAGCAGCCTTATCCGCTATTTATCTAAATATCCGCAACTTTTCTCAATTTTTCTGCCGAGCCGTTTCATTTTTGCAAAAAACGAAAGCTGGTTTCCTCTTCAAATTTAGATAACTCGAACCGGATTTCTGACCTTTTCGTTTCGTTTTGACTGCTTGGCTTCCCCCTCTCTTTTACGAGCCGAACCTCTCTATATACAATCGATTCGAAATTCGATCGGATGTATGGCGGATGCAGATCTGTCGGATAGCCTTATTTTGTGAGCTTTTTCATAGTTGCGCGCTTACCTTAAACTGGACATATAATGTGCTCGTTCCATGAGTTCATCAAGGTTTTGACAGGCGAGGCAAGCAAATGAAGCCAGCGAGTTTCTATCGTAAGTCAGTAGCGGGAGCCGTAAGCACCCTTACTCTATCTCTAGTTTTTGGTATCAGTGCTGGTGCACAAACAGCAGTGACGCCGGCTGAAACCCCCGAGCTGGCTGCGTCCAGCCAGGCTGTTGAGCAGGCAAAAACAAAATTGGACCAGTGCCGCAAGCAGCTGGAAGCTTCACGGGCTCTTCTAAGAGCTGCTGAAGCCGAGTACAAGGCTGCGCAGGCAAGTAAGGCAGCCCTAAGCCTGAGAACGCACGCCAAGCAGTTGGCGGACCTTTCGGGCTTGCCTCCGCACATATCTGATTCTGCCCCTGTCGTAGTTCCGGTCGATTTGCAAAGCCTTCCGGCACTCGGCATCGGCACCCAGGTCAAGTCGGCTCCGGCGACAGCGCCGGTAGATTTGGCCCCTACCAGAATCAATACTGTTGATTTCAACGCCGAGCCCGCACCGGCTCCGGCAAAACGCTGGCCTTCGGTGTGCCATTGCTCTCGCGCCTCACCGGCAAAGCAGCCCCCAACAAGCCACGCGGGCTCATCCTCGTGCCCACGCGCGAGTTGGCGCTTCAGGTTGCCGAAGTACTCG
>JAIETE010000228.1 GCA_019745505.1 Candidatus Obscuribacterales bacterium | reverse complement strand
TGCCGAGACCTGGAAGTACGCGCCCTTGAAGCGGTCGCGCAACTTGTCGGCAATCCAGCCGCCGAAAACCGTGCCGGCGATACCGGCAACGACGAGAATGCCGCCGAAGATCAAATTGACCTGGGCGAGATTGGGGACGCCACGGAATTCGTGGATGTAGGATGGGATCCAGAACGAGATGCCGCCCATGGCGAAGGTCATCGCCGCCATGCCGAGAGTGTCGAAACGGAAAGACGGAATCTTGAGAATGCCGATGTAATCCTTCAGCGACATCTTCTTCTTGGACTGCTGGACGAGATTGTCCGCTGCACCGCGTGCCGGCTCTTTCATGAAGAAGCACCAGATGCCGAGCAGAACGCCGGGCGGAACGACGAGGTAGAACGCCCATTTCCAGCCCAGACTCGCGGCTATCTGTCCGCCCAGGATGAAGCCGAGGGCAGCGCCGATCGGAATCGCCAGGTAGAAGAATGCCATCACCTTGCCGCGCACATTGAGCGGGAAGATGTCGGAGAGCATTGCCGGTGCGATGGGACCGTAGGCCGCTTCACCGATGCCGACAAAGCATCGCGTCAGAAGCAGCACGCCAAAGGTTGTTGCCATCCCGGAGCCGCCTGAGGCGAGACTCCAGAGGATGACGCCGAAGGCGATGATCCACCATCGTTTGAGGTTGAGGGCGCCGAAGATCGGCGCCGTGATCATGTAGGTGACCATGAACGCCATGGCCAGAAGACCGATCATGGCGTTTTCCGGATGCCCACCCAGGAAGCTGCCGAAGAAGTTCAGCAGCCCCTGTACGAAAGGACCGGGGTCAGCGCCCTGTCCAAAGAATTCTTCTCTGATATTCGGCACAACGGCTGCCAGAACCTGCCGGTCAATCCAGTTGAAGAGATTGATGGCAAGGAGCAGCCAGAGTGCACCTTTGGCTCCGGGCGCGGCATTGGCAAAGATGCCGCTGGGCGCGGAGCTCTGTTTTTGATCAGACATGTGAGGAGTCCTTAGAGTGAAAAACTTGGACTGCCTGTAGGGACGCTTAGCTCCCTGAGCCGGCAGTCAGCCGGGCTCAGGGTCACAAGCTCTGCGCTCGCGTGCTATCCCTACAGGAGCAGTCCAAGCTGGTTTCAACTACACGTTTACGAAAGATGTTGGGCGCATGCAATGCGCCCCCACGGAGATTTGCGTCGCCACGCAGGCTGGCGCCCCCACGGAGATTTGCGTCGCCACGGAGATTTGCGCCCCCACGGAGACTGGCGTCGCCATGAGTCTTACGTTGTGCTTTTGCACGCCGTGACAAAAGCTCTGAAGAGCCGCCTGTTTGCTTCGAAGTCGCGCTCCGGGTGCCATTGCACGCCGACGACAAATCGTTTGGTGCGATGTTCGATCGCCTCGATAATGCCGTCAGCCGCATAGGCAGTTGCCTTCAGCCAGCGTCCCAGTTTGAGCACTGCCTGATGGTGGGAGCTGACCGTCTTAGCAACGACGGTGCCATAGATGGGGAACAGCTTGCTGTCCCGAACTACCTCGACAGGATGTTCAGCGCGGGGCTGTCCGTCACCTGCTCGGTGCACGAGGGCCCTGCATGCTCTCTGCGCACCGACTGCTTCTGCCGCTTCAGCGAATCCGACTGGACCGCGTGCGAAGCGTCTGGCGAAGTGCAAGGGTATGTCGACAATCAGAGAACCGCCCATCGCCAGATTGATGAGCTGGAGTCCTCCGCAAATTCCCAATACTGGGAGATTGCGCTTGATGGCTTCTTTGGCGAGCGCCAGGTCGAACTTGACCCTGTCCGGATGGAGCAGAGCCACAGTTTCGTCCTGTTCGCCGCCGTAAAGCTCTGGGTTGTAGTCGCGCCCGCCGATGAGAAGAATGCCATCGAGCCGGTCCAGGATGCGCCGCATGGCAGTAGGTTTCGAAGGCGGAATCAGCACCGGAATGCCGCCCGCCTTCTCAACCGCTTCGTAGTACGCACGTGCGACGCGCACCTGCTCCGGCTTTGTGACATCCACATCGACGTTGAGGCCGATGATTGGTTTTGTCATAGCTTAGCCATGTCCTCTATCACGTACATGATTCCGTCGACTGCCAGCGTCATGCGCGTGAAGTCGAGGCGATCGATGGTGTCTTTGGGCGTGTGGTAGAGCGGATAACGGAAGTTGGAAGTGTCCGTCACCATGACGCCGTCATAGCCGTGCTGCCAGAATGCCCAGTGATCAGAGCGACCGGCGTCCTTGGCGAAGGACGGTGCGGCGACGCCTTCTGACGGCAGTCCTGCATGCTGGCGAAACACCTCAACGCAGCGGCGCACAAAAGTGCGACCTTTCGCGTTGCCGACGAAAGCCAGGAAATTGGCGACAGTCGGGTAGAACAGGTTGAACGGGCTGGGATAGTGCTGCGAGTTCGGCTCGGTCGAATAAACGCCGAGCATCTCGAGCGAGAGCATGCCGACGATGTTCTCGTTGCGTTCGCGGCAGCGTTTGGCGTAGGCGAAACTGCCCATCTGGTCCCACGTGCCGCCCGGATGCTCTTCGTTGGCGAAAGCCACGAAGCGAATCGTGCGGTCGGGGGCGAGAGCTCCGGAGCGTCGGCAGAATACTCGGCACAGCTCCAGCATCGCGGCGACGCCGGTGCCGTTGTCGTCGGCGCCGGGAGTGTTGTTGACGGTGTCATAATGAGCACCGACCACGACGATCTCATCCGGGCGCGACTTGCCTTTGATTTCGACGATCAAGTTGGGCATGACCTTGCCATCGAATTCGATGTTCTGCCGCTCAACCTCCAGGTTGAGACTGCGGAATTCGCCTTCGATGTAGTCGATCGCCTTGAGCATACCGGCGTAGTTGCCGATGCTGCGCTCGCCGATCTGAACAGCCAGAGTCTGGACGTGTTCGGTAAGGCGCGTGCGCAGTAAGTCTTGCGGTTGCCCGAAGGAAGGCAGCCGACCCTTGTAGCTCCGTCCCGGCATTTTGACGTACCGGTAGGCCAGAGGGTAGAGCAAGAACTTGAGAATAGTTTTCTTGAAGCTCATATTGTTGTCTCCTCAAGTTTTCCACATTTCCGCAATTAAGGGAGGATGTGAGGGGCTTCTTTCAGGAAGACACCCTCCACTTGGCGGGCGAAGCAACGCTTCTTGATCGACTTGAGGTCGATTTCCGAAAGCTTGTTGCGCAGCCGAAGAAGAGCATCGCGGTTATCCGCCGGGATGCGTTTGCCGCGTTCGAGGGCGTCCACCGTTGAGATGAACCCTTCGACGACAGCATGCCATTTCTGGTCGAGATTGAGCTTGAATTCCATGGCGTGGAATCCTCGAATCATCGGCTGAGCGAGCATCAAGCCATCCTTTTCTTCAGGATGCACTGCGTCGATGGACACACACTTTCCGCCACAGAAGATGTGGAAGAGGATGCGTAGCCATCGATTCTTCTTGATGATCTCCTCGCTGATATCGATCGCGAAGATGTCCGATTTCTTGACGCCGAAGAAGGCCGGCGGCAGGTCGACGGGGCACTCACCGAACTCGGTGAAAGCACCGTCCCACAGAGGCTCACCCCGAAAGGCGACGGCGTCGATGACGCCGGGGATGGCGCATGAAGCGCGAACAGCCATTCCCACCGGCACGGGCTCTTTTTCCACGTGCAGCGGGTATGTGCCGAGGCCCAGATGGTGAGCACCGTTCTTGGTGAACACCACATAGCCACGTTCGGCACTGGCGACTGTCCAGTATTTGTCAGGCCAAGTCTTGGCTATGGCGCTGACGAATGTCCCCAGTTTTTCGCTCGAGAAGGCGCCGTTTTCCGGGCGCGTCTGCTCGTAGCGATACTTCATGAGGAGTGCGAGGATTTGTCCGAGCTTGCCGGTCTTAGGCGTGAGCAGGCTGGAGAAGTCAGTCTGAAGCGCGTGCGACAGAATCTGCGTGGCGTCTGCTCCGCTTGCCAGAAGTGCTGCAGGTATGGACCCGCCGGAAGCACCTCCGATGGTGGCAAAGTTTTTCAATCCGGCAAGCTGTAGGGCTACTATGGCTCCGGCGCCAGCCAGAACCGCTTTGCTCCCGCCGCTTCCGAAGACCACATTCAGCTCGCCCATTTCGCTGGTACGCAGAACAGGGTCTGCTGCATTTGGGCTTGTCATTTTATGATTCCCTGGTTTGAGGCATGGGGAAGTAGTAACGAAGTCGACAGTTCATCCCTGCACCAGTAGCTAACCGACGCGATGCGATGCTCCGGTAGAAAGACCGGAACAAAGCGCCGCTCGGAACTATGAGCTTCAAGAAAAACGACATGGTTGGAAGCTTTTCTTGAATTCACATACGGTGCAGAGATAAACACTTCAATTCGCTTGTCGCGCGTGCGCGCCGACAAGGAGATGAACTACCAAGATCAGAAGTCAGATGGACTTTGTGGGTTTGGTTTTAAAACAGGAAATAAGCAACAATGCTCGGAGATTCTATACAAAGCACTCTCTTGTATTCTTGACCTCATAAACCTAAAAAGATCAAATGCTAATAAATACAGCTCACTCAGCTTTAGCGAACTTTGAGCATCTTGGCATCTGTGGGGTATGGTAAATCAAGACAGGATAAGGTTTTTGGTAAGGTGGCCAGGCGTTGCTAGATCTTGAGTGACTGAGCGAAGCAATCTAAGTCGGCCGTAATCAACCTACAGCGAAAAATGGCCCGGTTGTCGACGCGGTAAGTGGTTGGCTGACTCTGTGCGCGTCTTGGCATCTTGCTCGGCGATTCTTTACGCCAGCCGGAAGGCCAAAAAGAGAGAAAACTGAGTCCGGAAAAGACTCAGTTCTCGCTCATATTGCGTGCAAGCCAGCACTTGGGTTTAAAACTTTTGGATAGTTCTTCTGCAGGAAGTTTCAGTCATACAGAAGGTCGCCTGGTATCCAGTCGAGATTGACTCTACCGGTGGTGCGATCCGCAAGAGATGCGCGTAAGCTTTCAAATTGCTTTGGCGATCTTCCGCAGTCGCAAATTTTCCCGTCTCTGGCTTTATCATGCCCCTCGTGGTGCATTTCTTCACTGTTGGTTGAATGTAGTCTGACGCGAAGAATTGGTGCCACGTCTTGATTTCCGCTCGGTGAGTAGCTTCGAGATTGCCAGTATTTAAGAAGCGTTTGAGTTAGATTCACTTTTGAGAAATTAGTAAGAAAGCGTTGATGAAACCGAATTTGATACCAGCAATTCAATGTATAACACAGTGTGAAGTAGGCGTGTTTATGTCAAGTACCGCCTCGGCGGCTAGACTTGCTTAATCAGTTTTGGCTTTCGCAAATAGAGTTGGCATCAAAAATATATGCGATGCTACATTTCGAATTTCCAAAGGTTTGTGAAAAGCCGCATGAGAAGCCAGAAAAGGCGATGCGGTAGAAACGTGAACTCGATTACATTTGCGGGAATTTTTGAGCTACTTGAGTAATGTATTAGCTAAATCGAGGTCGGTTTTTTGCTTTCTAATTGCTCATAATTCCCCGCCTGTTTCGATCTGCGGGCCTTGTAGATATGCGATCGAAAGCACCGAATTTCTAACGTGTGCTGGCCCAAATTATTACTTTGGTGATCGCAAGATTCTTGTCGATGTGATAATCCGACAATCTTTCTTTGTCCGGTTGGTCGGTAAACCTATTAAGGTGTTTTTTTGCACATCAAGTCGATTGCGGCCATTTCGTGCCAAAAGTTACCAGCAATAGTAGACATAAAACGTTCCAATTTGCCCTCAATTCTCTCTGTAACTTCTAACTTGCAAGTTAAGTGTTATAATTGGGTTGAGAGAAAATATGTGACCAGTGTCCGAAAAACAATCCGGCTTTTTTGCTCTAAAAGTTCTAAAGGAATCCCAAATGTTTGCGCTTGTGAGGCGCGAAAGTCATGAAATCATATGTAGTTGACGGAGTCTTCACTCCGAGAGCCAGCGTCAAGAAAGGGGTCAGCGCTTATACTCCGGTACATCCCCAGCAACTTGTAGTGGCGTGTCTTAACGCCCTGAGGGAGCGGCAGCCTGAGGTTTTATCAAAAGCAGAAACTGCCTTTTTCGGATGTGTATCGCAAGTCAATGACCAAGGCGCGAACATTGCAAGAAATGCTGTTTTGTCAGCAAATCTCGATTGGTCCGTTAGTGCCTCGAGTGTCAACATGTGCTGCGGATCCGGTCTTCAAGCCGTTAGTATCGCATCGGCATTGGTCGCATCCGGTACAAATGAAGTCGCCATCGGCGGTGGTGTAGAGAGTATGTCGCGAGTAAAAATGGCTAGCGACGGCGGCTATATGGATGGCAACAACGAGGTTTTGCGGCGGCGTATGATGCAGGTTCCGCAAGGAATAAGTGCCGATTACATCGCTGCATCAGACGGCTTTACGCGCGAAGAACTAGATGAATTCTCACTGTCTTCTCATCGGAAAGCCCATGTCGCGGCGGAGAAGAAATACTTCGAAGCAGCATATGCGTTCGTCAGGGATGAAAGCGGCAATCCGCTCCTAACCCGTGACGATCACATAAGACCGGAGACTTCGATGGATGGCTTGAGTCAGCTAAAACCGGCATTTGCTGCGCTGGAAGAAGAGTTGATCAAGGAATGTGTAATAGGAGAAGGTAAGGCAATTTCAAAAGTTGGTCCGTTTCATACAGCTGGAAATTCGAGCGGAATTGCCGATGGTGCCTCTGCCATAATCGTCGCGAATGAAGACTTTGTCGCTCGGTCCGGAGTAAAACCGCGCGCTCGCATATTGAAAGTAGTTGCACGTGGAAGTGACCCCATCGTCATGCTCAACGGTCCTTCCGCCTGTTGCACAGAAGTTCTCAAAGACTGCGGAATGTCACCTCAAGACATCGATCTGTGGGAAATCAACGAAGCCTTTGCGGTTGTTCCACTGCAGACCATGCGCAACCTGGGACTCGACCCCGCCAAGGTAAACGTCAACGGCGGAGCTATTGCTCTCGGGCACCCTCTTGGTGCTACCGGCTCCATATTACTCGTTTCCTTGATCACGGCACTGGAAAGAGAGGACAAGAATGTAGGCTGTGTAACTCTCTGTGTGGCCGGAGGCCAGAGTATTTCATGCGTCATCGAAAGAGTCTGAGGATGTTTGGAGAATGTTTCTGAATTTATGAAAAGACGTTCCGACTGCCCGATTACCTGCACGCTCGACCTGATTGGCGACAAATGGACGCTTGTAGTTCTGCGTGATTTGCTGTTTTTCAGCAAGACCAAATTTGATGAATTTCTCGAGTCGCCGGAGAAAATCTCCACCAGCGTCTTGACCGACAGATTGCATAGATTGGAACGCGCCGGCTTGATCGAAAAGTCACAGTACAGCACTCATCGTTTGCGTATGAGTTATTTGCCCACCGAAAAGGGACGTGCGCTGGAGCCGGTTCTCAACGAAATAGTTCGCTGGGGCAAACGAAACATTGAGAATACGAACGTTTTCCAGAGACCTGACACGTAGTTGCCACTTAGAACTTGTATGAATATCTCGTCAATGGCGTGCGAGGTATCGACATGAGTCGCGACTTTATCGACGAAAAGGCTTTCAGAATGGCTCAAGACCTAGATAGAGGTGGCGGCGATCTTGTGGCCGAAAAATTGCGCCAGGATTCCATACGCCTGCCGGAGCGGGATTTTGCGCGACTCGTCAATTTGACACAACAGTATGAGCAGCCTGGTCGCGGCGATGATCTGCAAGTGTTCGAGAAGCCGGGTGGCGCTGATGTCCAAGTTCAAAAGTATGTCGGACGTGATCGCTATGGCAATGATGTGACTCGAGGGATACCAGCCGGAGAGATTTGTTTTTCCGACATCTATGAAGACCAGATGGGCGGCAGGCGTGGTCCTCAAGACGGACGCCCAGGTCATCACGGAAATCAAGACAGAATTGATCCCAAAGATGTTTTGCTCGGCGCTGCCATAGGTTTTGGAATCGGAAAGATTATCGAACACAACAACGACAAGAGGGATGATCGTCGCCGCGACAACCGCCGATATCCGCACCGATAATTTGCTGTTATCTATTTCCCAAGAAAAGATGATGGATGCAGGGAAACCTGCGCATTCTCGAGAATCAGCTGATAGACTTCCAGCCTCAGGATCTGCTTTTCGCAGTGCTGTCTTCTCACGCTGAAGAGTCGCGATTGAAAGCGGTTTGCTTGCTGTGCGTGAAGGTTTTCAAAGGCCAAAAGCTCGAAGTGTCTAGCCTTTTGTCCTTCTAATTCGGCTTTCAATAGCGGAAGCTGCGTTTTTATGCGTTTTTCCAGTTTGTATCTTTCACTCGACCTCATTCGTGCCGTGTGACGACTATTTATATGTGCATATTCTCGAAGAGCTTTGCTTTCGAGCGATTCAAAGCGTTCAACCAGATGCGAGCTTCTTTCTTCGGATTCGGAGCTGATTTCGCCAGTAACAAACTCCCAAATCGATTGCAGCAGAACAACATGGTCATCACGTTCGCTGGCTGCGAACGCCGGAAGAGGTGACAAATAAAGGCTTAGATAATAGAGCCTTCTTTCTACCGCTTCTAAGTGGGCCAGCAAGAGAGCCATTTTGCGATTTTTCCTGCTCATAGATGCGGCTTGTTGTTCAAGTACCGTAGTTTTTTCCAGTTCCCTGAAAAATAGTTTGACTTCTAATCTGGCTTCAAAAGTTTCGCCTGCTCGAATCTTCGCCAAAATATCGTTGCGCATTCTTTGCACCGTGTTTCGTGCAAGTTTCGCGCTATCAGTCAAATGTTTCGTGACCGAGGCATTTTGCTCTATCTGCGTGCGGGCCTTCTCCACGTGCCGAGCAAATCGTGCGTGCGCCAGGGCAACGCTTGGTTGGCGTTCGAGCGCGAATTCGACCAGTTCGTCGAACCATTCCATAACGCATAACTTCAAGTCATCCATCGGCATAGTGAATACCGCTTTCTGATGCGATTCTTTCATTTTGCCATAGATAGAGAATCAGGTCTTCAGGGTATTTCCTAAAAGCTGATGATTAATGCTGCGTGAGCTGGACGCAAATTCCGCCGATGACGATGAGCGCGATGCCCAGCAAGCGGGTGGCATTGAAGCGTTCTTTGAGAAACAGAATGGTGAAGCCATACATGAGCAGCGGGTAGCAGCCCGTAATTGTGATTACATAAGACGCGCTTGCCATGCCCAGCGCAGCAAGATAAGACCAACCGCCGATTGCAAGCGTAAGTGTCGATAACCCGGTGAAGAGCCACGCTTGCCGAGCTTGCAGCTGAGGGCGTTTCTTTGCGATCAAGAAATAGAGGCAAAATGGAATCAGGGTAGTCAGGTTCAAAACCAGTTCCACGAAATACACTACCAGCGGTGGTGCCATGCCGACGGCGATTTTGTCGAACAGTCCTTTAATTCCCCATGTCAGAGTAGCGAGTACGACGCACACTGGAACAACAAATTTAGAGAAAGCCTTTTCTTGAACCTTTTCAGGAGCTTTTATGGTTTGAAGGGTGAGGTTTGTAGTCTCTATCGGTCGCTCCAATACAGCGACACCACCCTGGTGTGACGAAGGTGAGCTGAATGGAAACGGTTCTGCAGCACCGGCTCGGCGCAAGTTTTCCATAACAAGTTGGCGATCATCTAAGACGATTTTGGCCTCCGCCTTCTCTTGTTTCTCACCGGTCAAACCAACAGAGAAAACCCCGGCAGCAATTAGCGCGCCACCGAACATCAGCCCCGGCACCAGTTTTTCACCCAAGATGAACACTGCCAAAATCTGCGCAACCAGCGGATATCCGGCTGTAAAGCCAAGTACAAAACCAGCTTCAGCCCGCGACATGGCGGTTACATAGCTGATCATGCTGATGACGTAGACAATCGCTCCGAGAGCACAATAGTAGATTAGGGGTCCGCTCACTTGCCAACCCGGGTGGAATGCGTTGAGCATCCATAGACAGAGGGGCACTTGAGGCAGTTGGCACACCAGCATCGCGAAGAGTACGTCGCGATTGGACGCGAAGTGGAGGGCTTTCTTGTCGAAGATCCCCCAGATTCCCCAGCAGGCAAGGCAGACGAGCACAAGCCCGTTCAGACCCCATTGGGCGAACGTGTTTGGCTCAAAAAGGCTGGTCAAGCCCGGCAATGGCATGGATGTCTTCGGAGGTACGGGTGTGCAAGTCTTGCCAGGTTACCATCGAAGGTGTAATCAAGTGAAACTCTTAGGCTGTTTTTAGTAATTTGGGCGACAGAAAGCTGCCGCTGTCCGCGCTAAGTGCTAATTAGAGGCGGTTTAGCTGTCTGCCAGCGTGCTTCTTGCGTCGCAGGCCGTTCCTATTTCAAGCTCGACCTTTTGGACTGCTTCCAGGACTTGTTCGTATAAGGGAGCATGTTGCGTGACGAAAGAGAAACTTTCGTTGTCTGCAATATAAGCGAGTGGATTGAGTTCGGCGATTTGATTCCAGAAATGCTCTTCAAGTTCCACATGTGTATCAAGCTCCTTCATTCCGGCGTATCCGAATGTAGGGCTGAAGTTCCAGTTGACGAAAACTTCAATCGTGTCTATCTGCGGTTCCTCGGTGAACAAATACCATTCATCGTACATGTCTGTTGGCAGAATCATGGCGTTTGAAACTCTGGGGCTTAGAGCCAGTGGATCTTCCCATTCGTCGTGCGACCATTCAAAATTCTTACGTCTTTTGCCCATAGGCTTCCAGCCTGTTTTGAGTCGATCTTCATTGAGCTGAACCAGTCCACTGTCTAAAGAAGTAATGAAGACAAATCTGTCGATCACCATTTGCGGACAAAGTTCAACGATATCGGCTAGACAAGGTGCTTTCGAGTTCAGCCACATCCATTTGCCGTTTTTCCCAAGTTGCACGGGAGGTCACCATTTCCCCATCATGTCTTCCAGTAAACCGCTATCGGTCAGGCTGTTCACCTGAGCCAGAGTCGATACTTGCTTATATTTTGGTATCAACCAAAGTTTCTTGTCCTCTGGAATCTGTTTTGCTTCGCGGGTGTTCAAGAAAATGCGCTCTCTTTTTTTGTCGTAAAGACTCATCTGCTGGAGTGGAACGCCGCTGAGCACAGGAGTAGTCTGCATGTCTGCGAGTACTTTGAGGAGTTTGGGCGATGTGACGATCTTGCTTGCAGTGTAGATCGTGTAGTCGATCAGCACCATTTTTCCGGCCCCGGAAATGAAACCGCCGCCTCCACCGCCGAAATATAGTTTTTCATCGACTGCCATGAATTTATTTGTGGGCAGTCCCGCGATGACTGTATTTTTCTTGTCTTTGACTTGAGTCCATTTTAGATGTGGCAGGCTCTCACCGCCGAGTTGCATGATTTTGGCAAAGCTGTGTTCGAATTTGTCCCAATTCACGCAGCAACAGACTTTGCGCTGATCGTTGAAGACCCAGGCTTTGCCGGTACGGGCATCGGCAACTACAGTTGTGCCGAGATGCAGGTTTTCAATTCGAAGATGTTCAGGAAAGACATAAACATGTTGCTCGCCGTTGGCGCTGTGGGTCTGCCTCAAAAGCCAGCCGCTCGAAGTCTGTGCCGGTGCGCTCTCTACGCGGGGTGCTGCAAAGCCGCCAATAATGAGGGAAATAGTAAGTAGCGGCAAGCGAAGACTGATCAACTTTTGCACCTTGCGAGCACTAGAAGAAATCATAACCCAAACTGAATCTCGCTGGGGCTTGAGCACTTCCTTTTGCATTTTAGTCAGCAGTGACAGTTAAGCGATGAGACTTTTTCGTCAGGCAGATGTTTTGATACCGCATGTAATGCCAAGCGCGAGTCGATTCCCCATTTGATTGGTCGCAGAGGGAATATCAGCTCAACCTTTAAAGACGCGAAAATTCGCAAATACGTGGGGCATTTGCGAAAGAATGGCTAGATTGGGCATAATTGAAGTGAAATGTATAGTTTGCCAAACAATCGTAAGACTTCGAACTGTCAGCCGGTCAGCAGCCGGTTGTTCGGTTCGCCTGCGTCGCGCCGCCTCCGATTGATTTTTGGCGTTGTTTCCCTGTCTGTCGCTCTCAGTTTTCAAACCGCCGGTGCGAACGAAAGCGGTTTGCCATTTGAACTGCCCAAGCGCGTCCCGTTCGTTATTCCCGACCCCAGTCCTCCGGCGAGCACCGCCCCAAGTCCCGCTGTGGCGCCTGCGGCGGCAGAAATTCCTGCAGAGCCAAAGCCCAGCAAGAAACGCAAAACCAGTAAGAAAGCTGTTCAAGAAGAGAGTTCTGCCAAGGGTCCTGATGCAAACCCTCCGGTCGCCAACTCCGCACCGGCAGCAAGTGAATCAGCGCCGCCGGAGTCTGCGCCAGCCGCACCTGCCGCGGACACCACATCGTCTACTTCGGCTGCGGATAGTTCTACTTCTGTTACTCCTACTGCAGGCAAGCGCTTTCTTTTGCAGGGAAAAACCGAACACGTCGATTTCAGGTTGAGCGAATTTGAAGGCTACAAGCAAGGCATGGCTGCGCTTGATAAACGCCATTACGCAGAGGCGGAAACGTTGTTTAAGGCCGCAGCTGCAAAACTCGACGATGGATATGAAAAATATCGAGCCGAGTGCAATTTCTTCGAAGCAAAATGTTTGATGATGCAGGGGAAATTCGACGAGTCAAAGGCTCTGCTCAAATCAACAATTGCATTGTTCGATAAGTATGACCCGAGCAACCCATACAAGCTAGCGGCTCAAAAACAGGTTGGGGATTTGCTGAGCGGAAAGGCGAGAATGGATGTTGCCAAAATGCATGCGCATACCAACTTGCATCAAGCGCGCGTCGTCGACCAAAACATCACCTTTTATTCCCGCGTAGCTACGGATGATTCGGATCCGGTTTTGCTGCGCTGTGACAAAGAGGCGACTTCGAGCACCATCCATGATTGTTTTGCAGAAATGACATGCCTTGAAACAGCGGAATTAGGTACGAATGTCGGCAATGCACTGGGGCGTTGGCAGCCGCTTTTGGTTAAAGGTGAACCGGCGGCGTTCGAATTCGGAGCAAAGTCGCCGGTGATAAACGTCAAGGTAAACGGGCAGACAAAAGAGGTGCCCGTCAATCTTCCGATGGTAAACGGGTTGCGAAGAGTTTTGCTGGCGACCGACAGCGAGAAGATTTGCGCGATTGATGTTGATAACAACGACACCTGGCTGCTGCAAATGGAAAACCTTCCGGACGGCACAATTGGACGGGTGCGCTGGGCTTTGCTGAGACACGTGAAACAGAAAAGTGCTACTTGGGGAGTCAGTCGCAACGTTTTGAACCAGCCCAGGCCGACCGGCAATGCATGGGGAACTGCGCCGAACAATGGCTTTGGCCGCGAAGTAAATGTCAATCCGAGACTCTATAGAAACAGTCAGGGCAGATACTAGCGAGTTGGAAGGAGTCGTGGCGACGTGCGGCGTTGCCAGTCACTCGAAAGTATTACTATGTTGCATAGTAAAAATGGTCTTAAAACAAAGGAGCCTGAAAACCGCTTTCGACATTGTCTGCCGGTGCGGCTTTCAGCTCATTTGCTTGTCCCAGGCGCCGGTGTCGACCAGCTTTCTGAGAGCTTCCGGATGGTCGGTGAAAAGACCGGCAGCGCCCCAATCAAGGAAGCGTCGCATGTCCTTTTCGTTGTTCACCGTCCACACGAACATTGGAATTCCGCGGCGGGCTGCGGCTTTCAGTGTGCGCTTGCTGGAAACGGCCAGACGATTGCGACGCGGAGGCATCTCAATCGCAAAGCCGCGACGGCGAAAGCGCCAACCAAGACCGAGCTTGGCCAGGGCGACAAACTTCACCAACTCGGCACGGGTGTGACCGGTGGTGAGATTCGGCTCGAGGCTGCGCATCAGCTTCGCCATCCTGGTTTTGATGGAGAAAAGCTCAATGCTCACCCGCTCGAGCGCTTTGAGGCGCCTGAGCGTGGCTATAACCTGCCGGATCATGCGGGTGGTGCCGACCTTGACCTCCAGCATCAGAAGCTGCTCAGGCAGTGCTCCAAGCACCTCCTCGAGCGTAGGCACCGTAATGCCCTGACCTCTGAATGGGAAAGTTTTTCCACCGTCGGGGCTGAAGGCATAACCAGCATCCAGCGCTTTTACTTGCGCCAGTGTAAGCTCTGCGATCAGTCCTTTGCCGTTGGTAGTGCGGTCGACTGAAGCGTCGTGGATGACCACAACATGCCCGTCTCTGGTCATTCGCAGATCGAGCTCGACTAGGTCGGAGCCTAATTCTATCGCCCGGAGAAAGGCTGGAAGGGTGTTTTCCGGATAAGAGCCGGAGGCGCCTCGGTGAGCAATCACCAGAGGACGCCCGCTGGCAGCCAGTCGCTGGAAGCGGCTGCTTATGTCAAACGACATACAGACCTCCTCGGGTCATTGCTCACGTGAGTGAAAACAGGAACAGTTCTTTTTGAGAAAAAAGGCCCAAAAAGGTGCAAAAGTAGCCAGGGACAGGCGGTCGTTCCGGATTTTGAGTCCGGAGACGACCACCTGCCACAGGCCACGATTGCGATGCTGATCTTTAGCGGTTCTGCTCCGCGTCGTCTTCGTCGTCATTGTGCGGCTTCTCGACCGGGGGACAGTCAGAGGGAACGTAGCACACTTCAGACACGGGCTGAATCAGACGCACGCCAAGGCCGATGGCCATGCCTGCGATGAAACCGCCGATGTGGGCCCAGTACGCGACGCCATCGCTGGCACCGGTAAGGACGCTCGAAAACTGCATGCCGATCCAGAACAGGATGTACCAGTACGCGCGAATCTTCGCGGGCACCGGGACAAGTCCCGTAATTTCGGCCTTGGGCCACAGGAGCAGATAGCCACCCAACACGCCGGCGATGGCGCCAGAGGCACCAAGCGTCGGAACCATGCTGGCCGGGTCGGACCAGACATGCGCGAGAGCAGCGAAAACGCCGCTGATCAGATAGAACCCGATGAACTTCCCATGTCCCAGACGCGCTTCGAGAGCACGACCGAAGACGAAGAGATAAAGCATGTTGCCGAGCAGGTGCATTGGACCTGACGGATCATGCAAGAACATCGAGGAGAACATCGTCCCAACCGCTGCCGCAATTGCCGCAGGATCGCCGCTGGTGAACGCATTCACGAACGTACCGGGAACCATCAGGTACGTCTGAATGAAATGCTGCGCTGAGCCGTTCGAAAGTGCGGAGAGTTCCAGGACATAGGCGATACAGTTGAGAGCGATAAACACGAAGGTTGCCCAGGGGAAGAGCAAACACTTCAGATTGTCTTTGAGAGGAATCATGTTAGTCCTCGCTTTACCGCGCGCTCCGATTGCTCAGAACGCAGCTTGAATTCGACTATGGTTGAGAAAAGGCGCGATTGTGACAGTGGAGCTAATGGCTAGCGGCACCGGCATAACCGTGACGAAGGGATGTGCTCGACTGCTCTGGGTGACTCACCAACTTGAAGCGACTTTCATCCCGGCACCGTGAGTGCTGGTGGGAAGACATTCGGGAAGAATGGAAAGTGCGAGGGTTAGTGGGTGACCTGTTAGACAGAGAAGAAAAGCAAGAGCTTGAAACTAAGAGATCAAGGGCAATGATTACAACAACATTTCGAGTGGTAGCGCGAGAGAGCTTATTGTTAAGTCGGCGGAGAAGCGCACAGGGATATGCTTTTGGTGAGCTTGGATTCGCTTGGCAACCCTGTTTTGCCAGCGAACTTGGATCTTGAGGCATTGCGCGGCTCTTTCATACTGACAACGGGAATTGTTTTGTGTTGAAAATGCGCCATGCGGACCGGATGTCATGGTGTGCGAGCGAGATGCCAATGTGTGCCGTTTTGGATGTCATGCGGTCGCCGGCGGATGACAGTTATCCAAGACAGTTGAACTTGCCTGTGCAACTCGATTAGGTTGTTGCCTCTTGTTTCTTTATCCCAACTCTTTTTCGCTCCTCACGACCTCACCTCTCCCCTGCTCTATCGACCCTTTTCTCTGATTTGAAGCCAGTCGGCATCATCTCGGGAAATTTCGATCGGATGCAGATGTCGGGGTGACGAACCTATACCAGAACGCAGATAAGCCGCATGCGGACTATCTGCTAGACAGGTGGAGTACTAAATGAACAAACGCGACATGAAGCGCTTGGCCAAAACAGGTCAGGCTCTCACCAGCATGCAAATCCTCGGCTCGGCAGAGCAAGTCACCGGCTCCATGATGTACTTCGAGCACACCACTCGAGAGCGCACTACCCGGTTTTTGCTTGATGTCGGCCTGACTGTGGAAAACGAAAAGGCGGACTTCCAGAACCGTCTGCCTTCCGGCGTTACCGCGGCTGATATCGATTTCATCGTCATCAGCCATGCTCACATCGACCACTCGGGTTTCTTGCCTCGCCTCACCAAGCTCGGTTTCACGGGTCCGGTCTACATGACCGAGGCCACGGCGGACTTGCTGGACATCATGCTGCCCGACTCCGGATATCTTCAGGAAGAGGCTGCGCGCAAGAATTGCGCCCGTGCCGCTCGCCAGAAGGAGAAGCAGGAGGGTGCCACCGCATCCGGTGACAAGCATGCCGTCAGCGAGAAGCCCCGCCGGCGCAGCCGCAGCAAGGCAGCGATTTGCAGCGAGCCGCTCTACACGCAGGAGGACGCCAAGCACAGCCTGACGTTCATCAAGCGTGGCATGAAGCTCAACACGCGTTACGAACTGGCGCCGGAAATCGCAGTGCGATTCTCCGAAGCCGGTCATATCCTCGGTGCTGCTGTCGTCACGCTGGAACTCGGCGTCGGCGCCAAAAAGCGCACTTTCTGCTTCACCGGTAACATCGGCAAGACCGAAATGCCGCTTCTTCAGACCGTCGCTGCCGTGCGCAACGCCGATTACGTGATGTCCGAGTCGACATACGGTAATCGCGTGCACGCGGAACGCGACCGCCTGGAGCTGCTCAGCGAGATTCTCAATCGCGCCATCGAGCGCGCCAAGACGCCGAGCGCCAAGCACGGCTATGGCGTGATCGTCATTCCGGCCTTCGCCGTTGGTCGCGGTCAGGTTCTGCTCGCCGACATTCGGCAGTTGATGGAAGAGAAGCGCATCCCGCGCATCAAAGTCTTCGTCGACAGCCCGATGATGATTCGCTCGACGGAAGTGCACCGCAAGCACAAGGATCTGCTGAACGCAGAGACCCAGGCGCTCTTCGCCAAGGGTATCGACCCGTTCCGCACTCCGCTTCAGACCGAGACGATGGAGCGTACGGCTTCACAGGCGCTCGATGAGGCACAGAATGAGCCGGTGATCATCATCGGTTCGTCCGGCATGGCCTCCGGTGGGCGCATCGTCAATCACCTGAAGGCGCGTCTGCCCGGCCGGCAGAACACTGTCGTGTTCGTCGGCTATCAGGGCACCGGTACGCTGGGCAACCAGCTGATCGGCAAGGATGCTCGCCGCAACGTCAACGGCACGACTATCGAGTCGGCGACGCAGAGCGTGCGCACAGTGCGCATCTATGGCGAACCGGTCAAGGTCTATGCCACTATCGAGTTCATGTCGGACTACTCCGCCCACGGGGACGTCAACGACATTCTCGGCTGGATGAGCAAATTCCAGCGCAAGCCCAAGAAGGTCTTCCTCGTCCACGGTGACGATGAGGCGCTGGACGGGCTGAAAGAGGCGATCGAAAGTCGCCTGCGCTGGGACGTCACCGTGCCCAAGGCGAAAGACAAGTTCATCCTCGACTAAGACGGCCCCGTGCCGTCGCGCATCGCGATAGCCATTGGTGTCGAGCGCCGGTGTACATGCCGGCGTTCGCACCGTGGATCGCAATTGAAAATCGCAGGTGTCTTGCGGCACTCTGCAAATCCATGGAGAAACACCATGAAGTTCGGAAACGTCCTTTTGATATGGTTTTTGCTAATTGTCTCCGGCTTCGGCGTTATGCTGGCCGGTTGGGGGTTGGCATTTGCCTTTGCCACTAACGTCTTCGTTCCGTGGCTTGGGTTTGTCACACCTGAGTACCACAATCTGGCTGCCTTCATCAGCGCATTCCTGTTCGACGGCATCGGCGCGGCTCTCGTGCTGATCGCTCTGGTCGCACTGGGTTTCGGTGCCACGGCAGTCTATCGCGTCGTCAAGCGAAAATAGCGCAGTTCTGAGAAACCTCGCGGGTGTCTTGCAAATGCGGACACCTGCGGGATTTCTCTTTTTTGGAAGAAAATACTATTGAGTATGGTAGTAATTTTTTGTGCACCTGTTTGTCCAATTCCTTGTTGTGAGCTGCGCCACTAATACCTCGGGATTAGTCCTCGAAAAGCGGCTTGATAACTCCGTTTGCTGCGCTATTGCAAATTGTGGACGGCGCTTACTAGGGTCTGGCATCTGCATGTTTTCAATCTTTTCTCAGGAGCAATCGCCCGGCACAACCGCAAACATCCAAAGTTCACCGTTTCCGCCTCTTTTCTATCTGCAATCAGCATGCGTGGGTAGCCGGCTCGTTTTCCCGCGCCAAATCTAACTCTCGAAGGAGAAATGTCATGACCATCATCAGCCCCACAGATCCTCGACTCACCGCCAAGCCCGTCTATGCCGACGAGGAGATCAACAATCCGACTTTCGAACTGGTTCGCTTTTCCGATTCGGTGTTCTCGCCGGATTCGTCGAATGAGCTGCTGGTTATTTCCACCTACGACGACGTCGAAGAGAAAGGCTGGGTCTCCCGCTGGGACGAAGCTCTCGGCGGCGTGATCAGCAAAAGCTGCAAAGACGCGAAATTTGCCTCCAGTCTCGGCGAGCACCTGGTTGTCGACGTGACCGACGCTGTCGGCGTGGGCGGCAAGAAGTTCGTTCTGGTGATCGGCATGGGCTCGATCAAGAACCAGAAGAGCAGCATGTCCTGCGGGCTTTACAAGTTCGCGCTGGAAACCGCCGAGAAGGTCGAAGCCGAAAGCCTTCTGCTGCCGTTCTTCCCGGATCGCTCCAAGCTCTCGGCACTGGCCGTCAACGGTTCGATCGCAGTGTTGCGCTGTCGCGTGGGCGAGTCTGTGCTGCGCGGCAGGATCAAGAGCTTGA
Source organism: Candidatus Obscuribacterales bacterium (assembly GCA_019745505.1). Lineage (GTDB taxonomy): Bacteria > Cyanobacteriota > Vampirovibrionia > Obscuribacterales > Obscuribacteraceae > QKMZ01. The sequence continues at coordinate 24,018 of JAIETE010000228.1, read as the reverse complement.
AGAAAATCAAGCTGGTTGTCTCCGGACAGGCTACCAACGCAGCTTTGCGCGGCTTGTCGAGCCGCACGGAAGCGTTCTGCGTGCCCTGCCCGGAACCGTCGATTGTGAAGGAAGAAGTCTCTTCCGACTAAATCGTTCTTCAGTTCGATGGCGCGGTTCGCGCCATCGATTCTTGCGGAGTAGTCCTGAAGATATTTGATGAAAGTCAGCTTATCAGGCTGCTTTCTCAAAGACCAAGCAAACGGAGAATTACCATGGCTCGTAAGACCAAAGTTGCTGATCTCAACAACATCGATCTGCAGAAGATCCGGCTTTCCGCTCTCGATCTGCAGCTTCGCTCGCTGCGCTTCCAGGCTCGTGCCCTCGATTCGATCAGCACGGAGCACACCGGCGGCATCAATCTCGGCGCCAGCCGCTATTACGACTACCTCGACAAGACGGTCGGGGTTTTCGTGACCCGCGTCAAGGAATTCGTCTCTGTCGCCGACACGATGTCGTCGGAGAAGACCTGCAGCTGGATGGCCAGTATGTCCGCGTGGAAGACCACGATCATCGGTCAGGCCGAAGAGCAGGAGGGCTTCCAGTCCGGCATCGCGACCGCCCGTGTCAAAGCCGACATCGCCGGTCACCCGGTCTCGCCTCTGGATGACATCCCGGCTGAATCTCACGCCCAGGAAGTGCAGGCGCACTGCTTCTGCCTGAGCGCCGAGAAGGCTCAGCTGAAGACTTTCTCGATGCAGGTTGCGGCGACTTGCAACCTGGGAATGGAGATCGTTTTCACTGCCGCTGCCGAAGCCGGCAAGAAGCGTGAAGCTGCGGCGGCCAAAGCGAAGTAAATTCGCGCTCCGGCGAGGCTAGGACTCGATAGAGTTCGTCGAAAGAAGGCGGGAGCCTCCACTCCTGCCTTCTTTCTTTTTTTGCGGCATTACTATCGCATGTCGTTGCACCTCGAATGGTAAAAGCCGTTGCAGCGGGTACAGATACCTGGGGAATACGGAAGGGTTCACTAATGCTGCGTCAAAATTATCGGGCATCTGTTTTGCTTTCATGCGCTTCGGTGCTCTTTCTTCAATTCGCCTGGTCGGCTCCGGTCAAGCAGAATGGACTGCTGATGGACGTCGATAGTGATTACTTCGGTGCCTCTACGATTCAAGTCAGCAAAGATGGCATTCGTATCGACTCCAAAAAACTGGGCATCACCATTGTTTCTCACGCGCCCGAGTGGAGTGTTGTTGCATTCAATGAGCACAGCAAGTCCTACTACGAAGCCACTCTGGAAGAGTGGAAAAAGCGAGTTGCCTCGCGAACCGGCGGGCGCCAGAACGTCAAGCAAGACATCAAGCAAACCGGTAAAGCCAAAATCAAAGGACAGGAAGTGAAGATCTATCGGTGGACGGATATTCGAACACGTCATGGAAAGAAACGCGGCGAGCCAACAATCACCGATTTGTATGCCATGCAATCAGACCTTGTGCCCAGACAAGCAGCGGCAGTAATTGCATCGGCATCGGATTTGCCTCCGGATTTCGGCTTGCCGATGAAAATCACACGCATGCAGAAGTCGGAGCCCAAGCCGAAAACTGTGCTCGATACACTGAAGTGTTCGAAAAGACCGATCGCCAAATCGGTTTTCTTTCAGCCGAAAGGATTCAAGCGGGTTTCCAGTGAAGTGGCTTTGCTCATGGAAGGTGGCGACGATGAAATGGACAGCTTGATGACCGATTTCAAATAGCTTTCTTTCTGCGCTGATATTTTTTCGTCACTATTGTTAGTGAAACGCGGCTCAAAATCAGCCTTTCGCTGCAACAAGTTTGAAACAAAACCTCGCGCTAACTGGGTGCGAGCCTGCTGCGGTTAGCGCTTCGCTAGCTCTCGTGCGGGCATAATTCGGGCCTATTCAGGTTAAAAGTAAATATAAAAGCAGAAAGAGAAATTGCTTGTTCTGTCAGCTAGGAGCAAAAGCATGTATCTAAGACTGTCTCGAGAGTTCTTTCCGCGCCCGTAATCATTCTTTCTGAATACGTTGTGTAAACGGTCGTCTTTTGTCGGTTCTTGAAACCTTGCTAGGTTCTCTCTGAATCCTTCCGTATCCTCTCCAGAACCTGACCCATCCGAAAAAAACAGTAACCGAGCTTTGCCACGCGCACCAGCTAAAACTTCGTCCCCGACGAGGTCAAAGCAAAACAGCTTCAGATTGTCTGAAGGCTGGCTGCGGAAGGTTCACAGCCGGTCGGCTGTGGTGAAGCTCTCAACAGAGGATTTCCAAATGTCGAACGACCCAACTCCTAACGGCGTCGGCGCCGGCGGTTCTCCCGCCGACGACGTCAGCGCAGATCAAGTCGCGAAGGTCTCTTTGACGAAGGAACCCGGTGCCGCGGTCCCGCCGCCTGCCCAGTCCAAACCCGTCAAGCAAGACCCGAGCCTCGGCACGCGCGTCAAGCGCTGGTCGATGATTGCGTTGTTCTCGCTGCTCGGCTACGTCCTCGTCGCCGCCCTCGCTCATCCGCTGCTGGTTCTCGCCTGGAAATATCTGCCCATCATCGTCGTCGTGGCGCTGATTCCGGCCGGCATCTTCGCTGTGCGCGCGCTCGCGAAGCGCGGCCGGGCACCGTCGCGAAAGGCTTTGACCATCACGTCTCTCGTCTATCTCGCCCTTTTGGGTTGGGTGGTGACGGCGAACGTGTCGCAGACGATCATTCAGTGGCAGATGGCATCTTCGCTCGATCCGATCGCGATCGACCAGTTGCCGAACACGCGCGACAACCGCATCGTCGTTCGCTCGACGGCGGCCAAGTACGTGAAGAACTCCATCACCGACAACCGCCTGGTCGGCAAACAGCCGCACATGGTGCGTGAAGTCGGACAGGACGGCAAGGTCGTCTTGTGGTGGCAGTCGCCGCTCGCATACGATGTCTGGTACGGCACGCCTTTCGGCAGTGTCCACAGCGTCGTGCGAGTCAACGCCGAAGAGCCCAACATGAACGTCGACGTGGCTGCTGGCAAGAATGCCTTCTTCCTCTTCGGCGACGAATCTTGGGTCACCGAGCTGCTCTTCCGCATCCGCCATCCGTTTTCGGAGCGCGGTGAGACGGTGTACTGGCAGAAGGAAAACGGCGAGTGGAGCATGCTCATCTCGTCGACTACCTACCGACCCACCTGGACTCTGACCATGGTGCCGACCCTGTCGAGCGTCATGGAAGTCGGCCCGCACGGCTTCTTCAGCAATTACTCGCGTGAGGACGCAGCGGTGAAATTCGAGGGCGCTGCTCTCTACCCGCCGGCACTCGCTCGCAGCTACGCTGAAGCGTATGCCACCTACCATCGCGGTCTGCTCAACCCGATCACCTCGCAGCTCGAGCTCTTCGGCATCAGCGAGCCGCCGACCGACACACAGAAGGCGGAAGCCAACCGCTTCCCTTACTACCAGGACTTCGACAAGCTCGGACTCGAGCTTATCATCGGGCTGGAGCCGAAGGGCGGTTCTCTCACTCGCGTGCTTTTCTTCGACGCCATCAGCGGTCGCGCCAGTGTCTATGCGGTGCCGGATGCCATGCGCATCAACGGACCGAGCAAGGCGCTCGCCAACGTCCACAATGCTGACCCGAGCGCCGACTGGTCGCAGTACGAGGAAGCCGAGCCACGCCTGGTCAACGGCAAAGCCGGCACCTTCTGGCTTGTCACAGTCGTGCGTGGCGACCCGTCCAGCCGTGCTTTCGTCATGCTCGTCGCGGTCGACGCCTACAGTCTCAAGGCTCACCGCTTCGGCGACGTCGAGAGCTTCAAGACGTTTCTCAACACCGCGCCTGTGACCGGCCCCCGGTGACAGCGGTGTGGATGCACAGCGTAGTGCATCCGTGGAGAGAAAGTCTCCATAGTCCTTTTCGACAGACGTAGGATCCGAAAGTCTACCGTAGGGGGGGCAACACGCCTCCCCTACGGTCTCTTCGGGAGCTCGATTCTTGTCGGCTAGGTTGTGCATCATGGATTTATTCGCGTTTCTTGACCCGGAAGCTCTGCCTGTTCTGGGTTGGCTGGCGCTTCTCGTTATCGGTATTTTTGTCTGTGCTTACCTGCGAAATCGTCCGGAAAGGAAGGCGGCTCGTCTGCAAAGGCAGCGTAGAATGCTGGGCATCGAACCCGGCGTTGGAGCGAATCAGCGACACCGGTCGCCGATTCGACAGTCTTTTCCGAAGCGGTGCCCTCGGGGAGTCTGCACCAAACCCGGTGCAAGTTGTCCGCAGGAATGTGTGGAAGAACCTTTGGTTAAGCGCCTCGTTGATGGTCGCGTTGTTCACGAATACGACAACGTTGAAGTTTGCTTTGGTCCGGGAAGCAAAATCCTGGAACTGAAAGTGGACGGCAGAATGTGGCTGTAAGCAAACTCTTGCGTCACTTTTGCGTCTCAGATTGCCATTCGGCGGGTGTGAAGACGCTCGCGTCTCAACGCTTGCAGCAGTGAGCTTCGCGCTCACAAGGACAGTTATGGCGCCACTTCTTCAGCTGGTTTCGGCCGGCTATCACTTTGGTCACGGTTCCACCATTCACGGCTGGGACAGCACCGTGAGCAGCCTGGAATGCGCTCTTACCAATCTCGATGAAGACAAAGGCAATGCCTTTGCCGCCGCCGCTTACAGCGAAAACGCCATCAAGTATTTGGAGGCGCGCTTGCTTTCCGCTTACGTCATCTCCAGTCTTGCCGCTGTCAAAGCGGGCAATCTGGACCTGGCCGAAGAGGAATACGGCCGCGCGGTGCTTTTGGCTACTCTCACCGTCAAGGGTCAGTGCAAGCCGCCCACCATCGATTGGCCGACGATTAGGATGACCTTGCGCGTCGTCGAGAGCAAGCTCAAGGAAGCGGGAAAGAGCGTTCAGTCGGTTTAGACCATACCGCTAAAGCCGGAACAAGATGCGCCTGAAGCTTTGCCGATCTTCGTGCTGATTCGCTGAACGCGGTCGGCGCCAATATCTGCATCCTTCTATGCGCATTCTTGTTTTGATACTGGTTCTATGAAAGAAAGTAGTAGAAGCTTTTGGAATCCCCGGCAACCGGGCAGATTTTCCCGAACATATATGACAGCGTCGGCTGTTCTTTTGCCTGGCTTTTGCTGAACGTTCGGTCGGGGTTGCTTTACAAAAGGGGCTTGGCGACAAGAATGAGCCCGGTCACATTCAATTTTCTGCTGGTTAGCGCGAGCGGTGTTAAAGATATGAAAGTGTCGTTACGCCAGGAAATTCGGCTCACATTAGAGGCTTGCAACGTTACACAAGAGGGAATCCGCGCGACATGCGTGACGCGCTCTTGTAAACAACCGGGTCAGCAACACTTGGATACGTCTCTTTGCAAGCCGTAGCATTCCTTTGTACCGATTCTTTCCACCTTGCCCGCAGGCGCACTCCAAACCCTTAACCGTTCCCGTTTTGCACCTCTCCAATGCGACCCCCAAATTCAGCGCTTGCTGGGGCGGAAAGACATTGGTTTCTGCGATCGCAATGTTTGCGACTCGCCAATAACAACAAGCTCGCTGCATCCAGTCGATGCCGGCGTGCAAGACCACACTTAAGGACACAAAACCATGGGATTCTTCGACAAGCTCCGTCAGTCCGCTTCGGACGCCAAGGCCGCTCTCACCACCAAGGTCTCGCAGTTCAAGAACGGCACCTTCCGTGACTCGGTCATGGGCATCTGCGCCCTGGTCGCCAGCGCTGACGGCAACGTCTCCGACGACGAGAAGCAGGCCATCGGCTCGCTCATCACGTCGCTCGACGCTCTCAAGTGTTTCCCGCCGGCTGACCTGATCGGCAAGTTCAACGAGTACTGCGACGCGATCAACAAGGACAAGACCTTCGGCCCGATCACGGTGTACTCGACGGTCGGCAAGATCAAGGGCAAGGGCGAACAGCCTGACGTCGCTCTGCAGGTGGCTCTCGCCATCGCCAACGCGGACGGCAATTTCGACGACAAGGAAAAGGCGCGCGTCAGGGAAATCTGCCGCACGCTCGGCGTCGACGCCACCGCCTACGTCAGCTAAGTGTGAGGGCTCGTCCGGTAACAGCTAGGCTGACCTGACCTGCTTTATCTGAGGCGGATCGCCGATGGCTCATCAGTTGAACCGGTTTTGACGACCGGCTCTTCTGGTGCAGTCATCGGCGACCGCTTTCTTTTTTTTGTCGAAAAATATTATAGAAGCTAGTAGAAGCGATTGAAAAACAAAGAAGCAGAGGCTCGGGCAGTGAGAAATTGCTTTCTCTCTGCCTCCGCTCTGCTTCCTTGTCGCCGCGTTTTTAGCGCGACTGGGTCACGAACTTCAGTTGCGGCGCAGCTTCGAGTGGCGGTAGGCCACGAACGAAATCACGCCGGTCACGACGGTGAAGGCCAGGCAGGCTGCACCGATGCCGGTGGCGCCCGCGTTGAACGCAGCGATGGCGGTGATGACGAGGACCACGCGCATGACGCCGGCGACGATGGCGGCGATGGCGACCATGCCGACCGAGAAGCCGATGTAGCCGATCAGCATGAGGATTTCGCCGATCACGTTGGCGCTGCCCTGGCCCGGCTTCGGATTGAAGCTGAAGATGCCGCCGCCGTTCACCTTCCAGGAGAAGTAGAGCGAGCAAGCGGTGAGGATGGCGGCGCAAACGCCCCAGTGAGTCATGAGGAAGTCGATCATGTTTTGCCTTTCTGGAATTTGAAGTCGCTCTCTGGAGAGAGCGGTCAGAGCGAACGCGGTGATGGAACTGAAGAAACAAGCGGCATGGATACGACGCGATGAAGCGCTTTTTCCATGCCGCTTGCAGGAGAACCGAGCTAGGCAGTTCTGCTGGCGAGCATTACTGCTTGTCGGAAGAATCCGCCGGACCCGGCTGCGGATTGTCCGCCTTCGCAGCGACTTCTCCTTCGACCGTGCCGGCCGCAGGAGCCGCCGCAGGCGCACCGGCATCACCCGTTGCGTCCGCAACCGCAGTCGCCGGCTTCGGCGTCCACGGCTTCTTCTTGAACGGGATGACCTCGACGCTCCGGTTGTTCGGCGAGTCGACCAAGCCGGACCCATCCCACACGCCGGTGGCGAGGAGCTGAGCTTCCTTGGCCTTGTAGCCTTCGACCAGGTAGGTCTGCCACGCATCCGTCGCCGCCAGTTTGCCCGTCCAGCCAACAGTCTGCTTCCGGTACTTGCTGGCCCGAGCGGCCGCGCGCGACTGGAAGTGCTTGTTGATGTCGAACATGTTGACGAAGACGAACTGGGCGAGCTCGGCGTCACCGATGACGATGATGCCGTTCTCGTCGTTGCCGTGCGACGCCTTCATCCCGAGGTTGTCGGAACCGAAGATGACGACCGGCTTCTTGCCCCACGGGTCGATGACGATGATCTTGCCGTGCGTGACCGCATGCGCCTCGGGGAGCTTGAGCAGCTCCTTGATGAAGTTGGCGAACTCCACCTCACGGCCGGTCGCGAGCGTGAACAGCGGCGGGCGACCCTTGCGACGCTTGGCTTTGACACCGCGCAGCGCATCGGGCGTGCTCACCGTCATGAAGGTGTACATCTCCGGGCGATTGTCCCAGATCTCGGCGATCTTGTGGACCACCGACGGGTTGCCCGGATAGAACACCTCACCGCAGAGAACGCTTTCGGCGCCCTCCATCAGTTCGAACACCCTCGCCAGCCACGGCGAAAGCGCCGTCGCGCCGCGCTGCTTGACGCGATCGTCCATGGACGGCTGGAAGTAGGTCTCGATGATGACGCCGTTGTCCAGCACCACCGGTTCGTAACCCTTCGCGTTGCGGCGGCGGAACTCGAGCGACTGCTCCTGCCCGTCCGCCTTCATGCGCTTCCAGTAGTCGAGGAAATTCGCCGCCACCTTGGCGTTGCGGATGCGAGCCACCATGTTGGACTGGCAGCCCATGCCCGTGTTCGTCCAGTTGGTCGAACCGGTGGTGACGTCGGTCGGGTTGCCTTCCTTGTCGACCTTGGTCTGCGACTTGTTGTGCGCGATACCCCACGAACCGATCATGCGGTCCATGATGTCCGCGCCCGCCGCGTGCAGAGCCTTGCGAGCCGGAGCGTTGGTGATGTCCTCGGCGCCGGTGTTGCCGAGAATGAGCGAGAAGTACTTGAGGTTTTCCAAAAGGAAGTCCACAAGCTGGTTCGCGCTCAGCTCGTAGAGAGCCTGGTAGACGTGACCGCCGTCCTCAGCGCACTCCTTGACGGGTGCCATGAGCATCTCGGGGACGTTGCCCATGAGATGGCGGCGAATCACGTTGTCCGGGTTCTTGTAGTCTTCCAGAGCGTCGATGATCTTCTGGAAGTTCGGCGTGCCGTCCGGGAAGCCTTCGGTGCCGTCCGGCAGCGTGCCGATCATGCGCGACAGCCACTGAGACGACAGGATGCCGCGCGTGAAGGCGACTTCGAAGGTGTCGTTGACCTTGGTGCTCACCTTCACCCAGTTGGTGGTGGCGGTGAGACCCTTGATGGGCTTCAGGTCGCCGGGTTTGCCGCCCATCGCCTGGAATTCGTAGCAGACCTCCGTACCGGTCTTGCCGGTATAGTCGAGGTGCCACTTGCGCTGAATCGGCCAGACCGTCGAGGGCTGGCTTTTCCAGTCGGGGTTGGCGTCTTGCCCTTCGAAGGGCAGGCGCGTCTCGAGGACCACCGAGCGACCGTCGCGGTACTTGCGCGTGACGGCGAAGCCGAGGCAGCCTTCGAGCTTCTTGCCTTTCTCCCAGTCGACGGCGATGAGGACCACCGAGTCATTCGCATGAGCAGCGGCCTCAAGCTTGAGAGCAGTTTTCTTTGCCATAGTTTCTCGTCCTTCTGCCGCTTTTGGCGGCGTTTTGAAGATGAACAGAACAGCGCGAAGCGGGGCCGACAGCACGCTTGCTGCCGGTCCCACTCGCATTTCATTGGGGTACGTTGTTGGTTGCCGCCCAGGCACACCCACGTCAATCCAGAGCTTCTCTAGCTGTTCTTAGCCAGCCTCACTCGAGCAGAGTCAGCGCCAGCATTGCGCCGACGCCGACAGCCATGAGCACGAGGTGAAGGAAAGAACCGCTCAGAGCCGTGCTCTTGAGATAACGCGGAATGAGCCCACCGGCAGCCAGGTAGATGAAACACCCGGCAGCCACAGGCAGAACATAGGCGGCGAAGTTTTCCATCGACGCTCCCAGGCTGAGCGCCAGAATGACGCCGATGAAGGCCGTCACCGAGCTGGCGAGATTCAGCAACAGCGCCCGCTTGCGTTCGAAGCCCGAATGCACAAGCACGCTGTAGTCGCTCAGTTCGGTCGGAATTTCGTGGACCAGCACAGCGATGGTCGCCGCTATGCCGGCCTCGGTATTGACCAGGTAAGCCGCACCGATGATCACACCGTCGATGAAGTTTTCCAGCATGTCTGCCGTCATACTCATCAGCCCGATGTGATGGGCTTCGTGCGGTTTCGAGCATTCGTGCCGGCAGTGCAGCATGCGCTCGACGATGAAGAAGAGGAAGACGCCGGAGATGACGAGCAAAGGAACGGTGGTGCCGTTGCCGAGTTTCTCGAAAGACTCCGGAATCATGTGAATGAGCGCATTGCCGAGCATGACGCCGACCGCGACGCTCACCATCGGTTTGGTGATGCGCTGCAAGTTGGTGCCTGTTATCGACAATGTCACAAGACCGATCAGTGACATGCCGCTTATCGCAGCGATGCTCACCAGTGCGTAGATCCAGATAGTATCCATGGGTGTGTCTCCGTGTTTGGCAGACATCCGAAGGCCATGACGCTACTCACGTCATGCTGGGCGGCAAAGCTTCTCGTAATCGGAGCACCACTGATCACATGAGTGATCGGGAGTGAGGCTCGAATGGCGAAAAGTTATTTGGCTCTCGGAGTGTTCTGCAGGATTAGAAGAAGGTTGTCATGATGCCCATACCTTAGGGCTCGTATATTGCCGGATCAAAGAGCTCTAACATAAAAAGAGGAGATTCTCGCTAACGCCAGTTCTCGCAAAGGTCACGGGCGCTGATCGTTGTTTTGCCGTTTAATGTTTCAATCCCTCGCGGAGTTTACGCGAAGTAGGCTGGGAGCATAGACCTGCGTGACCTGTGCCAAGTGGCTGCATTTCTGCCTGCGTTATTTCATGACCATGGTAAGCCACTTCAAATGCCCCTTTTGCATAGCTGTTCATGGCGCAAAGAACATTGAGCGGTTCATGACATAATCGCTTGATGGGTGTTTTCCATAATCGAGTGGTCGCAGTTGCCGGCAGGAGATGCTGCTGCTCCTGAGTCCGGTCTAACCACCTGAACGCCGCGCCTTAGTGGCGTTTTAGAACCCTTGCGTCACTGAAGTGCTACAGTCCATCTGTTCTCTAACAGTGGCGGAAATCCAGATGAGCAATGTGTTTCTGGCTGTCCTCTGGAATGCGAGCAGGAAACTCAGGAGCCCCAGGAGCCTTTCAGGAATTAAGTTTGGAATCCCAAGGACAACCCATTAGAAATCCCCAGGAAATCCCCAAGGAAACCCTTAGAGTTCGCTCTGGAAACCCATTAGCTTCCCTTTCGAATTTTGACGAGTTGCCCTGCCGGGATATCCCGACAGGGTCTCCGTCGGTAAAGACAATGAGCGATTCCACCCCCACTACATTCCTGCCCGGAAAAAACGATCGCCGGCACGGCAGTCAAATGCGACGATCTTTTGCCGATGTGCATGCCCTGGTGCAAATTCTCGACGATCCGCGCACTCGCGGTCCCATCGTACAAGCGCAGAGCCGCCAGTATTTGATCGGCGTTCTCGATCGCCAATACGAGATCTCCCTGGAGAAGGGCTATCCGCTCTGTTTGGCACTGGCTACCCTAGACCCCTCCGCCGAAGTGACGACTTTGTCGCCGACAGCGATACTGAATACGGTGGCGAAGATTTGCCGTTCCAACTTGCGACCAACCGACCTGGTCTTTCGCTACTCGGAAAGTCTGCTCGCCATGGTTCTTCTGGAGAGCGACGAAGAGGGCGGCTCCAGTGTGGCTCAGCGCTTGAAGCGCTCTCTCGACCGGCGGCTCTATTTTGGCAAGACGGCACTCAGTGTTCGTCCTGTTTTTGCCATATCCGATGTCGCTATGGGATTCGGCTCGCCCGGAAAAAGCCTTTTGACCTCGGCAGAGATGGTCCTCAATCAAGCCGGCTACAAGAATTTCGATGTCGCCGTCGCCAGCAAGACGCTGGCACCACCGACCGTCGATCTTACCGTCAAGGCACAAGACATCGCCAACGCCATTACTCAGATGTTCAATTAATTGAGTCTTGCCCTATAGAGGCTGAGCTTTTCCAGCCAGGGCATTGTTTTCACACATCTTGCGAACGCTTTCGGCCACTATGCGCAGAAACTTTTGCGCGCCCAGACCATGAAGGTGCACAGGATCGCAGAAATCTTCTCTGGCAAAAACGCCTGGCTTGTTGCAGTCGACAAAAACTGCGCCGTTCTTCTCAGCCAATTCTTGGACGCGGCTGAGATACTTGTCGTAAATTCCGCTGGGCAGCAGATCGGTGTTTTCTTTCAAGAGCGGCATGTTGACGAGAACCACGGAGAACCCCATTTTTTGTGCTTGCCGCAACAGGCTATCCATGTACTCGGACTGACTCTTGAAGGTCTTGGGGCGAAAGGGTTGATAACGCATCGCATATTCTTTGCTGTTGTCGTTCCACAAAGCATGCCGCGCCGCTTTTATCGAGTATGGGCTGACGATCCATTGACCGGGGGAATTCTCTTCCGGTTGCTCAGCCATGGCGATTTTGAGAAGCGGTTGCAATGTCTTGATAGTATCGAATGTGGTGCCGGTCAGGCGGTTGATGGCGGTTTCGGCAAGATTGCGCTCGACGCACTGAATGTCGGATCTTTTGCCATAAAGATAAATGCAGCGTTCAATCTGGCGCTCCACTTGTTTCCAGACGCGCTTGCTTTCAGGAATTATGTCTTGCGGATAGCTGACTTTATCGAGGTAGCGAACTGTTTCGGTAGAGGCCGGGTCGCTGAAGCTGCTGTCTAGCAGGTCTCTGGGAGCTACACCCCAGACAATAATCGGTCTGCCTTCGGCTTTGGCCGGGAAGGCCCGGAAAAGAGCGCAGGCGTCGGAGGCCATTTGCCCGCCGATAGCAAAGGAATGCGTGGAAACAGTCTTGCCCAGCAATTTGCCTGCGAAAGTCTCAAAATACTTCGAGCGGTGATTCTTGACCGCATCCAGTGACTTTTGCAGAAATGACGAGTCCCCGTCATTGACTACCGCAACCATAAGGGACGAGCCGAAGAAAACAGTGTTTGGCTTATTCTCGGATTTTTGCGATCTTTGCCAGTCTTTGGCTGCCCAATATGCCCAGCAGTGGTTCGGCGAATCGATGGGGTCGGTTTTGAAAAGGGCAAAGGCGGCAATATTTGTGATTGCTATCGCGGCCCCGGCCAGCAAAACATAGCTGGAGAGCCAGTTTTGCCTCCCCTGCTTCGGTGTGGAATCTTGCTGTGTGCTGTTTTGCGACGGCAATTTCAAGGTTTCCAATAGCGGCCATATGATAGCGCGGAGTGCTATTCATTTCCTGGCCTTTTACTCATGGAAACCGGAGCACCCGTCCGCGGTGAGAGACTGTTAAGGTCTGTGATCGCCGTCCGGTTTGAATTCGTGGGAAAACCTTATGTCAAGAGTCTAAATGTGCCGTTCAGGGCTTTTGATTCGACCTTAAAGAGGGAACAATAACGGGGGAGGTTTGGGTCTCCTTGCTTACTACTAGGTGAAAAATGAGCCAGCAGCAGCAACAAGAACACCGTCTGGGAGAGTTGCTAATTGAGATGGGATTTCTCCAGCCGAAAGAGCTGGAAGATGCCGTCGCAATGGCCAACCAAACGCGCCTGCCGTTGGGCAGTGTGCTTGTCATGTCGGGGCATCTTTCCGACAAAGAATTGCGAGCCTGCGTGCTCGGTCAGTCCTTGCTGAAGGACAACGTAATCGTCAAAGACGATATGTTCAAGGTCATGCGCATTGTCCGCGAGCGCGGCGTGTCCTTCGAAGAAGGAATGCAAACGCTGGAAGGCAAGGTCGAGAAGGTCGACAAGGAGACCAATAAACTCGGCGAATTGCTGATTGAGGCGGAAAGAATTACTCCGGAGCAACTGCAGATCGCGCTTGATACTGTTGAGTCCAGCGGTTTGCCCTTGGGTCGAGTGCTTGTATTGACGGGGGCGGTCAACGAACCTGTTCTCAAAGTCGGTCTGGAAGTTCAGGTGGGTGTGCGCGACGGAAGCATCAGTCGCGAAGAAGCGATTATGAAATTGCGCACTGTCTCATCGGTCTCGACTGTCACTCGTCAAAGTCTCGAGATGACGGCGCCGACGCTCGACAAAATTCTGCGCCTGGGCGAATTTTTTGAAAAGGCTGGTATCATCAGCGATACCGATATGCTGAACGCGCTGGAAGTTGCACTCACGCAGCAACGTCGTGTGGGTGAGGTTTTGGTGCAGTTTAATCTCGTCAGCGAGAAGATGGTTGAAGCTGCTCTCGAACTGCAGCATTTGACTCGCGGTCGGCAGATTCGCCCGGACCAGGCCATCTCTGCGCTGCAGAATATGCATTTCAACGGAATGACATTGCACCAGGCTCTCGGTGTTCCGGAGCCGGAGGCGATGTTCGTCAGACCGGAGGCTTTGTATCAGCCCGGGCCGGAAGCACCCGCACCAATGGCGGTGCCGGCTGTACCGGCGCCTCCACCGCCTCCTCCTCCCGCTGCTGCTGCTGAAGATCCAAACGCAGTCTTGCTCTCGGGCTGGGGTGATGAATCACCATCCGAAGAAGTCAGAGATGGCTGGGGTGAGCCGGATGCAACGGCTGTCCAGCCAGGCTGGGGCGACAACGCTGCCCAGCCCGCTCCTGCTGCCGCACCGCAACCACAGCCGGCTCAGGCCGCTGCACCGCCGACATATCCCCAACCGGAGCAGGCTCCCGCCGTTGCGCCGATGCAGCAGTTTGTCACTGCCAGCGGAGAATATGGAACAGTCAGCATGGGGACGACTCCGCAGACTCCTGGCATAGTGCCGCCGCCGCCTCCCGGATACGCTCCTCTGCCTACTCAACCAATTTCGCCACAGGCTTATGACCAGGGGCAAGGCGTCCCACCGGCGATGCCTCCGGCTCAACCGGTCGCCCCTGCGGCACCGGCTCCGGCTGTCATGAGCGGGTACGAACAACCGGCCGGGTATACGCCGCTGCCTGCTCAGCCGGTCGCCCCGGCACCGGCAGCCCCGCCTCCTGCACCCGAACCTCCGGCAGCGCCGGCACCACTGCCAGCGCCTGTTGCTCCTCCTGAGCCGGCTCCACCACCGGCTATGCGTACTGCCGTAGACGGAGTGATCGCTGAAATCGCTTTCGAAGCTGCTCAATTCGCCCAAGCCCAAGAATCCGCTGCCGCTTCGGCAGGTGGGTTGGGATTTGAAGCAGTCGGTCTGGCTCAATTGCTCAAGGTGACCGGTATAGTCACTCAGGACGAGATGGATAGAGCAATTAAAGACGTGATTCGCGATTCCGTGCTTTTGCACGACATTCTCAAATCTTCCGGGGTCGGCGATCCTATGACGCTGCGTGCCGCTTATGATGCGCATATCATGGTGATTGGAGGACAACTCACTTTCGAACATGCCATGATCGCGCTCGACTATTGCAAGCGTGGAAAGCTCAGTCTGTATGAGTCTTTCAAGCAGCTCGGATGGCTTCAGGAATAAGCTGAGTCAATTAGTTTGATCTGCCTATTTGCTTCCCAGAGTCTTGATCTCCAGATTGTCGACATCGCCTTTGAATGCGACGAATTTCGCAAAATCATGCTGCAAAAATGCATCCAGTTGTTTTGTCATATCCTTTTTGCGTGGATGCGCCGAGACGCTGAAGCCTTGCTGGCGTAGTTTGTCAGCGGCTTTCATAACGTCGGCAGTTTTGTCTCTGTTGGGATCGAAAATGAGCGCGAGCTTTTCCTTTGCATCTTTTGGTTTTGCACCTTGATCCATCAAAACGCCGATGATGCGCTCGAATCCGATAGAGAATCCGCAGGCAGGAACATCGCGCCCGGAAAATTTCTCCACCATCTTGTCGTAACGACCGCCGCCACCCATCGAGTAAGAGTAGCCTTTAATGCCGATTTCGAAGATCGGACCTGTGTAATATCCCATGCCGCGAACCAGTGTTGGATCGAAAACGATGTCGTATTTCCCTGAAGCTGTGCTCTGTACGCCATCGATGATGGCGGCGAGAGATTTCAGTGCGTCGGAAAGTTCGCTGGAGAGTGTTTCGCCGTCCTTTTGCAATGCTTCGGCAAAGCTCGTCAAATCAGCGTTCTGCTCTTGCGAACTTCTCAATAGTCGGCACAGTGCGGCAACCGATTCTTGCGGCCATTTCTCCAGGAGTTCCTTCTCTACACCGTCGACTCCAATTTTGTCGAGCTTGTCGATGGCGATGAAAATCGGATCGAAGCGACCTGTAAAGCCGCAGTGAGCAACCATTGCCGTTAACAAGCGGCGATCGTTGATGCGAATCTGGAAATCACTGAAACCGAGATTGAGCAGGGCGGCCGATGATGCGGCAAGCAATTCTGTCTCTGCAATCTCCGATTTGACGCCGAGAATATCGATGTCGCACTGTGTGAACTGGCGAAAACGTCCTTTTTGCGGCGCTTCAGCCCGCCACACCGAGCCGATTTGTATGGCTTTGGTGGGAAAGAGCAAATCGTTCTGATTGGCGCAAAAATATCGCACGAGCGGCACGGTCAAATCGAAACGCAAACCAAGGTCGGCGAGTTGATCGCGCTCAGCATTAGAATTAAGAACTTTGTCGAGCTTTTCACCGCGCTTGAGCACTTCATAGATCAGTTTCAGATTTTCTCCGCCTTCACCACCTTTCAGGTTCTGCAGGTGCTCCATGGCCGGAGTTTCAATCCGCGAAAAGCCGAATTGCTCATAGGTTTCCAGAATAATTCTTGTGGCCCAGTCGCGCAAAGCCGTCTCTTTCGGCAGCAAGTCGCGCATGCCGCGTGGAGGAATAAGGCTGAGCGGCTCTTTTCCGTCATTGGGTCTAATTTGGGTTCCGGATTCTGTCATTTAAGGCGACCTGATTGGGAGAATAAGGAGGATCTTCTCAGAAGAGGGGCGTAAATAAAATCGTGCGAGCCGATTTGTGAACTAAGAAAGGCTTTTTCAGGATTTTCCCCGGTGTTTTGCCCGGATTTTGTCAGTAAGCTGCGTTCAAGCGTGAAAACGCAACCTGCGCAATGATTTGAGCCCAATTAATCGGGTGTTTCTGCCGCTGTTCTGCTGCCCTGAAGTGCTACCAGATGTGATGGCATAGTTAAGCCATGCTAAATTCTCTCAATTGTTGTCAAGAACTGCTTTAAGCTGGAATCACCTGCAATTTATGCAGATCGAGGTTGAAACAGCGAAAAATGTCGAACAAAGAAGCCGAAGGCAAAATGGTAGTCAGACCTGCCGCAAGCTCGGCCGCTTCTAAGTCTGCACAGTTTTGTGCAGGTTGCGGCGCAAAAATTGCGGGCGAAGCATCGTCTTGCTGGCGCTGTGGACGTTTCTTCCAGTCTCGTGAAAGCGGTACTTGGAGCGTTCAGAACAGCTTCTACCGTTTGCCTGCCCTGCGTGCATATCGCTCGGCGCCACCTGCCAAAAGGGTGCTTGCCGCACTGTTTGATTCGATTGTAGTGATAGCGATAATCGCCGCTACAGAATTGATCTCGCATATTCTTTTGCAATACGGCATGATCAACCAGTTTCAAGTGTTCACTGCCATCATCGCCGTGACTGCGCTTGTACCTGTTGTTTACTTGATTGCTTTCGATAGCACGAGTTTGCAAGGAAGTCCCGGCAAAGCGATTTTTGATTTGAAGGTGACCGATTTGTCGGATCGAACGGCAGACTTTTCATCAACTTTCAGAAGACTGGTGTCAAAAGCCATCTTCGTCTTTCCGACGCTCGTAGTTTTGGGCGTTGTATTCAACGCCGGTATCGTGATGAGTAGTTTTGCGCTGCTAGTGTCTCTTGTCCTCACGCCGCTGATTCTCTACTCATTCGATGTGGCAATAGCTTTCAGCTGCGAAGAAAATCGCACCCTGGTAGACCGTCTTTCCGGCACTATGGTTGTGCGTAGATAATCCGCTGCTCATGCGGAAAAAGGGTTGATGCCGCGACTGGCTTAGTTGTGAACAAAAGCTGAAGGCATGCGGGTAAAAACTTCTAAAACGCAACTATCAAGCGGGTTTTCAGACTCTTAAGACGCGATTAAATCTTCTGCTAGCTCTGTCAGCTGCGCGATTGTCTAAAGAGAAAATCGCTATCTGACCTAGACTTAATCACGGTGCTACCGGGACTGCTTAAGGGTTTGCCCGATCGACAACCGGGCGACGAATATGCGGAAATGTCTCCAAATGCATAAACGGCGGATATCCTCGGCGTGTGAAAGAGTGATACCGCTACCTTGCGAAAGCACTATATCCATCTGCAACAGAGCATTACAGGCGGTTTGTTGTTAAGAGGGAATTCGATCGTTCATTCTCACTAAATTCACTATGTTTCTTTCCTATCACAATTTTTTCCGGAGTCCGCATAAGGTTCGCCCTTAGCCATCCGCACACATCGTTGCACCTTTTTCTCTTGTTTTGCGCAAGAGGAAAAGTTATCGGCTAGAGGAGAACCAGCAGCTTTCTTAGGACCTGGTCCAAAGGCAGAGAAGTCTGCAAGGAGAAACATATGACTCATACCTCGCACAAGCACGGTCAACCTCTCGTCGACCTGCCGGTGCACGGTCAAGAGCGTCTGTGCGGCATCTCACTGATGGGGCGCGATTCCGGTCGTTGCACGTCGTGTAGACATTTTGCTCCTGTGTTGTTCCAGGGCTTCTGCGTTGAGTGCGCAGCTTTTCACAACCTCGACCTGATGCGACCGCAACACCCGGAGCGTCCGCATTGGTCTCGATAGTCTCACTAACAGGAGACACAGACTATGAACGAACAATTGAAGCTTGAAGTGGACGCTGTCGACCAGCGTGCAGACGAGATTCTCGCCCGTATCGAACAGCTCGCCAGCGACCTCGATGAGAAGTCGTACGAGCTCATCGAGCCCGACCTGATGGCTTGCCTGGAAACCATGGCAATCGCTGGCGAGCTCACTGACCTTGCCACCCTCTTGGAGTTGGAAGAGTCGACCGCAGGCGATACCCAGCCTGCCGCCGAAGCCGCCAACGAGAAGTCGGGTGACAATTCATTCTTCAACTTCCTCACGCAACTTTTCTCCGGCTTGCCGGCGACAGTCGTGAACCTTATTGCAAATGACAAGAAAGTGACTACCAAGGACGAGCAGAAGCCGGAAGGCGACTGCTGCGTCGATGTTGAGGAACCCTGTATGGCAAAAGATAACGCCAACGCCCAACCAGCGGAAGGCGAGCAAGCGTCGAAGAAGTTGCCGCTTGCTGAAGATCCGCAGATTACCATCTGTATCGCTCCTTCGACGAGCGACTACTTCAAGGACAAGTCGCCGACCAATTCCGACTCGAAAGACCCCAAGGACGCCGACAAGGCGAAGTCCGAGGGTAAGCCGGTCGGCAAGCTTCGTCCTGCCCACCCCGAAGACCAGCTCGGCCTGAACGACGGACTCGGTGATCCCGAGGACGGCGGCGGCATGTGCATGGAAGACGAGAACGGTGCCTACACCTGCATCGTCGTTCCCTCGCACAAGGACCTGGCTTCCTCGCTCTTGAAGGGTGCCCGGCGCATGCTCGGGTTCTCCGACAAGGCTCTCGGCAACGCTGAGAAGAAGCTGCCCCCGAAGGGCGACGACGCCGAGAAGAAGTAATCGGAACCGGCACACCGGCGACGATGGGTTGGCGGCTGTGGTGCTATAGGTCCTGGACCTGCGCTTGAACAGCCGCTCGCCTTAGTAAGCGCATGAGTTGAGTGGTCCGATTGACTCCTCTCTCCCGCGTCACTAGCGTAATCAGCCGCTGCTTGAAGCCCGGCTGAACAATTCAATTCCAACGAGAAGCCCGAATTGAGAACGCCTTAACAGGTCTTCGCTCTTCGGGTTTCTTTCTTTTGTTGTGAAGTGTGACAACGAGTAGTAGACGCTGTCCGGATCTTGAAACGGTTTAGCGCTAGCTGATTGATGCTGATTGCCTCATACAAAAGCCTTATTGGATGCTGAATTGTTTTTTCTCGCCGCTGCTTCGATTACTGTCAGGACACATCCTTTTCTCCCCATCGAGTAAACCGAAACAGTCAAAAGCGTTTTTCCGACGTTGCTCTCATCGGCTTGAACACAGTATGTCACTGTGGCTGCTCTGCTCGCTTTGGGAAGACAGAGGATTTCGACACTTACCAGGCAACGTTTTGAAATTGCTTCATGCGAGCGAATTCAACCGTTGCCTACCTGAATCTCACCCGCGCTCCGCGGGTACCAAGGAGTCCGAAAATGGACGTTGCCAACAAACAAACCGAGCAATCTGAATGCGAAAGAATTACTTTCTTCATCGGTACTTATGGGTGCGGAGTCACCAGTGACTTTATCTCGAGGCGGAAGGAAGACCCGCAACGCAGCTTACACTTCTTGATTTTCGACAATCCATTCATTCATTTGGCCGGAACTCCCGCCGGTTTCGTCATCGGCTACGAGGACTGGACGCACGCGCGGCACGTAACCAATCTGAACGGCTGCATGCGGCACCAAATTGCGCTGCTCAAAGTCGAGCTAAGCGTCGACTCGCTCGCACGCCTCGTCACTGAAGGCAAAATCAATGTCTTGAATGATGCTGCTTCCCAGCGCATCTGGCAGGTGAGTATTTTCGACCTGACGGCACTTGCGGACGAGGAAGCCACCTTCACTGTCCTGGCGCCTACCGGCTACCCGGCTGCAAAGCTGGACGAATTAGAGCTTTCTGAAAGTCTGCTGAAGGACCTTCGATCGGCTCGAACCGACTGCTTGCAGGCGCTGTTTATCGCTATGGTGTTGGACAAGCCCGGCTATGCGGATTGGCTCAAGGAGCACAACCAGGATTACGGCGAGCTTTTCGATCGCGTGGTGGCACGCCTGTCTATGCTTTCGCAAGAGGAGCTTCAGGCAGTAATCGGGCTGGCTTAGTCTTTGGTGCGGCACTGGCTGGAAAAAATGTCGGCGGCGCTTGCTTGTCATCATATATGGTGGCAAGCAGTCGCCGGCTGGCATTGCGTGCGGAAACATAATCGTTGTTTCTCTCTTGCTCTGAAAACATTCTTGTTTTGCGAAGAAATACTAGGGCGGATAGTATAAACAGCCAAAAAAGACAAGGCAGCAGTAATGGCGCATGTTCGGGGTGAGCCGAACACACGTTTTCCTACCGCCTTGTCCGGGTGTCTGTGCAGATACGACGGCTGCATCTTCCGGTGGTCGCAAGACCGTTCCAGAAAGATGCAACCGTCCACCCTGGGTGCTTCTCCATCAGGCTTTCGTCCGGGAGGAGAAGCGGAAGTTCTCGATCTTCATCGGCGGAACCACTGCCGGGAAGGTCTCTTCACCTGCCGCCAGAACCGGCTGACCGATTTCGACGACGTTCTTGAGCATGTCGATTACCGACTGGTTGAAGCGCAGGTTTTTGATGCCGCGCGTCACCTTGCCGTTCTCGATCAAGAACGTGCCGTCACGAGTCATGCCCGTGAGCAGCTTGGTGTTGGGATCGACGTCACGCACATACCACACGCGCGTCAGCAAAATGCCGCGCTGGGTCGATGCGATCATCTCCTCCAGAGACGAATCACCGCCGGCGACGACGATGTTCATCGGGAATTCGCCTTCGGCAGACGAAGGAGCCGCACCGTGACCGGTCGGACTTCCGCCGAGATACTTCACGGAGCGACGGCTCTTGACTGGGGTCTTGAGCTTGCCGTTCTCGACGATGGTCACGGTCTTGCGATTCATGCCCTCGTCGTCGAAGAGGAAGCCGGTCTGCAACTCGTGATTCGCATCATCCGTGATGGTGATGTTTTTCCCGAGCACATTCTTGCCGATCTTCTTGTAGAACGAGGACGTCTCGTACCAGTGCTCCGTGCCGGTGAAGTCGTCGTAAAGAAAGCAGATGAGGTCGAGAACCGCGGACGGCTCCAGAATCACCGTGTAGTCCCCGGGACGCACGTACACCGGATTGCGGCTCTTGCGAGCACGCGAGGCAGCGCCTTGCGCCAGAGCGACCGGGTCCACTGCATCGAGATTGCACCCGTAACCCTTCTGCCAGCCGGACGACGAAGCCGAGAGCATCGTGATCGAGCACTCGACGTTGGTCTGCTGGTCAAAGCGGAAGAGCCCGGCGGAGTTGCCAATCGCGTACGAATTGATGTACGTAGCGAAGATTCCAGCGGCGCTGAAGCGACCGCGTCGTGCAACCTCGACGATGGATTTGACGCGAGCCAGCCGGTCTTCGGGTCCGAGGGCCGCAATGCGCGGGTCGTAGCGAGAGAATTTCGGCGTGGCATCCTCGGTGAGATTCGACGGCTTGAGCACGCGCAGCGTGGTGGCGTCGTGCGGCAGAACAGCGGCGGTTTCGATCGCCTTGTCGACTGCCCGCTTGATCGCTTTCGTGCTGGTGCTGTCCGTCGCGAAGAACGCAGTGCGCCCCCTGGCGTTGACGGTGATGGTCACCGTCGTCGTGCAGGTGTCGACGTGCTGCGTCATCTCGTTGTTGGCGAACCGCGAAGTCGCCTGATCCTGCTCGAACACCGTAACCTGCATGTCGGTCACGCGGTCACCCGCATGCGCGATTGCGAGGTCGATGATCTTCTTGCACTTTGCTTCGGTGATCATTTGGAACCTCCCGCGCAGTGACGATGGTGTCTCGCCACCTTTGCATGGTGATGGCCGGAATGCGGCTTGCTGTGGGCTCCGCCTTTCGGCTTGTCCTCAGCAGGCTTGGCGACGCCGACCTTGGTGTTCTTGAAACGCGCCGGAGCCGCACCGTGGCCGGTGCCGATGGCCTGACAGGGCTGACCCTTCGCACACGTCGGGATGCCCCAGTACACGTGCTCGGACGGCCCGCAGATGGCGTCGCAGCTGTTCCAGAAGTTGGTGGTGATACCCCAGTAGCTCGGGTTGCGGACCGGCTCGACGATCTTGCCGTTCTTGATCAACCAACCGATTTCCGTGCCGAACTGGAAGTTGTGGCGACGGTCGTCGATCGACCAGGAATAGTTCGTGTCGAGCAGGATGCCCTTCTTGGTGTCGGCGATCAGGTCCTGGAGAGAACCCGCGTCACCCGGCTCCAGAGAGACATTGGTCATGCGGACCAGAGGCGTGAAGCCCGGACCCGTCGCCCGCATCATGCCGCCCGAACGGTCGAGACCGAGTTCGTGCGCGGTTTCACGCGAGGTCAGGTAACCGACGAACAGGCCGTTCTTGACCAGTTCCACGCGCTGACCCGGCACACCGTCGTCGTCGTAGGCGAAGGTGCCGAGCGCGTTGGGGACGGTCGCGTTGGCCGTGAGGTTGACGATCTTGGAGCCGTATTTCAGCTTGCCGAGGTTGTCCGGCGTCAGGAAGCTGGCACCGGCGTAGTTCTCTTCCTCGCCGAAGACACGGTCCAGCTCGGTCGGGTGACCGGTGGACTCGTGAATCTGCAGCGCCAACTGCGAGGCGCCCAGAATCACATCCGTGACCATCTCCGGGCACTGACGCGCCTTGGAGACCGCGACGGACTCTTCGGCAACCCGCTGAGCATTGCCCAGCAGATCCCAGCGCTGCACCATCTCCCAGCCGGCGGATTCGTACTGACCGCCGAAGGAGTTGGGCCACGAGCGCACGAAGTGCTCGTCCACGCCCGCCTGCGCGTCGATGCCGCAGCCGGAGGTGAGGAAGGTCTGCAGGATTTCGCTGCCCTCGGTGGAGACGAACAGCTTCTTCTCACGGGTGAAGGTGAGGAGGCCCGAGGTCTGCTTCACGCCCCGCGTTTTGCGCATGAGCTTTTCGCATTCGAGCAGCAGGCTGACCTTTTCGTCGGTGGAGATCTTGAACGGGTCGATGCTGAAGGGCGACTGCCAAACGGCCTGGTGAGCCGCTTCTTTCGCCAGCTTGACGCGACCGTTCAGAAGTCGCGAGCTGGCCTTGGCCGCCTCGACCGCCTTGGTGACGGCAAAGACGACGCCCTTCTTTGTGAGATGGCGAGCGGTGGCAAAGCCCCAACCGCCACGCACCAGGACACGGATACCGAGACCGATGCTTTCGTTGTCTGCTGCGTAGACCACAAACAGATCACGAGTTTCGACAGTCTCGGTGACCGTCTTGATCAAACGCGCATCTGCGTAGCTCGCGCCGAGGCTGCGTGCCACGTCGAGCGCGTAAAGCGCTAGTTCTTTGTTCATATGTGGCTCCCGTAGCACTTTCGTGCTGGTTGCGCCGAAAGGAAATCGGCACCACTGTGGCGCCGATCAATCCTTCCGGGCTATGAGAGATGAGAGGTGTATGGTGCCGTCATGACGAGCGGAGGCTCGCCTAGCATCACACCTGACTGACAGAGGACGGCGGCCTCAAGGCGAGCACTGCCCGCCCTGATACCACCGCCTTCTCTGCACTTGGAGCGTTCAAACGCACTCCAGATTGCTGAATCAGATGGACGGTTAAGTGGTTCAGGAAGCGCAGCTCAACACGGGATACCCGTAGTCGAACTTGCCGCCTGCCTGCTTAACTTGACCGGCCTTCTCTCGCATCTCCCGCACGAAGCAGTCGAATCGAGACGAAAGTCGTTCTTGGTCCTCGTTCTTAGCGATTTCAGCGGGCACGAGCACTTCGTCCTTGAGGGCAAGGACGACGAGCTCTTTCGGCATGCCCACGATTGCGCCGGATTTGATGAGCACGGGATTACCCGCGCCACCGCCCGAGATCGCAACTGTAGGAACGCCGGCCTGAGACAGCGCTTTCACAATCGGTTCGCCCGCATCAACGGGGCCGATCAATCCGCCGTCCACAAGCGCCAGCTCGAAATCGCCGAAAACAACCTCGATCAAGCG
>JAIETE010000195.1 GCA_019745505.1 Candidatus Obscuribacterales bacterium | reverse complement strand
ACCGATAGTGGCTGGACCAACTGGCCTCGAAAGTTCGAGAACATGCCGAATGTTGCAGTGGTCTGAGCAGACAGCAGGGCAAATACCTGCATTCGACACGGGATAAGTAACCATTGGGTTTGGGTTCGACCCCCACTCCCTTTTGGTTTTTGCCGGCTATCTTATATGCCATAGTACTAATACTTTTGCATTCGTTAGTCTTATCAGACTGGAGGACATAGCTAAAAGCTGGGTAAATTGCCTTTGAGGATCAGGTTAGACCCTCGTTTTGTCTCCTATGCTGCAAAAGAACATCCCCCAGCGCCCAGAAGGCCGAAAAAACCATCAGCTGCCCTTGCAGGACACTGCGCCCTCGTTTCAACAGATCGAGGACATGTCGACGTGGGCGAATATTCCGACCAACAAAGGCAAGACAATCGAGCTGCCTTTCAGAGAATTCGTTCTCATGGCGCAAAAGGTTGGTTCCATGGGTGTGGAGTGGATCTTGTATCGCAATGACGGTGTCACTTCTGCCAGAGAGTGGACTATCGTCAATGACGACGTCAACATCATCCACAACACGATTTGCGCCCAGTTTCCAGATGCCGAAGTGAGCCTTGCGACCAGCGCCAGACTCGGGCCCACCTCCGTCCACTTGGACGGATTGGTCGACGAGCCGAAATCCCAAGCTGCACCAGCACCCGGAATCGCATCCCTTTCCAATAAGGGCAAAGCCAGCATGAACGGAGGGCTCAGACCGGCGCAAATACCTGCACTCTTGCAGTCGATCGCACTGGGCAGCATGACCGGCAATCTCGAAATTGTCGCAACGAATGATACAGCCGAGCTTTACTTCCAGGAGGGCAAGCTCTACCACTGCAGCGTCAAAGGAGTGGAAGGAGATGGTGCAGTCGTTGAGCTGGCATCGTGGGAGAGCGGCGATTATTCCTTCTATCCGGATGTCACGGTAGACAAGCTGACGGTCAGAAACCGGCTCGAGAACCTGCTTATGGAAGGCATGACTCTTGTCGACCATTTGAAGAGCCTGGCAGCAGCCGGAATGACCATGGAATCTTTTGTGGTCAGGGTAGTGCCAGGGATAACGGAACATCAATTCGAGCAAATGGTGTCGCAAGGAATTCCAGCCGACCTGAACTTTCAGAAGTCGCTCTATCAGACAGTCGACGACAAAACTCAGATGATCGAGATTTTGCGCCGCTTTCCATTTCCCAAGCGTTTTTGGGTGCCGACAATCTTCAATCTCATGCAGTGCAAGCTGATCAAGTTTGTCGACGAATCTCCAAATGCGGTGCCGGCGCTGTCGACACCGGCTCAAGCTTCACCCGGAATCGAGCCTCTGCAAGTTGATTGGCAGCAGGTAAGAATGCTTGAGCGTGGGCTGACTCGTTCTGATACAGGCATACTCTCTTACGCTGCGCTATTACTTTTCCTGGAAAGAGAGTTCGCAAGAAATGAACGTTTTCACCGACCGTTTTCGCTGATAGTCATCGAGGGCGGTATTCTAAGACCTGAAGGAATTCAACCCTTGAGCGCCGAAGCTTTGAAGGCTCTGGCGCAACGCATCGAAAAACTGAAGAGAAAAACAGACACGATAACGCACTTCGAGATGTTTGGACTGGCAATTCTTTTGCCTGAAACTCTAGCGGCATCCGCGCGCGGATTTCTCACAACGTTAAATGAGGCAATTTACAAGGGCGAGTTGATGCCGGGTGTGCCAGGCGAATCGCTAAAATTGGAATTCGGAGCCTCCGGAATTCCGGACGAGTGTAATTCACTGGAAATGCTTTTGGCACTGGCAAAACCGAAGCGATAGAAGCGTCGGCATTGCTCAATCGCGCAGCTGACCTACGAAGGAGCGTATGTGTCCCCCCGAAGGACAGGCCCTTCGCAAGTTCGCGCGTTTATGAACCCTCGCTAATCTACGCTAACTGTATGGCAAAGTTTGATTTTTTGAAGCCTGCTGGCAGTCTTGGCTGTTCAGCCTCTATCCGCGCCTCTAAGGTGCTCATCCAAGAGATCTCTTCATGGCTCAAAACCATGACTGAGCCTAGAAAAGCAGGTTGTAAAGAGATCGCAATAATATCTCTGAATAGTACCGAATCATGAAGTTAATAGGTCCTGCCTACGCGCAGGTGTAGGAAAAAGACATTCTCTTCTAAATCTCGCAATTTAGGTTTCCTCCACCTCAACCACTTCCAATTCATGAACTCAGCAACTTCCCGTCGAACACTCCGTTCGCTGGCTAACGCCTGATTTTATGAATTGGAACGATACGACCGTGGAGCGATGCCGAAGAGATGACTCGCGCTGCTAAATCAGCGTCGAGCCGGCTGTTGTTAATACACAGGTTTGCAAATTCCATCAACCCCAAGGCGACGCATAGCGTCGAGATAAGGAGGCGACATGCAGTGCTTGCAAGCACACTCGATGCGTTCGATTCGTCGAACACCATCGAAACAAGACGGCACACTCGTTGTCGTCGACATGCAAGACTTCTTCGTGAAGGATTGCCTGAACCCTGACCTCGTCGCCAATGTCGTCGCTGAAGTGCTCATGGCAAAACGCAAAGGCTGGGCAATTGTCCTGGTCGTCTGCGAGCCATGGCGCCATGGCGAGACGATTACGCCAATAGCTCAGCTGCTTTCGGGCAGCAGAAACTACGAGCGAAAGCGACGCATGTCCAAGGACAGCGAAGACGGTTCGGAGGAAGTCATTCAGGCATGCCGGGAAAACGGCTTCAGCCTCGACAACTTCAGGATCGTCGGCGTCTACTCGGACTGTTGCGTAGAACAAACGGCTGTCTCTCTGGTTCACAAGCTGGAGGATGCATTTGTGCGCGTGGTCAAACGAGCATGCTCAACCAACTTCGAAGAGGAGACTGGTTGGGAGGTATTTCGCAAACGGGCTCGTCTGAAGGTGGCGTGATGTCCTGAGTGGACTCGCGCCCGCCCACGAAGTGGGAAGCGAGTCTGCCAAGCAGAATCAGCTCAAAAGGCTGACGGTATCTTAGGAGGACATCATGTACTCACGTCATCTGATTATCGAACAAGGTGGCACGCGCGCGCTTGTCACCGGAATGGGAGCCACCCTGGCGCTCAAGGTTGCAGGTTTGAAGAACTGGAGCTCGATTGGCGGCATCAGCGGCGGGTCTATCCCGGCGATCCTGAAGGCTGCCGGTCTGCACCCCGTCACTGCCCTGGAAGGCGTCATGGCGTGCGATTTCCGCAAGCTGTTCGAGCCGTCATCGAAGGGCGGCACCGACCCGGCCGCCGCTTTCGCAGCGACCCAGGACGGAGAGCGCGCCCCTGCGCATAAGTTCGTAACCCGCATGCTGCGCAAGGGGATGATGCACACCGACAAACTCGGTGAGCTGATCGAAGACCAGGTCAAAGTCTGGCCTGAATCGTTCTGGACCATGGCGTCGAGCGAAACCTCGCACGTCCTGTTCACGAGCGAGCGAGTGATGGAGTATGGCTTCGACGGCAGCATCAGCGTGCTGTCGGAAGAACCGGCTCCGATCTCTCTGGCGATTCGGGCAACCTGCGCGGTTCCCGGTTTGCTGGAAGCAGTCGAATTCCGCGGGCGCTATCTCTTCGATGGCGCGCTCAGCCCGTACGGCGGCAACCCTGTCGCCTTCGCGCGCAAGCACCTGCTCGGCGAGGAAGCGCTGATCGTCAGCATCCACTCGTCTGGCAAGGACTCTCGGAAAAACGACATGCTGATGAGCCTCGGTCGTTGGCTGCTCTGCCACAGCGCTGGCAAAGTGAAGACCGGCGACCACACTGCCGACATCAACATCAATCCGCACGTTCCTCAGCTCAATGCTCTCCGGTTCAACATGACCGAGGTGCAGAAACAGCTGGGGATGCTGGCGGGGTTCAATGCCACGATTGCTGCGCTGAACAAGCACGGCAACCTGTTCCAGGAAGGACTGAAAAACCTCTCGTGCGCAACGGACTTCAACACGCTGCTGCATCTGGTTCGCCACTGCATCAGCTGAGGTCGGCAAAACTCGCGTGTGTTTTCGTGTGTGTGTGTTTACTAGCGCGGAGCAATCCGTATCTTCTATTTCCCTCAGGCGCGCTTGCAAGATTCAGCAGGCGCGCCGGAACTGAGCGGTTAAATCCGCAGAAGGAGTTGAATCATGGCTCGCACCGAAACTTTCTATGGTCTCAACCAGTGGGCGCGCAAGCTCGTCGCACGGACCCTTCCGGGCACCGTCGAGAGCACCGTCACCTACGCCAACGGCCGCACCGCCAAGGTCAAGCGCGACGGCATCCCCGCCGTGGCGACGGTCGAAGTTCTCGACGCCATCCCGGAGCGCGAAGACAGCGTCCTCATCCGGCGCCTCCAGGCGTACCACATGCACAACGGCGTCGTTCTGGAGGAGTTCGTCCAGGAGCACTTCCACTGCGGTGGTCCCTGCTACTGGATCGCGCTGCGCTACCGCTCGACCGGGCGCGTGGTGAAGTCCAGCCTCTGGACCCAGAAGGAGATCCGCGGCTACTGAAGCGGATGGCGGGCAGGGTGGAATCGGTATTGGCGCAAGTCAGTCCGGTTCTGCTTCTGCCCGCAGGCAGGAGCGCTGAGCACTCTGCTCGGTGCACACATCGTCTGCAACTCATGTATCCATGTGCATGAAAGGGTGGGCGAGAAGAACTTCCGGTAAAAGCTAAGCCAACGACCACGGTCCTAAGACCAGGTTCTAAGGAAAAGCCTTGAAGAAGCACCATAGTGGTGCTTCAGAGACTGCCTTCGGGTGGTCTCAGAGACGCATGGTGAGCGTCTCGCTGCACACATGGAGGTGCAAATGACTGTTGACACCATTGGCGCTGCGACAAGGACTTTCGCAGCCACGGTTGATGGAGTTCTCCTGCGATTGGAGACTCGCTTGCGCGAACACGGTGCTGCCTCAGGGCTGCCTGTGATTCGCACCAGCGAGATTGGCTCCGGCGTCGACCGTGCCCAGCAAGCGAAGGTGGACGCTGCGTCTGCCATCTTCGCTGCTGAAAGAAATTTCTCGGCAGCTTGTCTGCGAGAAATTTCTGCCAGCGGAGCTGGCTCTGCCGCCTCGCGCGCCAGGGATGCTAAATCCGCCGGTGATGCTATCCTCCTCTTTGCCGCGACCCGATACCGCGGCATCGTTGGGCGCCCCATCATCAGCTCCGACAGCAATGTCTGGAGGCTGCTGGACATTGCCGATCGCGCAAGCGGCGGCGGCAGTGGCAGAGGCACGGATAGGGAGGCGAGGTTCCGGAAGTACTGGAACCTGAAGTAACTGCGCTGCGGTTTCGACCGCATCGTTCGTTACTCGCCCACGCAGCCACACGGTTACTCGGGAACGGGCGCAAATGCCCGCTCCCGAGCGTTTCTCTTCAACAAAAAACAGGAGTAATTCGATGGATGACCTTCTCGAATTGCTGATGACGCCACGCGTGCGTCCGGCACCGCCTGAGGTGATCAGGTCCTTCGTCGAATTGCTCTCGCTTCCGCGCCCCAGTCATGGGGAGGCGCGCGAGATATTCGACGAGGAATTCAGCCTCTCCGAAAGGGCTTTCCTCGCCGAGCGCAAGCGCGGCCTGAAGAAATCCGACTTGAATATAGACCTGACGGCGCCGGCAAATATCGTCGCTGTCGTCGCGGAAAAACTCGGCTCGCATCCCAAGATGGCCAGCTATCTCGACGTCTGCAAAAACGTCGGTCGGCACCAGGGTCAGAAGTGGCTGAAACCGCTCAATCTCAAGGTTCTGGAAAACTGGCTCGTCGAGCGCGGGCAAGAACTGGAACTCTGGGAGATGGCAAAACTCTGCAGCTTTGCAGAAATCGCCCGCTTCGCACACGAGCTGCAGTACGATGGCGAGCTGGTCTCGAGCCTGCGCAAGCATCCGCTCTACAGGTTCGTCGACAAGCTTGGGCTCAGCGCTGAGCACTGGGGCAAGAAACCTCTGCAGTGGGATGAGCTGGTCAAATTCCATCGGCTGCTCATGTCGTTCGAGGTCGGCTTGCCCGGCTTCGAGGTCACCTACGACTACACCATGATTCACCACCATCCGCGAGGCTGGTCGGAATTCACTGGTGAGCGCCAGACCTGCGCGGAAGACCCGAAGACGAAACCCTGGCTCGATGGCGATATCGGTCTCATCATCTCCTTCGAAGGAGAACACGTGATGACGATCGGCGTCGCCCCCTCAGCTGCGGGTCTGCTCGTCAACCAAATCCAGCTGCTGAGAAAGCGCGGCAACCGGTGGCTTTACAAGCTGCCCAAGCCATACTTCGAACACATGCTGGAGCGCCTGCTCGTCGCCTGCGAAGCCCAGGGCATCGACATGCATCTCGTCAAGGGAGAAAGCCTGCGCGACCAAATCAAGTCGCTGTACGAGAAGCTGCCGTTCGACGACGAAACGGGTGAGCGCATCCGCCGGACCTACAACCAGCGATTCGCTTCGCTCAGCCGCTCTCGCTCGACAACGACTGTGAGCGGTCACAAGTATCGCCGACTGGTTCGCAGGAAATGAACTACCGGCGGTGGCAAACGGCAAAGGAGCGAGAGGGGACCCGCAAACGGGCATCTCTTCTCGCTCCTCGCGTTTTTTTTCATTTCCGCGTTTCTACTATTTTTTGTAGTATTCTTTTTTCTTTTGAAGAGTTACAAGAATCTCTCCAATAACGACTTTCCCCACATATGAAAGGCTGTCCTCTGCACACTGCAGAGAACAGCCCCCATCTTCCCCAAGTTTTTTAATCGAAGACGCGCGCGCCGAACCGCTTTTGCTGGTGGCGTTTGATAAACCTAAAGCGCTCGAAGGGAAGCGCGTCTCGATTACAAAATAAGACTAACTTTGAAATCTGGCAAAATTGGGGCAATTCGATCAAGTTTTTCTAGGGTAAGATTAAAAGTCACAAAACGGCGGCAGGGCGGACAAATGGGAACGGTTCTAACAAGAGAGTCTCTGGGCGAACATATCGACGGACTTCGCAAGCAGGGAAAACGCATTGTGACGACCAATGGTTGTTTCGACATATTGCATGTCGGTCATGTTCGCATCCTCAAACAGTCGAAGGCATTGGGCGATATTTTGGTGGTCGGCATTAACAGCGATGCTTCCGTAAGCGCTCTAAAAGGTCCGGAGCGCCCGATCAACAACCAGAACGACCGCGCCGAGCTGCTATCCAGCCTGGAATGTGTAGACGTCGTATCGATATTCGATGAGGGGACGCCGGTCGAGTTCATAAAAGTAGTAAAACCGGACATCCATGTTAAGGGCGCGGACTACAAACCGCAAGACCTGGAAGAAACCCCGGTTGTGGAAGCTCTCGGAGGGCGGGTCGAGATTCTGCCCTTGGTACCGCAAAAGTCCACTACGTCGCTGGTGCAAAAAATCCGCGGATAGTTCTCACCCGTCTTTTTGCAGTTAAGCTCCACTTCTAAGCATCGAATGTTATCACCAGCGCATGACCGACGCCGCGGCACCGTCTATGGTGCTTCTCATGGCTTTCGACCATGATTGCTTCTGCCCGAATTACATCTTAATCAAAGTCATTAGTATGTCTAAGAAGTCGAGCAAACAACGCGTCAATGCAGCGTTTTGCCTGTTAACGCAAAAATAACGGTATCTGCTGCAACATCAAAGCACCCCCGCCTTCCTCGCATCCCCCGACTTCTAATCCTCTATATTCGCCCCTTCGACTACACGCATTTTTACTCCCACTTTCTACCGGACACTGGAGAGCTTTCATGGAAAAGGCAGACTATATCGCCAAACAATTCGACAACGCTGAGTCAGGAAAAACCAATTACCTGGACACTGTAAAAATCATGACGGAAGCCCAAAACGACTCGGGCTTCAAATTCGATTCGATAATGAAACAAGTGAACAGCAGTGTAGATATGAAATCACAGGGATTCTCCGAAGACTTCGAACTATTGCGCGTAATGGGCAACGGAAACGTACTGACCAGGAGCGAAGACGGCAAATACGTTCAAGAGCGCGATCCTGTTCACCTGCAGGTCCTAAACAGCAAAGATGCGCTGGGCGCTTCGGAAAAGTGGGGCAAGCGCGATTTCGATGTGCGCTCTGACGGCACCGCGGAATACGAAATAAAGAAAGGCGACAACTTGTGGGGCATCACGAAAGACACTCTGCAAGAGCGACTAGGGCGCAAACCGACGCAAACCGAAATCAGCGAATCCTACAAACAGATAGCCGAAGCAAACAATATTGAAGACGCAAACAAACTCAAAATCGGCCAAAAACTGCTGATTCCACAAGGCGGAAAAGTGGATGTAGAAAAGCTTCCCGATACGCAAAAACCGACGATCGACTTCAGCTCCGATACGGCAAAAGGCGTGGACGGCACATTCAACGCCATGTCCACACCGGGCTTCAACGGCACCGACGAAAGCTGGATATCAAACAAGAAAGTAGATTCGCAAATCCACGGAAATGAAACGGTAAGAACATCCTACTCCGGGGACATCGACGGCTCCGGCTGGAACAATCCAAAGTTCACGGCATCCGAAACGACGGACTCTTTCGGTCGCATCAAAGAGCGCAACATCTCCTACGACGGCTCGGGACTCAACCTTACAGTCGACACTGGTTTCGGCCAGACACAAGACCTCGAGGGCATCAAGAACATCGCTACCGTATTCAATCCGATCACAGGCAACTATGACAGCCGAATTTCGCTGAACAGCGGCGCGAAATATAATTCAGTGACTGATGCTAACGGCAAAGTCATTAGATTCAGTCTGATGTAGACAACAGTTTTCACACGCGGGAGATATGCATTTAGGGCATCGGACAATGCGCTGCGGCGCAAGGTCCTTTGTCCTAATTGTCTTTTTTCAATTTCTGGTTGACACCAAAAGGGACGAAGTGATACTTCGCCCCTTTCTCAAAATATTGCAAATGCGGATTTACGGAACTAACGCTTTGCCGATTTCTTGTTAGACAAAGACGCCAGTCTCTGTCTGGCATCCTCGCTAAATTCTGCATTGCTAGCCACTTTCAAAGCGCGCGAGTACTGTTCGGTTGCTTCCTCATTGAGATGTTTTCTCTCCATGATCAGCCCCATTCTGTAATACGCTTCTCCAAGCCGATAATCGTTTTTCACAGCTTGCCTGTACGACTCCATCGCTCGGTCTACGTCCTTTTGCATCTCGTATGCAGTGCCGAGATTATAGTGAGCCGTAGCCAATTTCGGGTCGAGAGATACTGCTGTTTGCCAGTTCTTAATCGCTCCTACCATATCTTTTTCTGCCCGGAGTGCAGCACCGATGCCATTGTATGTGATGGCATCTTTAGGGTTGATCGCCAGAGCTTTACGGAATTCCGACAGAGCCTTGGCGTAGTTGTGCTGCTGGTTGAAGATCAAACCAAGATTGCAGTGAGCTTGAGAGAACTCCGGATTGAGCGTAAGTGCATTTTGATACTCTGATATCGCCTCCGGCAATTTGCCCGCCAGGTGAGCCTGCACAGCCTTGTTGTAGGCGGCTTTAGCTTCAGCCTTGCTCTCCGCGGTCGTCTTCGAGCCTTGGGAATTCTCAGGCAGGCTAAGTTTCGATGCCGGTCCGTCAATTTCTTGCTCGGGAGCTTGATCTGGTGTTTCAGTGCGCACTTCCTGTTCGATCGGATCGCTTTGTGGAACCGGCGCAGTCACACGCTTTTGAACCGGCGCCTTTCTCTGTACAGGAGCTGGAGCGGCAACAGCTTCAGGAGCAGCTTCTGCGGCGTCAACTTGAGGCGCTGCCGCTTGGGGTGCCGCCATTTGGGGTGCAACCTCTTGTTCTGCAGCCGGCGGCGCCGCTGCCGGTGCGGCAGCTTCACCTTGCGGCTCAGGCATAGCGGGCTTCAACTGTACATTTTGAGAATTCACCGCAGGCGCATTGCCGGATTCCTTATCGAGTTCGGCTTGAATTGCATTGTTATCTCCGGCACCCTGACTTTCCGCCAGAGCTGCAGGTTTAGTGGTATTTGTGGCTACTACCGGCACAGCGGCAGGAGTGGTATCACGTTCTTCCGCCTGTGCCGTTTTGGCGGCCGGTGCCTGCGCCGGCTGACCAGCAGTCCAATCCCAGGTGCCGACATTCTCGGATTCGGCAGGATGGGTGGCAGCAGTTTCTGCACTTGCAGAACCGGGGGTGGGAGCTGATTTCACGGAAGAGGTCTCCAGCTGTGCGCCGGTTTCCTGAGATGGTGCCGAAGCGGCTGCTGATTCGGCAGCTTCCATGGCGGCTGTCGACTCACCCGGCAGAGGCGCTTCTTTCGAAACGGCAGCGGTTGCTGCTTCTGCCTCAGGAGCCTGAGTCTTCGGAGCCTGGCTGGTTGGACCACCTTCCTCTGACTTCTCATCCTTCTGTGACAAATCGACGCCTTCGCCCAGGCTCAGCACGACAAGATCTTCCTCTAATTTGACAACCTTTGGCTTAACCTGCAGATGTTCAGGCAAATCAATGACGATTCGCGCAGTCGGCTTGGGAGTGCTGGTCAAGTTGAGATAGCGAACGCCTTTTATGACCGGCAGCACCTTTGTTATACGGCTGCTGAAAATCTCAGGGGTTGGAAGAGCTCCTCGGTCCAGCGCCGCATTGACGAAGTCGAAAACGACTCTATGGCTGGGGCCTGGCACATCGAGCAAATGAGGAACAGCAGGAAAGCCGGCATTGGCGAATTGAATAACCAGCTGTTGATTGCTGTCGACGGTAATAGCCTTAATTGACGCCGGGCTTCCCGCAGCTATTGCTGCAATTGCCTGGCACGCTACCAAAGCAGCACCCGACAGACCCGCAAGCGCAATTTTGCTGCCGCGCTGCCGTGTTTTCCGAGTGAGCGAAAACTCTACTGAGCCGCCAAACCCTTTCTCTCTAGCCATCTCTACTTAACTCCGTCTCAGCCACTGACACTGGTCGCCAATTTATAAGTCAGATAGTTTACTTGAAGGTTAGATGCGGACATAGGCGGATCAATTTATGTTCGATGCAAATTTACGGCTCTATTTGCTCATTTTGGCGAATATCGGCAGCCAAGATCAGTGCAAAACATATACTCAAAACGCTGAAATTCGGCGTATTATATCCCTGGAAAGACTGGTGACTGCAAGACTGATCGCAAATCAATTCAAATCCGCGCCGTTGCCAAGCGCCACAAAGATCCACAAGTTCGTAAATATCAATATTCTCAAGAATCGCAAGGTAAGCAGATTGAAAACGGTAGTCAAGAAAAGCATTTCCTTTGCTGGTGCACTATCTGCGGTATTACTGATGCTCGCCAACCCGGTCAATTCAGCCTCTGCGGAAGAATCGAAGCGAAAGAGCTGGATCGACTTTGCGCCGAAGAAAATCGCGCAAAGCCTGCGTCAGTCTGATGTTTCACCATCAGCCGACCGCCTGCCCCGGATGCCCGGCGAAGCGTTTCAGTTTCCCACCAACTCTGACGGCTCCCCGTTTGTGCTGGATGTCGACACAACCGTCAACTTTACCGACGCCCTCAATCGTTTTTACTACGATCCCAAATGGCGAGGCGAGGTCTGGGTCCCATTCAATCAATGGACAGTTGCGGAGCGCGCCACTCGTCTGATGAGCACTTGGCCGGAATATGACGAGTTCAGCCAATATCGCAAACTCAATCACGTTCACAAATTCTTCGAGCGTTATTCAGGTTTTGGTCCATGAGCGAGAAACACGACCCGAGCGCTAGAGGCATGCGCGTCGACCATATAGCGATTGCAGTGAAAAGCCTGGATGAGTCTTTGAAATTCTACAAAGACCAATTCGGGCTGGAAGTTATCGACATCGAAGTCGTGGAAGAGCAAGGTGTGCGAGTAGCCAAACTGGATGTGGGAAACACTCACATCGAACTATTGGAGCCTCTCTCGGAGAATACTCCGGTTGGTAAGTTCATCGCCCAGAAAGGTCCCGGACTGCATCACATCTGCCTTGGCGTCAACGATATCGAGTGCGAGCTAAAAAAACTGAAAGAGAGCGCCACCAAGCTGATTGATGAAACACCGCGCATTGGCGCCGGTGGAGCACGCATTGCGTTTGTGCATCCAAAGGCAACCAACGGTGTTTTGATGGAACTTTCAGAGTGGCCGGAAGGCACATCCGGTGGTCACTAAAAGATAGGGCGCCAACCCATTTGTTCGATCTCCCGCAAGCCTCACCATCCGCCGACGTAGGTAGTGGCGAGACCTCGAAAGCAGGCAATCGCTTGCCAAGATGAAGATTCATGAAACCAGATTGCTTATTGTTTGTGTATGTTTTAGGCATATAACAAATCAAGCTGATAGCTTTAACGGACGTTCCGGCGCAAGACTTGTGGAGGCACAGACATGCCAGTAATGACAGAACTCAACGCCATTGAAAAAGCTCTCGGCAGCGAAGCAAAGCACTACCTTGAGTACACATGCAAAGGCATTACCAAAGACCAGCTTCATTTGCCAGGTCACGACACTGTAGACCGCATTTTCTCAATCGGCGATCGCAACCCGCAGGTATTGAGAAACATCCAAGCCATCCTCGGTCATGGTCGTTTGGCAAATACCGGCTACGTTTCCATCCTTCCAGTAGATCAAGGCATCGAGCACTCCGCCGGTGCATCCTTCGCTAAGAACCCGATTTACTTTGACGGGGAAAACATCGTCAAATTGGCAATCGAAGGCGGCTGCAACGCTGTTGCTTCCACCTACGGCGTACTCGGCTCGGTCGCCAGAAAGTACGCTCACAAGATTCCATTCATCGTCAAAATCAACCACAACGAATTCTTGACCTACCCCAACAAGTTCGACCAAATCATGTTCGGCAATGTTCACCAAGCATGGGAAATGGGCGCTGCTGCTGTTGGCGCAACCATCTACTTCGGCTCACCGGAATCGGCAAGACAAATTCAAGAAGTTGCACATGCCTTCCATGAAGCGCATGAATTGGGCATGGCCACCATCCTCTGGTGCTACCTGCGCAACGAAGGCTTCAAAAAAGACGGAGTCGACTACCACGTGTCTGCTGACTTGACCGGTCAAGCCAACCACCTCGGCGTCACCATCGAAGCCGACATCATCAAGCAGAAGCTGCCGGAAAACAATGGCGGATACAACGCCATCAAATTCGGTAAAACAGACGCTCGCGTCTACTCCGAATTGACCACAGATCACCCGATCGACCTCTGCCGCTACCAAGTAGCGAACTGCTACATGGGCAGACAAGGCTTGATCAACTCGGGCGGAGCTTCCGGCGCCAACGACCTGGAAGAAGCCATCAAGACTGCCGTCATCAACAAGCGCGCAGGCGGTATGGGCCTCATCTCGGGACGCAAGGCTTTCCAAAAGCCGATGAAAGAAGGCATTGCATTGCTCAATGCAATCCAAGACGTCTACCTCTGCGACAAGGTCACAATCGCCTAGTTTGCAAGACAAAGAAGAACTGGATGGCGACCGTGTTATGCGGTCGCCATTTTGCTTTGCACTTAACTAAAGACATTCAGCAGAGGACATTTCTGAGTGCTGCATAAATAGACTTTCCGGGTGGCAGACCAATCGAAAGGCGGAATAGCTCACGACTGTATAGAGCGAACAACCACATCTGATTCCGATAACCGCCGTTATGTCTTATCGAAATCCCAAAATCCTTGCTGGACATGGTTTGAGAAATTAGCAGACCGGTCTATTAGCAACAAGCAAAAAAAGAAAATTACCGGCCGCTCTGAGTGGGGTATAAATCGAACATGGACACGAATTCAATTCAACGTACAGAAAACACAAATGAGCTGAGCGTCAACAACTCTGATCCTTCAGGCGGGCTCAAAAGGTTCTTTCTTGATACCACAAACGCGTTAGGCGTTTGGCCGGTATCGCTGTGCTTTTCCTGTTTAACGGTCTGGCCTCTAGTTTCTTTAGTTGACGCTACTTTAAATAACACAAGTGCTGTTTTTGTTGTGTTATCCGTTGCAGCCAGTAGTTGGCTAGTGGGAATCGGCATGTGGATTGTTCTGTCATGGTTTCGGTGGCCACTTCCCTTAAAAGTAATTCTTTCAGTTTGGGGATCGATTCTCGCTGGACTTATGGTCTTTGGACCAATTTTCCAAATCGTTGAATTGACCAATCCAGGATCACTCGTAAGCGCTTTGTTTTCAAAAGCTTGTTTCTTAACTCTGATACTCCCATCAACCACAGTTAGTGTCATTGCTCTGCTGCCCTACTTTTATGGCGAGCATGTCAAGAGAAAAACCTGTTTGTTGAACGCTTCGAAACCACTTTTGGAGGAAGGTGACAGCAGAGAGCAAGCATAACCTGCCCTCTGCCGTCGATTAGTGACTACCTAGAACACGTTGGAAGTGTTCTTAAGTTCCGGGATTTTCGTGAATAGTGATGGCACCATCACTACACCGTAGAACTCCGGTTTCCGTGTCGCTTGCCTGGAACGAATAGCCAAAATCTCCGGTTATAGGAGTTTGCCCATTTCGGAACTGTTCAATCATGTATACCGAGGTGCATGCGAGAGCGCCGCTCGTTTCAAATGCCTGGTTACTGCCGTTAATGGTAGAAATCATTGTGGTTGGCATAAAGATAGACCGTAAATTGTCCATCTGACTTCAACTTGTCGGATGCATATTGTATGTTCCCGCCGCCACCATTCGCACCGATTTGTTCAAGCGTGGAACGCATTCTTTGTGCGTTGGTGACATTTGAAAACGTACAATACTTCACCTGCTGCGCTGCCGGCCACTGAGTAGGTGAATTGATAACAGGTATGCAAACGATAAGGGGTTTGATAAGGAAGGTTGTCGGAGTAGATGATGTTGATGTGACCGTAAGCACACCTCCGCTGCAAGTGGCATGAACACCAACATCAACAAAATCTGGGTCATTGTTAATCAGATTACGCAAGCCGCATCTCGTCTGGTTCAGATTGTCTCCGGTCTGCACGACATAACTGACCTCCTTCTGCAAATCCGGCAGGTCTTCATTGAAGATTGTGAATTTGACAGTCTCACCGGCTGTTACCGGACCCGTTACGAGGAATACAAAAGAGGTCACTCAGCTAGGTCATCATACTTTTTCGCGATTTCCGATTTCAAGAGTTAGCACTGTCCGATGCTAGTGACAAAACTGGCAACAGTTTCGACAGATAAACCGGCCACAAAATTGTGCCCAGTGACCGGTACTGATTATTATGTTTCATGCCACCAAATACAGTGACAAACACACAAACCCAGCCATAGATTGCATTCTTGAGATTCGCGTTAATTCGGCGTCACAGCTACATTTTGCAGGCACGTTGTCATTTATACAATAGCCACAATTTGGGGCATTTAAAAGGCAGGATTTCAAAAGCTCTCAGCCAAGCTCTATTCACTTCTGGGCAGCCAGATTGCCAGTGAAGGGAATGTGCCCGACCAGGCACTAAATGCTTCTTTCTCCTTTTTCGCCAGATGATAGCTGACCAGCGCTTGATCGACGCTCAATTCTTTCTGGCGAAACAGCTTGTATTGCCGAGCCGCAGTGGCCACATCCATTTTTTCCTCTGGAGTAAGAAATCCATTTCTCTCCATGCAATCGATGACATCGCTGGGAATTGCACGTGAAATCTCCTTTGCCCTGTCCGTTATCGCCGGAAGGTATTGCCAGGAATCTTCCATCTCCGCGTCGTCTGACAATAGTCGAGCACTTCGGTCTACACCGCCCGAAACACGCCTCACCCGCAGCTTAGTCAGCCGCAGAAATTGACTAAAACTGAGCAACTCCGTCCGCTCCTCCTTCGGAGGAGGCTCATTGAGAGAGATCTGTATGCGCTGCAAAAGCTGAACGGCGGACCGATAAGCCATCTGCTTGTCTTTGATCATCTGCAGCACCAATTCGGCCGATCGAAAATCATGCACGGAAAGTAAGGAAAGTCCCGATAGCGCAGCTTCAATGCTGATCCCTTCCGCCTTGGTTTTCTTCACCACCGCTTCGACTTCTGCTTCATCAAGCAAATTGGCGTCTTTCAAAAGGTCGAGCATTTCTACGTCTTTTGCTTTGGACGTGTTTGCCACCGACGAGACGGAATCGAGAAAGCTTTTGACGGCAGCGATTTCATCAAATGCTTCTTCCCTGTCGATCTGACCTTCTCTTAGAAGCTTTTGCATCTTGAGAGCTTTATCCAGAATGTCTATGTGCAAAGCGCCAGAGGCCAGAAGCACTCTGCCCAGAGGCAGTCCGGTAGACTTCGAAATATTGGAACATTCCTTGTGGATTTTGCGGCTTATGAATTCTCCGTCCACAAGAAGAGAGCCAAGCCGGTTTTTCGATTCACTCTTCAAATCAATGGCCATCACGTCTAGAGCAATTTTCAATGTAATGTTTTTCTTGACAGAGAGACTGAGTGCATCAACAGCACTAGGCTGAGACAGGAGCTTGTCTCTGATCAGCGACTGGGCGATCACGCAATTGGCCAGCGCATCGAAGTCGATTTTGTCCATCAAGACCAGCTCTAAACCGATTGGTAAGCCACTGGTCGTGCAGTTTCGCAATGCCAAATCAATATGCTCGAGCTTTGCCAATCCGCAAGCGACAATCAGTTCCCCGATCGGTATCTCAGGCGAAATTTGAACCATTAACTGCCCGCCTCAAAATCCAGTGCCCACAATCTCTTGACGTTCCTTCTTTTGCGAGGAAAAGACGCCACTTATCCGTAACATATCAAACATTCTTCATTATATTCTTATGCCTCATCCGAAATCGCGAATCACCCAGCTGGGTGAAGATGGTACGGGTAAGTATTGGGCAAAGAGCATCAAAATTTGCTTTCATTAGTTGGTATGGCAAATTTCGACAGAATTGAATGGAGTAAATGGTCGGGTCGCTCCCTGGCGGCGCTGGCCTTCACTTTAGCCTTGCTCTATCTATTTTTGGCCCCGGTTAATGGACCGCTCTATGAACTTCT
Organism: Candidatus Obscuribacterales bacterium; assembly: GCA_019745505.1. Taxonomy (GTDB): domain Bacteria; phylum Cyanobacteriota; class Vampirovibrionia; order Obscuribacterales; family Obscuribacteraceae; genus QKMZ01. The sequence goes on along the minus strand of JAIETE010000195.1, from coordinate 26,725 downwards.
GATGTTTCCTCTGGTAGACCCTAGAACACCCGACCGCTCTAAAGAATTTACACAGCTCTCGCAGATGCATGTAACACGCAAAGACGTCGTCTTTCGCTCCGCCAATGGAAAGAAGCTGCGCGGCTGGTTTTTCGAATTACCAGGAACCAAGCGCGTATTTCTCTTCAGCCACGGCAAGGGAGAAAACATTTTTGCCAAGCTCGATACGGCAAAGCTTTTGCTATTATCCGGTGGTTCGGTATTCATGTACGACTATCAGGGATACGGATTGAGCGAAGGTAAAGCCAGCATCACCAATGCCTGCAATGACGCAGTCGCCGCCTATGACTATCTGGTGAATAAAGAGCATCGCAAGGGACAAGACATCATTGCATTTGGTGAATCTTTCGGCTCTGGTGTTTCATCTCAATTGCTGTTGAAACGACCGCTGGCAGGAGTTATTTTTCAATCGGGCTTCACATCGTTGATGCGCGCCGGAAGGGACAGATTGGTTTGGTTAAAGGCTTATCCTGACTGGGCTTTTCCTGAATACCTAAAACTGGACAACACGGCTGTATTCAGAAAGCCGCATCCACCACTGCTGATTATTCACGGCAAATGCGATCGCCAGGTTTTATACGCCAATGCCGAAGACCTATATAGGCAGTCCGTAGAACCAAAAATGCTGCTGCCGGTTGCAGAAGGGACTCACTGTTGCTTCGGAAAGCGAGATGAATTCTTAGTTTGCGTCAGGTCGTTTTTGCACCTGTACAAGATTTGACAAGAAGAACCGGCCTGCCAGTTTCACTTAAAAGCGGCCTGATTTTCCTTAGATCTAGTGATCTTACCTTCACTTTTCATTTAATTCACGTAAAACGAGCTCGGTTGGTGTTTTAATGGTCACTCGACCGCTTTGCAGCGGTCGGTTCCCCGGTATCCCGTATCGCGCAAACGAGTTCGCTGGGCACTTCGGCAATCCCTTTGCCGTTGCAGCGGCACATTCTTTTAACCGGCTTACGTGCATTTGCATCTGCCGGAGTGGGCACTTGTACTGAGTTTCAAGAGATGAACCAATACACGACAGACATTAGAGTCGGCGAGCTGCTGGTAAAAGCCGGAGTGATCACCGAGGAGAACCTTACCAAAGCTGTAGAGACAGCCCAAGCGGAGAATCTGCACTTGGGTCTTGCTCTTGTGAAAAACGGCACTCTCACAGCTGATGAGCTTCGTGCGGCGATTGATGCACAGGCGGCACTGAAAGACAAACAGTGCGATGTACGCACGGGATTCAGAGCCTTGCGCACCGCCGTGAGAACCAAGAATACTTTTGAGATGTCTCTTTCCGAAGTGAAGCGGGCCGCGGCCGATGGCGGTCCCTCCAATCGGCTGGGCGGACTACTGCTGGAAGCCGGTGTGATCTCCTGGGAGCAATTTCAGTCGGCCCTGAAGGAAAGCCTCTCTTCACAGCTGCCTCTGGGTCGCTGCCTCGTCCTCAGCGGCGCTATCTCCGCCGCCATGCTCGAACTGGCGCTCGAGTTACAGATTCGCATTCGCGACGAAATCACGAAGCGCTCAGATGCGGTAGCCATTTTGAAGGGCGATGTCGAGAATAATCGCAAGATGCTTATGGAAGGCGAATTCGCAGTTGCATCCAAAGATGGAAGAAAACACACGGTTCGGGTCGGGGAATTGCTCGTCAAATCGGGAGCAATCGCCCAGCACGAAGTACTCGAAGCCCAAGAATCCGCCGTCGCCAACGGACAGCGCATTGGTCAAGCACTTCTGTCGCGCGGACTAATACAGCACGCGACACTGGAAGCAGCGCTGGCCGTGCAGCAGATGATCGACAATAGTTTCATCACCGAAGAGCAAGCCTCGCTCTGCCTGGCGCGCGTGCACTCGATGCGCAGCCCGCTTTCGCAGGCAATGGTGGATCTCGGGTTGGTAACACGCCGGCGCTTCCAAACTCTCAGTGAAGGCGATAAGCCGGATTTGAGCCAAATTCCGACTCCTGAAGAAACGACCAAGCAGCGCATCACGGTCGGCTTGGAAAGAAATTTCTCGCACGGAAACGTCGACCGCAATGAGTATCTAACGGCACTCAGCCACGCTTACGAGACTCTCGCTGACGTGGCGCTCGATCGCGGAGATTATGTCGAGGCGGAAGCTAATTTCTGTACGACACTCTCGCTCAAAGGCGCTCTGTTTGGACAAGATTCAATCGAATTGGTAGACGACTTCCTCAGTCTGGCTGCCACTCTCTGCTTTCAAGGACGGCTCAGAGAGGGCGAGCGCTCCATCCTGAAAGCCATCAACATCGTCGAGACGGTAGTGCCTTACAGAGCCGACAAAGCCGCTCTCTGCTTCAGCGGATTGGGTCGTGTCTATCTGCAGCTCGGACGATTCCAGGAAGCTGAGCCGCTCATAGCGCGGGCCATCGCCATCACCAAGATGTCCGAAGGCAACGGCAGCGAACGCTTAAGTCGCCAACTCATCTCCACACTGAAGGACTACGCGCGCTTACTTGCTCGCACAGACCGCCCACACGAAGCGGCTCTGGTGTACGCAGAGGCTCGTCAAATCGCAACCGCTCACCAATAACCGTGGGGGCTCACCTGGTCGCAGCCGCACCAGTAACCGTGGGGGCGCATTGTATGCGCCCTTTCTGCAACCTTAGCAATACACAGGCATCTGTAGAGCAGATGCCATTCATCGCCCGTTTTTGCCATGTGATTCCCAACTATGCCGTTTGACAAAAACAAAGAGGGCGACGCTTGAAGCCGCCCTCTGGAAATCTTTTGTCCTAGTCTATGCGATCGTCTATTGCTGATTGGCTCTCTCCGCCTCTTCTAGCAAGCGTGCTCTTCTATATTCATCCCAGGCGCTGCTGTTGTCCGGGTTAAGCACATCCATGATTTGTTTGATCCACGTTCCCAAAATGCTCATGACCAACCTCGATTTCTAATTTCGGTGATGCGAATGCGGGCAACACTTTGCCAACCTGCACTCTTGTGGAGTCTCGTGTTAGCAACATACCCTACGGAAACCGGCATCTTCGCTTGACATGGGCGATTTTGCCGAGCTTTTAGAAAACACCATCACGGCGTTTCGTTATAGGACCCTTGACGTTGTCGAGAGCACCTTGTTCCCCGCAAAAGAAGGCACCGGCAAATAATGCACTTTACTGTTGCTAGTCAGTATGCGGACCGCTCTTCACATATTTCGCGCGAGCCAGGGTGTGCAACATCAACGCACAATCAATTTCTTGACCGTCGCGAACTACTGAAACAGATGCTTCCGTTATCACCAGCTGCCGGCCGGCTTTGATCACACTGCCACGAGCAATCAGCTTAGACCCCCGTGCAGGACTGAGAAAGTTGATCTTGAACTCCGCTGAAAGACACTCCTCATCCTCTTCGAGCGCCGTGTATGCGGCATAGCCGGACGCCGAATCAGCGACAGTTGCCACCATTCCACCGTGGAAAAAACCATGCTGCTGCCGCGTCGCTTCGCTGAAAGGGAGATGGATTTCTACGTATCCGGGCTGCACATCCACCAGCTCTCCTTTGAGAGCGGTCATCACACCCTGATGAAGAAAACTCTTGCGAATCTTCTCTTCGAAATTCTCATCCGGGGGCACGAGCGGTTTTCTGCGAACGGTTTCAAAGGTTGCCATATCAAGCCTTTCCAGTGACAAGGAATAAGTTTATCAGCAATAGGCAAACTGATTGAAACCGGAAGAAACATGATGGGCATAAGTCCCACATGGACAAATTTTCCCAAGAATCAATGACTAACCCCTCGAGAATTCATCAATGACTGTGGAATCTCTAATTTTCATAGCGCTGGGGCTCTTTGTTATCGGTTTAATGCTCAAGATTGCCGCCGCACAAGGATCAAAACGAAAGGGCGTGCACAAATCCCACGAGCGGAGTGTCCGAGAAAAACTGATGGACTGCGAGCCTTTGCCGCCTGAATTTGCATCCGAAGTGCAAAGAATAGTCGCCTCGGGAAAGCTCATAGACGCTGTGAAATATGTACGCACAACGACAAATCTGGATCTAAAGGACTCGAAGGAAGTTATCGACTTAGTAAAAGCGGGCAAAAAACTGCACGATTTGCTGCCCGCCAACGGCAGAGGGCATGGCAATGGAAACACCGGTGACAACGGGGACGGCATGGACTTGGAGGTGAGCACCGTGGGCAAGGGAAACGATCCGGACTACAGGGAATCCCCACCGACCGCAGAACTTCAAACAATCGACAATATCGAAGCGATTCAACGAGTTCAAATCCTCATTGCTAAAGGACAAACAATCGAAGCAGTGCAGTATCTTTGCGACAACGCCGGATACGACAAGCAGCGGGCGCTGGCGCTCGTCGAGACAATGGGCAAGAAAGTATACTCGTCCGACTGATTCCGAGCCCTGGAGAGACTCCGGGAGGGCTCTGAGGCGCCCCCGAGTTCGTGTTTGATTATCGATAACCCATGTCGATCATCTCTTGGACCGTCGGCTCAGGATGCCATTGAGGCTTAGGCATCTGATTGAAGCCGACCACTTTTACTCCAGAGATGCGATTGGCCCACAGCTGCCGGGTGACATTTTGCACTTCGCCATCGGGCACGTACAAATTGGTAACGTCCGGCGTGCGCAAACCAAGCCGGGTGAGAAGGTTGTGGCCAATGCCGAGCTTTTGGGTAATCAACTCGCCCGGCTCAAGCGCACCGGCACTGTGCAGTCTGGGCGCCGTATTTTTGCTGATGCCGTAAACAATCGGAAACTCGCTGACGTATTGCGGACTGACGCCCGTATAGCTCAGCGCTTCGCCAAAGTCGCGCGTAACGGAAATACTTCTGCGGCCCCATTCTTCGCCAAAGCTTTCGCCGGTATTCTGCGTCAATCCACGCAAACGAAGCTCTCTGGCGGGAAGCAGTGAACCTTCTTTGAGGGTAGAAGCCAAACTCGTGGACATAGTGCCATGAAAGATATTGGCCAGTTCAGGCGTCGCATCATACGGCATCCAGTCATGGGGAGTGATGTAATTGTGATTGTCGCGATGACGGTGCATTTCCGGCATAGACATATTTTTCATCAATGCCATAGTGTCATAACCGTAAAACTTCTGGCGCCCAAGCTCAAGCCCGTCCATCGCATAAGAGTCTGTGCGCAGTTCTTCTACAACATGCTTATTGGGAGTCAGTTCTACCAGCGCCTCGGTCAGTTTGTCGCTGCTGTTGCCGCGCTCCACCGGCTGCTGAAGAGCCTTGCGGATTTGGGCGACTCGCTCGATACTCGTTGTCGCGGTCGCCAGTTCGGCGTCACTGTAGTGTTTGAATCCCGGCTTGCCGTCCTTGCCATGCCAGAACTCCATGAGTTTTGCAGCAAAGTCGCCGCGGGCATCTTTCATTTCACGCATCACGTCATAGCGATTGCCGGTGGGATTTGCCTCCCAGTCCGCTTCCCCCTTCTGCATGCGCTCAAAATACTTCGGAAGCGCTTCTTCGAAAGCTGCGACCGGATTATTTTCAGAGGTCAGCTCCGGTTTTGAGGTTGCAATTGTTCGCGGGAAAGTGCGCTCCATCAAACTCTTCAGAGGATGATGCGGCAAATCATGTTTGTTTAGAAAACCATAGGTCGCCTCGCGCGCCGAGGTCAAGCCGTCTCGAACCGTGCCTTTGACCCGCCAATAGGGAAAGAGCACCCGGTCGGAACTCCAGACGTCCTTGACCGGTTTTGAATTCCAAGTCTCGGCGACCTTTTGTCCGGCGGCATCGAAACCTTTGGTGATGAAGTGCTGAGTGGGAGGCAAGGCCACGTTCATAGTGCCGCCGGTGATACCAGCCTTGACCAGGTCCTCACCACTGATACTCTCGCCCGACACCAATCGAGACCCAGTGTATCCAGCCATTCCACCAACAGTTCCAACCCCGAAGCGCGTTGCTCCTCGTTGCAGCACCCCTTCAGCAGCACCGGTGAGCATATTGCCTTTCGTGAATGCGAACATGGCAACTGCACCGCCAACAGCATTGCCCAGACGGGTCTCGCCCTCGTGAGTATCGCGCGCGAAATCCAGCATCGCGGCGCCGGCAGTGGCCACCCCGATTTCACTGGTTACGGCCCGGGCAACCGGACCATTCAGAGCAAAAGTCGACGCCGTTCCCCTCAGTGCAACACCGGCTGCTTTTCCGGCTAAAACGTATGGGACGATTGCCCCCAAACCAGCGGAAACATTTTGCACAAACCAATCAGGCGTAAGAAATTCGGTCTTTGAGACGGGCAAAGCTTCAACTTTACCCATCGGGTCGCCGGGTGAGACAAAATTGACGGCATTGGCGACCGCATTGTACGGAGTAACGGCGAGCCCATTGGCAAACGGGTTGAGGACATGACCTTCAAGCCAGTTTGGTTGAGAATCTTCAGGCGCAACAATCTTGCGCTCGTCGGGTGAACTGGAAAATTCCATTTCAGAAAAACGACTTCTGGTGAACCTAATTGGGGGGTTTGACAGGTTAGAGAGTACATCCGTACCGCTGCGAAAGCATTGGGGAAAGTACCATCAGGAGATTAATTACGGAGTTTCTGCGCTGACAGCCAAACTGCGCTCGCCTCGCTTATACTATATGTTTTAATATATTAGGCACGAAAGGTAAAAGCGCCGGACGCCTGGGCGACACATGGCTTTTACCGTCGCTCAATCCAGCTTCAGGCGCATAGAACACTACAGCGAGCCACCCGCGACCTTGCGTGCGCAAATATTCATGCAGCGATGAGCCGTCGGGACCGGCGGTTTTTTCCGTCACGGTCCCGACGCCCAAGCTAAACTCGGCTTATCAGAGTTACCACGGCGCTCCACTAACCGCCCGTGAGTAAATCGGCTAAACCGTCATGCAGCTGGAGGTTAGAACTTCTTCTTGCGACCAGTCGCCAGGGGAAAGGCGGCAGAGGCAATGCCCATCGCGGGGGCCGGTTGCATGGAGGGAGAGGGGGACAGGCAGTCGGAAACTGCCGCCTCCATATCCAGTTGTTGTTGTTGTTGTTGGGCGATAGAAACTTCGACCTTGACTGTTGACTGTTGCAGCGCGCTCTCATAGCGCGTACGAGCGGCGACGACGTCCTGGCGAAGTGTTTCGAGCGAGCCGGCATCGAGGCTGCCGAGTTCTTCCGCCAGCGCATACTGGAGCTCGAGACGTTGCAGTTCCGCATAGGCGGGTGCAGCTTCCGGAGGCCCGCCGAACGAGTCTTCCAAATTGAGGGTGCCGCGGCCCAGCGGCGTAATCGCGCGAGCGACCACCACGACGATGGCGGCCGCGATAGCGATTACGAGAAGCAGGCACGCGAGAATTGTCTGTAGCATGTGTTTTTGTCCAACTGGTTCCTTTCAGTCCCGTCAGCGACTTCTTCTCCTGCAGCCACGTCCGTCGAATCAACGGCGGTGCGATGGCTTACGCCAGCATCATGCTGTGTTTTGACCTTTTACGGTGCGCGAAGAAAGAAGTCCACAAAACTGACGAGAAAACACCATGAATTACCACGATCACCCGCGCGCACGAAAAAAGATTTTTCTGAGAAAACACTTCCAGGGGGGCACAAAAGCCTTTTCGGCTGAAAGCGTGCTAACGCAGGCGAAGAAGAAAAGTTCTCCTCCGTCCCGATGTTCGAAAACCCAAGCTCTGTGGACATTAAAACACCACCGCCCGGGCTCGCGCCGCCGCGCTATCGAGCGCAAGCAGCACTAAGCCAGGACATTGTCTCTCTTTTCGGTTTTGCATCATTTCTTCAGACACTCGAATGAGAAAGGATTGTTTTGAGTGGAACATTCTTTGTGTGACCCTCCGCAGCAATCTTTGAGCTGTCTCAATGCTCTCCAGACTCTCCCACAAAGTAATACTGCTGGTGACGGTCCCGGTTATCGTTTTGCTGTCACTGCTTTTCACGCTCTTGACCATCAACCACCAGATGCAGGTCGAGCGAGAGAAAGAAATCGAAGCACTCGAGTTTCAATCAGCGGTCAATTCAGTACTCGTGCTGATACAGCGCTATGTATTCTGGCGGCAGGGGAGTGTTCTTGCCACAGGAGAGTTCGGCGCGTCGGTCGAACAGCGTTTCGAGACTGCACTGCACAAAAAGCTCTCGAATATCGAGAAGCTGGTCGTCAATGCACCCGAGCAAAAAGAGAAATTCGCAAAGGTTATGAGTCTCAGCCGCAGCATTTATTCGCAGTGTCGAGCAACAGAACTCAAATACAGGGGCGGAGACCGAGTGGGGGCTTTGCTTTCCTGGAAGACCGTGACGAAACGATTGGAAGAATTCGACTCCGCTCTGACAAGCCTCTCCGAAGGAGACGAAAAGCGCATTCAAGAATACTCGGAAAGCATGGCACGCTATAACAATTTGACGCAGTACGTTTGCTACGCGGCAGCATTGATAAGTGTTTTGTACGCGATTGCCATGACCGCGTTCTTCAACAAGAGCACCACTTCCAAATTGCATGTGATCATGAGCAATGTCGAACGGCTGGCTGCCGACCAAAATCTGCTTGCGCCCCTGCAGGGCAGTGATGAGCTCGACCTTATCGACCAGTCGTTTCACAAGATGAACGACACCCTGGCAGTGCTGCGGCGAAAAGAAAGAGCGATCTTGGAAAATGCGAGCGAACTTATTTGCTCGCTTGATGGCAATCTCAAGTTTACCGACGCGAATGCCGCCGCTTTTCCCGTAGTTGGATACACGGCTGCCGATTTGCTCTCCAGACGTGCAATAGACCTCGTCGTCGACGAAGAAAAAGAGATGGCGAAATCTCGGCTGCAAACCGTGCTGAACAGCGAGAGCGGCAATACCTCATTCGAGACGACCATCCGCAGAGCAGACGGAGAACTCGCATCAGTTGCCTGGTCCGTCTCCATCTCCCCGGACGAAAGAACCATCTATGCCGTCATACAGGACATAACGCAGAGAAAACAATTGGAGCGCATCAAACGCGACTTTCTCGCCATGGTCAGCCATGACATTCGAGCGCCGCTGGGAAATATACAGTTGGTGCTCTCTCTAATCGAAGAGGATGGCGGTCCGGTCCTGCCAAAATCGATTAAACGGAGCCTGGCAATTGCAAAGGACAATACGCAGCGACTTTTGGCTCTGGTCAATAATCTTCTGGACGTCGAAAAAATTGAATCCGGAATGCTTACGGTCCTGCCCGATCAATGCGCCTTAAAGAGCACGGTTACTGCCGCTGTCAATGCGGTAGAAGCACTGTCAAATCAGAGCAAGATCAAGATCAGCGAAGCGATTGATTCTGAAATCAAGGCATATTTCGACGAAGAAAAAATCGTGCAGGTGCTGGTCAATCTGCTCAGCAATGCGATTAAATTCTCGCCGGCCGATTCGGTAATCACAATCGCGGCTCAGGAGCAGGGGGACTTCGTTAGAGTCAATGTTACAGACCAGGGACGCGGCATTCCGGAAGAGAAGCTGAGCACGGTCTTCGAGCGCTTCAGACAGGTCGAGAAAGGCGACGAGAAAGAGAAGAAGGGAGCCGGTCTGGGTTTGACTATTTGCAAGGCAATTATCGAGAATCACGGTGGCATAATAGGCGTGGACTCCCAATCAGACAAAGGGACGACCTTCTGGTTTACCCTGCCCAGATTCGCCAAAGAGTGACTCATAAATGTCGAAAATATTAGTGGCTGAAGACGACACTCAATGCGCCGAGTTGATAGGCATGTTCTTGGAACGCAGCCAGCATGTTTTCGAAACAGTCACAGACGGAGCGGAAGCACTGGACCGACTGAAGCTCTACTCTTACGACCTGGTGATTCTCGACTGGAATTTGCCCAGAATGAGCGGAGTGGATGTGCTCAAAACATACCGGGCAAGAGGTGGCAAAACGCCTGTTTTGATGCTGACGGCTCTTAAGTCGATCAACAGCAAAGTTGAAGGATTGGAAGCGGGCGCAGACGACTATTTGACCAAGCCTTTCGACGGCAGTGAACTGCAAGCCAGACTGAAAGCTCTCCTGCGGCGCCCTCCGGTACTTTTGGACGACGTGCTCAATATTGCCGACATCCAGTTAGACACGGCATCTCATAGAGTTACGAAGAGTGGCGTCGAGGTGAAACTGCGACCAAAGGAAATTGCCTTGCTTGAATTCTTCTTGCGTCACAAGAATCAACTTTTCACTGCCGAGCAGATTCTCGAGCAGGTTTGGTCGAGCGAATCCGATGCTACGACTGAAGCCATCGTAAGCTGCATCAAGCGCGTCCGCAAAGTGCTCGATGAAGGACGAGAGGGCTCGATCATCAGAAATGTCCATGGTGCAGGCTACGGAATATTTGCCGACTGAAAAGCAAAAGAGGCAGCCTTCGCTACCTCCTTTGCCCTTTGTGCATAAACTTTTCTAGGAGATGCGCTCTCCATCGTAATAGACATCGTGCCAGACATTCCTGGTCGGTTCGTAATGATAGAGCTGCCACGCGCCTCTAGTGCTGTCACCGTTGACGACATTGTCGTGACCATTGAGATTGTAGCCGCCCAGTAAGCCCGGTGGCACGCCACCCGTGTACGAGATATCGTTGTAAGCCACTTCTATGTCATGGGAAGTGCCGGCACCCAGCCATTGTCCGCCATCTTCGACCATGAGCGGAGCAGCCGACCACTCGTCCAGTCTTACGTCGATGCGGTTGTGCATGACCTTCAAATTCGTACTGCCAAGCATATTGATGGCATCGGTTTTGTAAGTGCCGGTGATCTCGTTGTTCGATATCACTCCGCCCTTCACGCCGCGATACTCGATGGCGTGACCATCCGGTCCGCTCACATTGTCAAAGTCATGGAGGTAATTTCCGTCCACTGTCACATCGGATGCACCGTCCGCCAATATGCCTCTGGTCCCGCCGGTTATCTCACTGTTCTGCACTTTCACATGCGAGCCGGTGATTTCTATGGCTGCTTGACCGGAGCCCCTGGCATTGACTCTGGCATTCTTAATGACCACGTTGTCGCGAGTTATCGTCAAACGCGGCAGTTGCTCGCCCTTCGCGTCAATGACAAGGGTGTCGCCCTCCATGCGGGCATACTTTTGCAGCTCCGGAGGAATGGTATCACCTATAGTGACAGAGCCCATACTTGTTTCCATTGACGAGCCAGGCCAAAACTGCTCGCGCACAGGCTCTATATAATCGACATCAGCCTGCCCGCCATCGGCTTGCCCGTCATCAGCTTGCCCGTCATTTTCCTGCCTGCAGTCTTCATCACCGCATTCAGACTCCGCCGGCGGCGCAAAGCTGACAGTATCATCACCACAGGGGTCACAACAATCCACGGCAGGCGCTTCATTCCAACATCCCTGCGGCTGCTCGCCGGAGCCGCAATCCGCATCAAACGAGATTTCAGGCAGGGTGCCTGCATCGACCAGCGTCCGAGTCTGCTCGCAGTTATCTTCCCTAACGCAAGAATATCGAGACCAATCTTCCATCGAGACAGCACAAGTGGAGCTGGAGGCGTGATGGTCAACTGCATCTAAACATTGATAATCTTCAAACGACATGGGCAAAAACCTCGCTTATAGAGGCAGCGAACCCCTTTCCAAAACTGATTCGGACAGGCTGTGAATTGCTTCACAAGCCAGTTTTAGTCACCTCTTGCACCGTGCGGTCTGACAATGGTGATTTTACCGCCGCTTCTGCGGGAGGTTTCTTCGATCTGTTTCCACTCATCGTCAGTGAGCTCATCGCCTCTCATATAGCGGCTCAGAGGCGTATTACCCTCAGTGACTTGGGTCTGGCGGCGAAGATAATCTATGGGATTCGACCCATTTTGAGAAGCCGGTCTGGCATCTCTGTTTTCATAGACATTCACCGCGCCTGCGGCGGTCCGCCAGCCGAGAGCAGAAGTCCAGCCCTTTCCTCTTACTTGAATATTTGTCGGATTTCCATATGAATCTTCAGAGATATGGACGATGGCGCCGTCTTTGGTTTTGAAAACCAAATCCTGAGAACGGTCTCCATTTTGTTCTGCATAGACAGCAGTGCCGGGAATTTTGAGCAACTCATTCTTGACCATTGACATGATTTTCGAACGCTCGTCTCGGCTCAGTTTGTTGATTGATTCGCTGATGTTCTTACCGGCAAGCAGATCCTTCATGATCGCTTCGGCTTTCTGGATTTCTTCAGCAGTGGGAAATTGAAGAGAGCGTTGTGTGATTGCGTCATTGAGGTTGCGAATGGAGCTATCTTGCGCGGCAGGCTGAGTCTTGTCGCCCGGCTTCGCCTTGGAGATGCGATCGTTGCCGGCCGTCGACATCTGCAATTGCTCATAGTCGAATTTCGTGCTGGAACCAGCTCGGTCAAACAGCGTTCTATCGTCAGCGGGCTGATCCCAGGCGGAACGTGAGAGGTGGCGATTATGATCTACTTTCTCGGCACGACCGGATGATTGAAAGGCGCCCAGGTCTTTCTTGTCGCTCCAAATTGTCGCTGAGCTTCCATTATCAACGATTTCCACGCCGCCGAGCATCGCCGATACCGAGCTGTCAGTATCGGTGTGTGTCTCGCCAGAGTTGACACGCTGGCTCCCGTAGAATTGCCCGATATCGGCAGTAGAGAATTGCTGATAGAAATTATCCGCGATACTATCCCCGCGAGTGCCACCGCCAGTGGTGGATTCAGACCAAGCGCTTTCAAAGGATGTAGCCTGTGTCATGACGAGTACTCCGTTACCGATATAAGCGAGAATCTTTTACTAAAAGAACGATGAGAAGGCTGCCTACGGCATGCTCATCGGTCACAGCTGCATCATATCGGCGGGTTCGGTCAAATTACGGTCAGGGCAGAATTCAGTCTTTGCAGTAAATGATCCTACCTTTCTATGGCTGGCGGCGCAGCCCGCCGACCAAGAGCAAATGCACTCGGCGCTGCAGCAGACGAAAAAGCAAACGGGTAATCTTGACCGCAAATTGACCGTAACCAAAAGTACAATCCCGGGAAAAGCGCAGAACAAAAGGCGATTCCGATTCATCCAACATGGATGCCAGTCGAAGACCGGAGCGCAGGATGCGCTGATTCGCACGTTACTACTCAACAGAGGACGACTGATGATAGAAAGCATAGATCACACTTCAGCCGAAACCTGCTCATACTCCCATCTGGACTGTGCGCTGAAAGAAGCTTATTCAGACAGGCTTTCCCAAGCCCACAGCGAAAAAAGCAGCAATACCGGCGAGATGCTGACCATCGACTTCGGTGCAGGAGATATCTATTCTTCACACATCATCGATACGAGCACTCAAGGGTCGGCGACGAACGAGCAACCGAACGAATCGTCCGAACGATTTTCATCGCGCATGAATAGGGAAGTAGATCGCCAGCCTTATCTCGACCCGCAGCGCCACGGCAATGAAATAAGCGCTGCCGATTCCAATGAACAGTCGCCGGAACTGAATGAAGGTTTCAGGTCTCGAATGAACAAGCAAGGCGATCCACAGCCCTACTTGGACCCTGAGCGCCATCAGCAGTCAACCTAGACCGCAACTGAATATTCGGCAATCAGAGCACCGTCAAAAAACTTTCAACACCGAAGACCACTTAACATATATCTTTGGCTGGCTACTTTTGACGCATGACTGCCAACCTTGCAATCGCAGGTTAGGGTCGAGATAGACGGTGACCGGTGGCAGAATAACTATGAATAAAGCAAAACGGGGCAGCATTAGCCGCCCCGCAAACTTTTCAAGTGGAACACAGACTACTTGACGTTGACCGCACCGTGGTCGTCGCAATGGTCGCCGCATGGACTGTGCAAATGTCCACCCACCAGATAGTCGGTGTGATCGCCGTGCGGTACCCCTTCGTGTCCGCATCCGGCGCCGTGTTTGTGTCCCTTGTCGTGCGATGAGCAGTCGTGGGATGGCGTGCATGAAGAAGCATTGGAGCCGCCCACCGACACAGAGTGGTCATCTACGTGGTCACCATGAACGTGGTGCATATGACCATCATGAAGATAGCAATCGTGGTCTTCATGCTTGATTGCTTGGTGTCCGCAACCTTCTCCGTGCTTATGGTCATGTTCGTCGTGAACTTTACAAGACATCTAACTTCTCCTTTTTCCGTTTTTCAATCGGTTGTTGAAACCAATAATTCCCGAGTAAGTTTTATTCTTACCGTGGCTTTTTGAAATGAAAACGACTTCCAATGCCGCATTCCGTCAGCCCTCACACCCTCATCTAAACCACTAAAAAACGATCTGTCAACCCGAAATGAACGAGACATTTCAAAACAATCGACAGAAAGCCTTATGGATAGCCAGTCTTTAGAATTTAGTCAAAAAAGATTAGAATTCAAATGCGCAATTTGAAAACCGTTTTCATTCTTAAAACAGAGCTGGAAAGCCTTGACTAGTGAGGCTTAGCAGACGTGCGTTGGGGAGAGATTTCGGCACCATATTTGCCACCACTTTATGTCCGCGGCGCATCGATTGTATATTCACCGGTAAGGCTGTATTTCGCTGCTTCGTCTTCGACAATTGCAGAACGCTCGACCTTTTTGCCCAAAAAACAATTGTCTCTGGTGTCGTCATTGAGACTGCTTATTTCGCCTGCCAAAACCTTATTGTCACCCTTGTAACCGCAGAATTGATGGCATAGCTTGGGAGGCAAGGTCACGCTCTCGCCGGGCTCGAGTATGAGTTTTCCGCCCGCAGGAATGATTCTGGTAATGCCGTCGACCTGCACGCGCACTTCTCTCTCGTCAAAAGACTTTTCATCATCGGCGACCCAGGCCAATTCCACTTCCAGACGCCCGCCGCCCCGATTGATCAAATCCTCCGTCTTCATCCAGTGGAAGTGCCAGGGTGTGACCTGCTCGGGCTGCACGACAAACATCTTTTCAGCGTAGAGTTTTGTCGTCTGCGGTCGATTGTTCAGCAAGCGTCCGTTGCGTATGACAAATGCTAAGAGCCCAGTCTTGTCGAAATCTTTGCTGCCGAAGTCGGTAACCATCCAACCCAGACCGTGATTTCGTATCTCATCGGCCTCTTCACCCATGGTTTTCCAAATCTCGGCATTCCACTTCGCCCAGGTCGGCAAGTAGAACTGCTGGCTGTGCATGAATTCCAGGGCATTATCGATGAGCTGGTTTATCTGGCTGCGTTTCATTTCAAGTCTCCGACTGGCACTTTCGAGGGGCGGTCAGGTCGGTCAGGTCTGTCAGGTCTGCCCGGTCTGCCCGGTCCGTCCAGGCCGCCGCCCCCGCATCTAATCAGGTGTCTCAACCGTTTTACCCTCTTGATTTGCATTAGAGCAAATAACTTTGGCTTTTGGTTTGAAACCACTTCTTGGTCTTACGCCCCAGTCGGACACCTTCGCAGTGATCGGCCCGGATCTAGCGCGAGCGAACTCAACCAGGCCTAGCGACACTGCGATAGCAGGATCTCAATTATATATAGCCCCTGTTATAGCTGAGTGGTCTTAGATTCAAGTGAACGAATGGCTAATACCTCGGGTTTCTAATGAAACAACATGCTAAGTAATCTGCCCATCTTGTTGTTTTACGAGGTCTTTCACTACCAGGCTGAGGGTATCTCTGTTTCCAACTCGTCCAAATCACCATCAAGCCCAAATAGCTGAAAGCGCCAGTCTCAAAAGCCCTTTCGCACGCTCTTCGTGAGTGGTGGTGGTCGTCGCCCTTAGTAAGCTGCTCGTATCCCAAACGCGCAGTGAGCCTAGGGCAGCTATGTTCCTATACCGGAGGACGAGCGGTGTGTAGCTATTTCCACTGTGACGACCGTGCCTTGGGAGCACCTTCGCCACACAGACGCTCTACGGAGCTTAAAAGGAAAACCATGGACAAATTCTCGTGGAAAATGATCGCGAACCCGGTTTACTGGTTCGCTTTCGTCATCTTGATCGGACGCGAAGCGCGCAAGCGCACGTATCACGACCTCTTCCCTGGCGTGATCACCTATCCGCTCGGTCTGGCGTTCTCAATCGTCGCGTTCATCGCGACCATGCATCTGGTCGGCGATGACATGGGCATCGGTTGGTGGGTATGGGTTCCATCCGCGCTGATCGCTTCGAGCCTGGTCGGCGGGTTCATCTGGCCCATCGCCTACAGCCTCGCCGACATTCTCGGTGACGCGCTGAAACACATCACCAAGCCGCTGGCCGAGTTCGCTATCGGACCGGTGGTTGGTGCTCTCCGCAGCCTGCCCGGCGCCTCCTCGATCTGGAAACACGTCGAGAGCACTCCGGAGCCCGGCAAGTCGAACCGCAAGTGGTTCACCGTCTTCCTCCTGGGCGCAACTTACGTGGTCGGCACGCTCGCGTGCGGCTACGTCGGCTACCTCACGACGGAATTCGTGAAGAACCTCCTGGTCGACACGTACGTCAGCACCGGCTTGCTCGGCATGGTGCTCGGCAATGGCTGGATTATCGGCGGCTTCGCCGGTGTCGTCGTCGCTCGGCTGCTCTTCCAGCCGCTGCACGACACGCTGGACAAGGCCGAGGTCAACGGTCTGACCTTCATCTGGTCGACCATCGTCGGCTACCACGGCGCCATCCTCATGGGCGGCACGCTGGTCACGCAGGTCGGCGTCGGTCTGGGCATCTTCGTGGTCAATACCGCGCTGGTATTCCCGATCGTCCTGCTCTTCTTCAACGAGGGGCTCAAGAAGCTCGGTGAGTTGCTCCAGCCCATCGTGGAGACCATCTACCGCGGCGACAAGAACGACCTGCGTCTCTTCTTCCATCACGTGGTCAACATCCTGGTCGCCATCGGTCTGGCGGTCGGCGCGTACATCCTCGGCGGCATGCTCGAGTGGAACATCTGGCTGACAGGCGGCTTCACCGCCCTGACGCTGATCGCTTCCTACCTGGGCGTGGTGCACGTCATCAAGCACAGTGGCGGCAACGCCATCATCGGCTTCCTGACGTCGGTCGCGCTCGGACTGGGCGCCTTCGACCAGTACCTCACCCATCTCGGCTGGCTCGGCTGGCTGGGCGGTGTGATCGCCGGCGTGTTCGCGGCGGCGCTCTGGGGTCTGGCGCTTCTGCCGCTCATCTACTCGGGTCTGGCACTCTGTTTCGACGACAAGTCGACGGCCGGCGCTACGCTCGACAAGCTGCATGAGAAGGCTTCCGCCAAACTGAAGACCCTTTACGAGAAGGGCTTCAAGCGGGCGCAGGAAGCGACGTTCAACGACAAGACCGAGTTCAAGCCGCTCTTCGGGCAGGTCAGCAATGTCCTGTTCGCCGGCGCGGTCTTCTATTTCGCCTATTTCCTCGGTCTGCCGCATGCCGAGGCCGGTTGGACGCACTGGCTGGCTCTCGCCGGCACGGTTCTCGTGACCGCTACGTCGTATCTGGTCGGTGGCAAGCTCGCGAAGCATGACGGCGGCGAACCGCTGATCGTCCTGCTCTGCCTGGGCGCTGGTCTGTATGTCGGCGGCAACGCGTTCGCCATGCTCCCCTGGGCATGGTATTTCGCGCTTCCGACGGCTGCGGTTCTGGCGATCGTCGCCGGCTACGCGCTCGCTCTGTTCGTCATTCCGCCGGTGTATGCCCTGCTGAAGGTCATCACGCTGGCGATTCCGGACAAGACCGACGGCAAGGGCTGGAAGGCGGGCATCGCCACCCTGCTCAAGCTCATCCACACGGGCATCTACGACTTCGTGGACAAGTGGCTGCTGAAGCCGCTCAACGCCGCAGTGGAGCGCATCGCGAAGGTGCTGGCGCCGATCATCTCGGCGGTCAGCCGCGCGTACAACGACATCATGGCTCGCGTCGACAAGATCTTCGGTCGCGGCAAGCGCGCCTGATGACGACTCGTCACTGATGTATCGGGGCGCAGCCAAGGCGTTTCCGCGTCAGTAAAACGCAGTGGCAGAGGCAACTTTGCCACTGCGTGATGGCGGCAAACACCCGGGAGGAGCTGGAGAGCATAATTTCCAGCTGCTTCCGGGCTGTTTGCTTTTTCAGCCTTTCTACTATCTCTTATAATATTTTTTTTGAGTTAAAATTCGCTGCCGATAACCCGCATTTACTTCCTTTGCCTTCAGTACGAAAAATGAGTGTTTTTCGTACTGAAGGCAAACCCCGAAAGGCTCACTAATAGGCACTTTAACTTTAGAGGCGACCGAGCAGCTATATCAACAAAAAACGCAAACGCTGACAGGCGCCCAAAATTACCCACTGCCTTCAGTCCGAAAAAAGGCGACTTTTCGGACTGAAGGTAAGACTCTGATTTCGCATTACCAAAAGTTTTGTTTTAAACTCTTCTGCTCAGAACCGGCTAAACCCAGATGGCTCAGCTGTATTCGGCCGCCAAGCTTGTTCACCGGGATGGACTTGCGCGCTCGGCAGAGTGGAATTTCTCACTTGCCACTGAGACTTTAGCTGAACCGCAAATAGCTCAATTTGCTGTTTCAGGTCATTTTCTTCAATATGGGCAAACTGGATGAGAAACTCGTTTTGGGGCGCATCACAGAGGTAATAAGCCTGTGTTCCGGTGATGGATAAACCGACATCACGCCCGCACTTCAACACCAAGTCTCTCGGTATCGAAGGATCGAACAGAACACGCAAATGAAGGCCGGACGTATTTTTGTTGATACTCAAAAGTCCGTTCAATGCGAGCGTCAATACGTGCACTGCGGTCATGCGGCGCGCCGTAAATTTCTTGCGCATTTCTCTGACGTGCCGTTCATAAGTACCTTCGTTAATCAAGTCAGCAAGCACCAATTGTTCAATGATCGGCAAGTCGCGATCAAGCATATATTTTGCCGAGCGAACAATTTCCGTAGTCGCATTGGCGGGCAGAATAACAAATCCCATGCGAATCAAAGGACAAAGCGTGCGCCAGAAAGTGGACTGGTAGATCACTCGTTGTCCACCATCAAGCGCATAGAGCGCCGGGATTGGTTCACTGCCATAACGATATTCGTTCTCCACATCGTCTTCCCAAATCACGGCGCTATTTTGCCGCGCCCAGTCAACGAGCTGTTTTCGCCGCGACTGCGACAAGATGGCTCCGGTCGGGTCTTGATGTGAAGGAGTGACATACACCATGTTGATCGGCTTTTCCAGCGCAGTCAAAGCATCTACCTGCAAGCCGTTTTCGTCGACAGGGATCGGCAAAATGCGCGCATTGTGCAATTGAAAAATCTGTCGAGGCTGCGAATAGCCGGGATGTTCAACAGCGACAAGATCTCCCTCTTTGATAAAGAGACGGCAATAGAGGTCGAGCATCTGCTGGCTCGGGCGAGACGAAATTACAACCTGCTCCGGGCTGCACTTGATAGCACGTGCGCGCAAGACATATTTTGCTATAGCCTCTCTCAAATTCGGGTGTCCAAACGGATCTCCCGAATATGCGAGCAAACTGGGATCTTCGAATCTTGCATGTTTGGCCATCGCTCGTTTGATCGACTGCAAAGGCAAATCCGCCAGCGAAGGCATTTGATGTTTAAGAGCCTGAGCGGTTTTCTGATGTGTCAGGACATCCACTTCCAAGCTCAAGACGTTTTCGACCATCTGTGTTTGACGCAAAATCTTCGTCGACTCTTCGTCCGTCGATTTATCCGTCGATTTATCCGTCGAAAGATCCGTCGATTTATCCGTCGAAAGATCCGTCGATTTATCCGAAAGTTTCACACCAGCGATTGCACCAGGCTCCATCGCTTTTCGCACAAATGCACCCTTACCAATAATGGCGTCGATGACACCCTCATCGATGAGGGTCTGATAGCACTGATGAGCGGTGTTTCTAGACACGTCTGCCAGCTCGCAAAGCACCCTGACGGACGGAATTTTTTCACCAGGCCGCAAACGTCCGTCTGATATGGCTGCCTTTATGGCAGTGGCGAGACTGCGATAAAGAGGCACATCAGGGCGGCGTTCAAAGTCGATGACAAATTCCATGCAGGTTGCCCCGAGTTTAATGGTTGACGCCATTAGAGCACGGCACGCCCGGCTGGCAGATGGGAAAACTACGGCACCCTGGGAGGATCACCATAGTGCCGCCCCGTCAGGCATAGGCATACTCTCAATAGACCTCGTCGTTTTTCTCGCGCCAACATGACCGACTTCCCTGAACGTAATTCAAAGAGCCCAGACACGGCTGAGAGCAAAGGCTTGCTCAGCGCCGAGTCTCTATCAGAGTTCGCTTCCAGTCTATCGGCAAGCGTCAGCGGCGCGGTCACCTTTGGCGTTGTGGCGGCATCAAAACGCACGGGCTTGGCTTTACCGATGGCGTTACTGGCCGGCGGCGTCACTAAATACGGCGTCAAGTCCGGTCTGGAAGAAGCTTTCGTCGAAGAGAAGGACAGAACCGCCGGCATTCACGACGTGGGCTGGGGTGCAGTCGATGCTGTCGCCGGCATCGTCGGCATGAAGGCAGACCACTTCGCCTCCGGCAAGTTCAAGCAAGCCATTGCACGCGAGGCTCTCGGTTCTAACATCTCCAAAGAACTCGGGGAAACAGCAGGCAAGCAACTTATTGCCGACAACGTTTTCACCGGCATCAAACACAGCGTGGTCAGAGGTGTAGCCGGCGGCGGCGCAGGAACCTTCGCCTGGAGCGTCCCCCATCGCATTGCCGAAAACGCAGGAGAACTCAAGGAAAATCCGACCAACGCCGCGCTCAACGTCTCCAAACAGGTTCTGGTGGACACCACAGTGGGCGCAGCTTTTGGTGGCATACTTTCAGGAACTGCGACTAGTCTCTTTCGCGGCAACGAGGTTTTTGCGCGAGCTCAGAATGCAATTAAGCCAAAAGAAGATCTATTGCAACTAAGGACATTGCACCTCAATGATTTCCACAGTCAAAATGACCAGTTGGCCGCAATCAAGGTGGTTTCAGACCGCCTGACCGCCGATGCATCGAAGCGCGCAATGCCCTCTCAGTTCGTCACCGTGGGTGATCTGGAAGGGTGCAATGTCCAGTACATCTCGACTAAAGCCGGAATGCCGGAAAATTCCGCGCTGATGAAAATGGGCGTGACGAAATTTGTCCCCGGCAACCACACTTATGACCTGGGCAGCGGCTTCAACGTGCCGGGCTATGCAAGAACGATGTCGAGCTTGCTGGCAGAGAATCCCAAAGCAAATCTGATTGCTACTAACCTTGATCTGTCTGCTTTCCCTGATTACCAGAAGATTGCGCGGCCTTTCACCATCGATACGATTCCGGGTCCCAAAGGGCCTGAGAAAGTCGCGACATTAGGTTTGGTCACAAAAGAAGGCACCGCCCTTGGTGACGTCGCCGGCATCGGTTACAAAGACGCGACCCAATCAACCGTTGACACGATGCTCGATCTGGCAAACAACCATGGCGTCAACAAGTTCGTCATTCTGTCGCACCTCGGCCTGGCAGAAGATAAAGCCCTGGCGCAAGCGCTCATCAAAGACAGCAGTTTGGCGGCGAAAAATTTGAAGATCGCATCGATTTTCAGCGCCCATACCCACGATGTAACAGCGGCTCCGGTCTGGGTCGGCAAGAACGGTGTCTCAACCGGCGGACTGTCGACTTTTAGAAACACCAGCGGCGGCGGGTATGAAATTCCCATTGTGCAGGCAGGCTCCAACGGACGCTTTCTGGGACAACTGGATTTAGCCATTCGCCCGGACGGCTCCGCCCACCGCTTCAGCACGTTTGGACGCATGCACGCAATCCAGCCCGGTGTGCCCAGAGATGCCGCCCTTGACGCTTTCGTCCAAGCACAAACGGGTGAATTGAATGCGCTGAGAAACACTAATTACAACGCTCGCATTGTCGGCGATATTAGCGCGGACAATCTGCGCAAGGGCGAGACCCAGTTGGGCAACCTGGTTTCAGACGCAGTCGATGCACAAGTACAAGCAGACGCGGTTATAACCCACTCAGGATGGATGCGCAGAGGGCTTGATACGAACGTAGATCCGGCAACGGGCAGAGCGCTCAAACCTATCACGCGAGAAACCATAGCAGATATGTTCAAGAGCGGCGGCAATGCCGAATTGGAAAAAGGAGAACTGCACGTCTATAAGATGACCGGCAAGGAATTGCGCCGAGTCCTCGAATTTAGCACCGGACGAAATGAGACGCCTAAAACACCGACTTTAGGGCAAATAATACGCAACGCTTTTTCAGACCAGCCACTCAATCCGCAAACCGAAGGGCACGGTTATTTTTCCCAAGTCGCCGGACTGAAGTACGATTTCGACCTCTCGAAAGGAGCCGGCAATCGCATCGGCAACATCTCCATTCGCAACGGCAGCGGCAGCTACGTTCCGCTTGATGCCAATCGCGAATATTCAATCGCATCCAGACAATTCATTTTCGACAAATGGTCGAAGGCCGGACTCTTCGATGGCAGAACAGTCCAGCAAACGCCCGTTGGAAAGTCACCAATCGAGATGGTTGGCGACTATCTGCGCAATCGCGAAATTAAATCTGCGACGTTCACCCCGGATGGACGTATCCGCGATCTGACGCCAACCATCAGTGAATTGCCATACAAGATAAGTCTCTCCATAGTGACTCCTTCGGTACTGGAAACGACCAGGTCACAGAAATAGTCGACACTAAGAATTAATCTCAGAAGGCTGAATTTAAGGATCTTTGGGATTCCTACCATATGCCTCTTGAGATCTAAATCTTATACTCAATCCACTAAGCAGAAGCCGTATGCAGCGTGCCTAAGCAAAGCGTTTCTCTCTCTCAAAGCGCAATGAACGAAATCTCCCCACAAGCCACCAGTGAACAACTGGACGGAAAGGCAATAATTGCCTCTTCGGAACAAGCAAACGCAAGTGAGCGCTTACATGAAGACGTTCTGACGCACCTTACCAAATCAACCGTAAAAGCAGTCTCAAACTCACTGGGGCTCGATCTCAGCGATACGACAAGCAGCAGCACCGCGACCTGGGTTGTCCGTGCCGCAAAAAGCGTACCGCTTTTCATTCCAGCCGGAAGGGGCATGCGCGCAGCCCTCACCTATGGTTCTGCCGCAGGTCTTTATGCAGCTTCCGAAATGAAATGGGGCGACAACGCCGAGAATATGGGAAAAGACGCCGTTCTGGGCGGCTTCAAAGGCATCGCCATGAAAGGCAGCATGGACTTGATCGGCGCCAAAATGCATCAAGCCGGACTGGACAAAAAACTCTGGGCCGCGCCGGCACAAGGCGTCGCCTTCGGTATCACCGGCACGGCAACGGAAACAGCGCTGACTCGCTCGACCTACTACGATGAAACCGGCAAGTATCGCGGCATCGGTTACGGGTTGGCGAAGACCGGTGAAGCGACTGCCAATCTCGAGAACCTGGCCATCGGTGCCGCCACATTCACGCTCGGCGCAGGCAGCATGAAGCTGCTTCAAGGCTCCGGCGCAGCCAAAGCCTTCCCCGAGCTGATCGGCAATAGAATTTTCCAAAACAGCTTCACCGGCTTTTCCTTCGGCGCCTTCTCCGGCATGTCGGAAGAAGCACGCAAACAGGTGAAAGAAGGAAAGTTCAGCGCCTGGGAATTGAACAAATTCGATTATGCAAAAATCGGCAAGGAGGGTTTGTTCGCAGCCACCGCCGATGCTGCAGGTGCAGCAGTCGGAGCCAAGATCGGCTTGCCGCATGCCTCTGCCGAACAAACCAATTCCCAAGATTCAATAACACAAAGAGAAACCCGGAGAGAATCTCAAAATCAGCCGTCAGCGGTTGAGCGATTCAGACCGATCACCTCGGCAGAACCAATCAGATTGGGTGAACCGCTTGCCACCGTGCAGTCGGTAGAACGTATCGATAAGCCATCCGGACAAGTTATCAGAGACCAGGCACACATCAACCAAATAGTTGAAGCTCCCTTGCGTACGGCAGTTTCCGAACTCTGGGCAAAGAATATTGAAACGACCGGCTCAGGCGTTTTCCACCAGACCGAGCGCAAATGGTCGCCATTTGGATCTGTCCTGCACTTGGGAGAATATCAGGCCCCCTACCTGAAAATGAAAGCCGCCGAAGGCGGAAGATACACAACGGCCGAAGGAGAAAGCTACCAAAACCTCGATAATGCGCCGACCGCAGAGAAGCCGAAAGCATACATCGTCCTGAACGAACATTCCATGTCGCCCGAAAATCAGATCATTGCGCGCAATCTCGGTCTTCTTCGCATGGACGACAAAATTGAAATACACGTTCCTGTCGAGCCTGGCACACCCGCAAAGCAGATAGAGGAGGCGATGCAGGCGCTAGCACGGCAATTCCAACCGCAGCCGATGACCTGGGGATTCAAAACTCCACTGCAATATTTCAGAGAGACTACAAACTCGGAGACCGGCGTCCCCAGCCGAGAATGGTTGGCTGAAAGAGCCAATTCTAAAGAGTTCAAAGAGCAGGGCATGGTATACGATGCCGAGCACAATTTGATTTTCCCATCCAAAGAACTGGCCGACAAATTCAATGCGGCGCCGCCTCCGGAGCCAACTTGGTATCGGGGTCCGGAAATTCTTGGTGGACGAGGAGGCTGGCGCCAAGCATACACGCAAGCGGCAATTCATCTCTACACGCCGGAAGCACACGGATTCGAGAGACCAAGTCCAAAAACGGCCCGCGTGCAGGAAAGAAATTTTGAAGTCTCGGAACTTCTCAAGCCTGAAAACGCCGACTACTATCTGTCCAGCAAAGAGAGATTCTTCGAGCTTTTCGGCACCAAGGCCTACGATACATTCGCCGATCGTCACTGGTTGGACCTGCGCAACAAAGCCTTCGAGTCAGTTGAAAAACACTGGCCGTCTGCATCCATAGAGAAAGACAGAGCCCTGGCTTTGGGCACGATCATGCTGGCTCGGTCAACAGAAGGGCATGGTCACTTCACGCACAATGATCTGTGGATGGTAAATCTTTTCGTGCCTGAACATCTCTGGAGAACACCGGACGGTCGGAAACTTTCACCCCCTGAAGTTATCGACCTGTCAAACAAAGTCTATGACGACATGGACATTGCCCGCAGAACACCATTCGATCATACATTTGCTAAGCAATTGATCGACCGCATGAATGCTCCGGAAGGAGACAATGCCTACGACAGAACTCAGTTCGTCACAGTGAAAAAACGCTCACTGCAAAGCATTGTCGAAAACGGACTGGACATGAAAGTACATCCGAAATACGTTCCGCTGCTCAAAGAAATTCTGCACAAGCAGAGCGAAGGACTGGTACCGGAGCGCTTCGACAAGACAACCGGCGCAGACGGACTGGATAATTACACGCCTGTGTATCGCCGAGGCACTACGGAAGAGCGCTCCGTGCCACTGAGCGAATTGGTGAAGAACCTCAAAATTGTCGACTACGGATTCAAGAGCAGCGCTGGTCCGATCCTCGGAAAAGTTTCTCTAGCCAGCCATGATGTCCACGACCATGCTCGGATCTTCTGGTTGCTCGATAAAGAAGGATTCTTCGACGGCTCAAAAGGTGGTCCAGACTATTCAGCACTCATGGGCAAATTGAGCGATCCCAAACAGAGCAACATCTTCAGGAGAGAAGGCGAGCTGATCGCATCGATTGCATATGACTGGCGCAATTATTATGACTTGCATCCTTCATACGATCCGCAAATGAATTTGAAAGAAGTGCGTGACTATTTCCTGCACGCCGACAGGCAAGGCGTCCCCATGAGTGAGAATCAACTGCGCGCGCTGTCCTATATCGAGGAAAAGCTGAGCGCCGATCCATCAGGCACGTCTCCAGAAGCGAAGAGACTCAGACATATAATCGGCGGCGTGTGGCAAGAAGTGCTCGAGCAAAAACGCAAAACCGACAGCAGTCTATGGCAGCGAGCCGACGGCACTTATCAAAGAATGAGCGCCACAAATCCGGAGTATCTGGCATTCGTCATCGACGCCACAAGAGTTCTCGAAGCAAACAGTCACAGCCTCTGGCTCGCCCTCAACCACAATAACGTCAAGCTGGAAAGCTACCTGAGGGGAGTAGCCGACTCACAAGGCGATCAACTTCCAGCGACTCTGAAATTCAATTCGGATGAGGTCAAATTTCCGCATCCGCTGGACGCGCCAAGTGATCTGCCTGTTGACACCAGAAGCTGGATCGCCGCTCATCCTGGATTCAACACGCGTCGCGCTCCGATTCGCAATTGGGTAACCGGGCAGCAGTCCGAATATGACGCTGCGGAGATGGCTGTGGCGACCTGGAGACAACAAGAAGAGAACAGAGCATGGATTAGAGAGATGCTCTATAGAGACAGGTTCGATCTCGACTAAAAGCAGAACGAGAGACGGCGCTCCGGCGTGGAGGCGAGGGTGACACTTAATGTCGGCGGAAAGGTGACACTGCCAGCAGCGCTGGAAAGGTGACACTCGAATGAGTTCAGGTGGAAACATCAGGACGGACGCAACCTGGCTTTTGTTGCGGTTTTCGGAAGCAATTGAACATTCCCCGCCCCAAAAAACTTACCCACTAAGACCCGAAAGACTTACTGCAGTTGGATTTGTGCAGACACACGCCCTTCATACGGGCGACAACTGGAAAAATTGCCCCCTGACAAGGTTGCCAAGTAGCCTGAGGTATCGCTCGTTTTACCTCTCTCGTTGCCGCCGCCCAACCTTTCCAAACCAAATCGCGCTCTCATTCAACATTAGCAAAGTCACCACATATGGTGTCACACCATGTGTCACGACTTTGGCAATTCAATGCAAGAGACTGCGCTAGGTTTGCAAGCTGGCGGTTGGCATACCTACACCAGCGTAACCACGTCTTACCAAGGAGAAAACAAATG
>JAIETE010000137.1 GCA_019745505.1 Candidatus Obscuribacterales bacterium | reverse complement strand
AATTTCGCTGCGGCAAGACTCGGCGCCAGCCGGTAATTTCCAGCCGACAATGTCAATATACCACATACCCAATCCGTGTCCATCCTTTGCTTTACAAGCGTGCGGTTTAACGAAGAAAAAATGCATATGTAGGTAGAATATGCAGCTTGCAAGCAGTCAATCGAAGTCAATTCGCAATAATTTTGCGGTAAAGGATCAGCACATGCCTCTTCATTACATTGATGGAAAGTTCACCAAGGGTGGTGGCACAGAAACGATCGACGTTATCAACCCGGCGACGGAAGAAGTAATCGACACGGTGCCTCGTGGCACGGCTAAGGATGTAGAGGCTTCAGTAAGGGCGGCCAAGGAAGCCTTCAGAGAATGGCGTAAAACACCGGCAAACACGCGTGCGCACCTGATGCACGAGGCCGCAGCGAAAATGCGCGAACACAAAGACAAGATCGTGCACTTGCTTACTCTGGAAGAAGGCAAACCGGTGCCAGAGAACGAAGAAGAATTCGAGTGGCTGGTCAATACTTTCGACTACTATGCAGAACTGGGACGCCATGAGCGCGGGCGCGTATTGCCTTCGGGAGAATATTCTCAACTCAACCTGGTTTTGAAAGAGCCGTATGGGGTTGTGGCATGTATTATCCCTTGGAATTATCCATTGCTTTTGATGGCGTGGAAGGTGGCTCCGGCGCTGGCAGCCGGCAACACCGTCATTATCAAGCCCAGCGAAGTGACGCCGCTTTCTACCGCCTATCTGGCCGAACACTGTTGGAACCATTTCCCAGCCGGAGTCATCAACGTCATCAACGGGTTTGGCAAAGAAGTTGCAGAACCTCTGGTCCAACACATCGACGTGCCCGTCATAGCGTTTACAGGCAGCCTGGCAACCGGCCAACGCATCGCATCAATTGCCGCCCCGATGATGAAAAAGCTGCATCTGGAATTGGGTGGCAAAGACGCATTCGTAATTTGCGATGATGCCGATCCGGAGATTGCGGCGCGCGCGCTTGCTTATGCCGCACTAACAAATGCAGGACAGGTTTGCACTTCGACGGAGAGGGTCTATTTACCCAAGAATAAAGCGGCAAAATTTACAGAGGCACTGGTAGCCCATGTCAAAGAATTGAAACTTGGTTCTGGACTGGAGCCGACGACAGATGTAGGACCGATGATTGGCGCGACTTACCGAGAAAAAGTCGAAGGTCATGTCGCCGACGCCGTCAAGCATGGAGCAAAAATCTTGACTGGTGGCCGTCGACCGCAAAATCCACAAAAGGGATATTTCTATGAGCCGACTGTCCTAACGAATGTGGACCACTCGATGATGATTATGAAAGAGGAAACCTTTGGTCCTGCAATTCCTCTTATGGAATACACCACATTTGAACAAGCAATTGAGCTCGCCAACGACTGTATGTTTGGTCTAGGAGCCTGCCTTCTCACAAGCGATCCAATGAAAGCCAAATTATTCCTGGAAGAAGCCAAAGCGGGAACAGTTTGGATCAACGACCCGCTTACCGACAATTACGCAGGACCCTTCGGCGGAATGAAGCTCAGCGGTGGAGCACGCGAGCTGGGCCAGGAAGGTCTTGACTCATTCCGAGAGACAAAGCACGTACACTGGGAATTCGCTACCGCGCCGAAGTCCTGGTGGTACCCATACGGAAAAAACTAAGTCAGCAACACAAAAGCAGAATAATTAGCCAGACAGACTACTTAGCTGCCGCACCAGAAGTTTCCTGGAGATATTTCGGCGCGTCGTCAGTTTGACTCATGATCTTGCGCTGAGTGGCCTCAAAAACAGTCGGTCTAATGGATACAATGCCTGAATATGGGTGCAGATACTCCGCCAACAAGAAGATGTTCAAAGTCAGTGGCGCAATCAGACAGCATAGCAATCCTGCATGAAAGCGCCTGCTATCAGGCGCGAAGAGGAATGTGAGCGTAATAATGCCGGCTGCTCCGATGGCGATAATAGCCCATTCATGAGCGGGCATTCCTATATAGACAGTTGCTGTTCTCACTCTTCGAAGCCCGCCCAGCACATTCATTGCATCGAAAAAGCTGTCATATATAACGGACTCACGATCATTGGTTGGTTTGACGGACAAGGAAGCTTCCCACAAGTCGTTCATTACAGCTTGAGATTTTGGGCTCTCTTGCCCGTGCCGGAGAAGCGGCCATTCATCTCTAATCACGCTTGCAACATAGTCTCTGCAAAGTTGGCGGATTCGTTTTCTATCGACTTCAGGCAATCCTTTTGCGTCTCTGAACACTTCGCCGATTGCATTTGCTTCATTGACAATATTTGCCCGAGCTGTCGAAAAATCACGCATGGCCTGAGCAATGAAAAATCCAAGCAAAACAGAAAACATCATGCCTGAGACTGTCAGAGCCGGCTGCATGAGCATCCGGTGAGAGACACGCACCTCGCGAGGAATAAATCTGCAGACAAGATATGCGGCCCAGGTTGAAACAAGACCAAGCATCAACAGAAAAATCAGAACGGATTCCAGTAAGCCGGCATGTTTTCGTTTCCTTATAAGTGGGCTTTTCTTTTGTTTCGCGACTATCGAAGCTGAAGCGTGATCGGTGCCCAGCCCGGCTTTGGAAATCTGACGACTAACTGGTCGGCACCTTCGGTGTATGTACTGGCAGTTATTTTTGCCTTCAATCCAGTCCCGATATACTGAGCTGAATATGAAAGCGAGCCTCCGCTGGTCTTCGATTTCAAATAGCCGTCCTTATAGAACTCGATGGTCAGATAGTACGGATCGAAGGACTCTTTCGTAAGATTGAGCAGCTCGGTGGTGACAAAATAACCGGTCATTTTTGGATCAATCTCCACCACTTTCATTTGCACATTCCCATTCGACGCGCACTGACCGTAAGGTGCGGTGTTTTGAGTAGCAGGAACGGATGCCTGCTCCTGCACGCCGCATGTATCAGCGCCACCGGCTTCATCGCCTGTACGCAAACGCATTTGGCCCCAACCTGGTTTATCACACTTAACGAGAATCGCGTCTGAATCTGTAGTTCCTGAAAAATACACCTTGGTCTTGGCTCCGGCGGGCAGCTGATTATCTGAACCACTGACCTCAGAGCCGCCTACTCCTGCCATCAAATAGCCGCCATTGTAGATGTAGTATTTGAAGTTATAGATGCTGATAGCTTCTGACGTCGTGTTCTGAACTTCGAGTGTATAGTACGTACCGGTCATCTTTTTCTCGACATCGAGCATCTTCACTTTTACTTTGCCGTTGGACGCATATTCACCATATACGGCGGCAGGCACAGCTGTTGTCGATGTTGGCTTGGGAGATGCGGAGGTCGTTGTTGCTTGCGCGGGCACAGGTGGACGCGGCAATCGAACAGCGGCTGCTGTCGCAACCGGCGAAGAGCCGGCCGGCGCGACCGAAGCAGCACTTCCAACGGAAGCGGACACAGCCACTGCCGGAACCGCCGCAGGCTTAGCAGGTGGCTCTGCCAGTCCTGGTCGCGGTCTTACGGGAACGGTCGCAATCACCAGATCGCTTCCTGTCCACTTGGACTTCAATGCCGGAATCTGCAATTCACCACGGTCCGCAAGCACCTCTTCTTGAACCTGGTTTTTCAAATAGTTGTATGAATCACCCAATTTGGGATTCTTGCGCAGCGCGTCTATGAGGTGGTGAGTGAAGACACCATTAGGATAGCGCTTAGACTCCCAGGACAACTGTTCGGGCGCACTCGAACAAATTACCATTTGTCCCGCGCCGATTGGAATCTGGTCCGCATTGAAATTGTGTTGGCGAATCAAACCTTTCGCAGCCGTCTTGGCAGCACCGCTATGGCACGCGTCCAAGATCAAGACAACTCTGTCGGTGTGCACGCGCTGCTGGATCATCTGGGCAAATTCATTCATCGGTATGCCCGTAGCATAAAGCTGCTCGCGGTCTGTGTTGTGGGCAACGATATAGTTGGCACCGACCACATCCATTGACGAGGGGCTGCCATGACTGGAGATATAAATCACCACTAGATCATCCGGTGCCACGGCGCGCGGCAACCACCGGTCACCGACTTGCGAGAGCACGTTCTCTCTCGTCGCTTTCTCATTGAGCAGCAAACGAACGTGATCCTTTGCGAAATGAGCTTCATTGATCAGATAGTTATAAAAATCAGTCGCGTCTTTTGCCGGGTACTGCAAATTCATCGACGATTCTTGAAATTCGCTGATGCCAACCACAAGAGCCCACTTATCCGGCACGGGTCTATCGCCGTCCGCAGCAAAAGCAGGTACTGCGCCAAAAGAGATAAAGCCGAGCAAAAGAATGATGGAAGCGAATTTTCTAAAGGGAAATCCGGCAGCAAATCCGATTTCTAGAGCCATAGTTCACACTCGTCACGGGTGCATAAGATGATAGCGAAGAGAGGAGATGTTCTTCAAGAGATCGTTATAGACTTAGGTTCGGTATAACCAAACAACAGCAACAGGTCACAGCAAGTTTTCATGCACCGAAATCACCCGGACAGTCAAGGTTCTAAGCGATTATGCTCGTTGTGTTTTGCTTCCGGGCGCTTCTCGCTTGACTTCCGAGCTGGTCTTACTTTGCTGTTGGCTATCTATTGCGCTACGGCAATTACTGCGTGCCATCGACAACCGGAGGCGTCAAAAGAGACGGTTGCCCTCATTCCCATGGGCTCTACGGACGAATTTTGGAAAAGTGTTCACGCCGGGGGAGTGCAGGCATCAAAAGAGCTGGGCGTAAACCTGATATGGCAAGGACCGATCCGCAGAGACGACCGCACTGCTCAAATCGATGTAGTGGAAAGCATGATAGTGCGAGGTGTAAGAGGCATTGTCCTGGCGCCCATCGACAATATGGCCCTGCGTGCACCGGTCGAAGACGCCTACCGCAACAAAATTCCGGTTGTGATCATCGATTCCAACCTCAACTCCGACAAGTCTGTAAGTTTTGTCGCCACCGACAATTACCGGGGAGGCACAATGGCTGGCGAGCATATGCTCAAATTGCTGGGCGGCAAAGGACGTGTTGCAATGCTGCGGAACGTCGAGGGCAGTGCAAGCACTGACAATCGAGAGCGCGGCTTTCTTGACACACTGAAAAAAGTACCTGCAATCGAGATAGTAAGTGCAAACTTGTACGCAGGAGCAACAACAGAATCAGCCTATAAGCAAAGCGAAAATCTTTTGGCTCCGTTAAAAACAGCAAGAGGAGAAATTGCGCTCGATGGAATTTTCTGCCCCAATGAATCCAGCACTTTTGGAATGCTGCGTGCATTGCAGGACGGTGGTCTCACGGGCAAAGTGAAATTCATTGGCTTTGATTCTTCCGAAAAACTAGTGGAAGGGCTAGCCAAAGGACACCTTGATGCGCTGGTCGTTCAGGATCCGGTGCGCATGGGTTATCTGGGCGTGGCAAAGCTAGTCGAATATCTCCAAGGAAAGTCAGTGGCGAAGAAGATCGATGTGCCGGCGACACTCGTTACCAAAGAAAACTTGAGCGAAACAAGAATCAAAGATCTGGTGGCGCCGGATATCAAAAAATGGTTGGCGGAATAGAAGTGAACCTAGAACACCGTCTGGCAGTAGCAAATATAAAAGTTCGCTTTGGCGGAACAGTAGCCCTTGACGGCATCGACTTTTCCGTGGCTCCCGGGGAAATAGTGGCGTTGATTGGAGAAAACGGCGCCGGCAAAAGTACTTTGATGAAAGTTCTATCCGGCGCTGTAATTCCCGACGAAGGAAATATGACACTGGAAGGCAAGCCATTTTCTCCCGGCAATCCGCAGGCGGCAAGACAAAGTGGAATTGCCATGATTTACCAGGAGTTGTCTCTACCCGCAACGCTTTCAGTTCAAGACAATATCTTCCTGGGCATGGAGTTGTCGAAAAATTTTCTTGGAACCCGCTGGATACTCGACAGAGCAAAAATGAAAAGTGCTGCAGAGGCAGCCCTAAAAGAGCTTGGTCATGAAATCCCGCTTGACGCGCCGGTGAGTGAACTCTCTATTTCCGATCAGCAGCTGATCGAGATTGCTAGGGCGCGGGCTGTCGGCTGCAAGATTCTCATTCTCGACGAGCCGACAAGCAGCATCACGAGGCAGGACGTTGAGAGACTTTTCACTCTTATGCGCAATCTAAAGTCTCAAGGCAACAGCATCATTTACATTTCGCACTTTCTTGAAGAAGTGGAAGAAATTGCTGACCGCTTTGTCGTGCTTCGCGATGGCAAAACTGTCGGCGGTGGCAAAATCGGCGAGTGCAGTCGCGATGAAATCGTCGCCCTGATGGTCGGCAGGCAACTCAAAGATCTTTACCCGCGCAGCAAACGTGAGTTTGGAGAACCCTTGCTGGAACTGGACGAACTGGCAAGTGATGCAAAGCTCAAGAGCGCATCTTTCAAACTTCGACGTGGTGAAGTATTGGGCGTTTTCGGATTAGTTGGCAGTGGCAGAACGGACCTCATCCGAGCGATTTTTGGTTTGGACTCCATTAAGAGTGGAAAAATCAAAGTCGCTTCATACTCCGGCTATGCAAAACCCAAACAACGATGGTCACAGGGGGTTGGCATGGTCAGCGAAGACAGAAAAGGAGAAGGATTGGCGATCTCCCGAAGCATCGCCGAAAACCTGGTCTTGTCCTATCCGCGAAGCTGCGAAAGTTCGGGAGCGTTTTCTCCTTACAAAATGACCGCCACTGCAAACGAATGGATCGACAAGCTATCTGTAAAATGCCACAGGGCAGATCAGAAGATCGCAGAGCTGTCTGGCGGCAATCAGCAGAAGATCGCTCTGGCGCGATTGCTTCACCACGGAGTCGATGTTCTATTGCTGGATGAGCCGACGCGTGGCATCGACGTTGGAAGCAAAAAGCAAATTTACGAACAGATTGACAGGCTTGCATGCGACGGAAAATCCGTGCTTATCCTAAGCAGCTATTTGCCTGAATTGCTTGGCACTTGCGACCGAATTGCAGTAATGAACAGAGGAAGACTCTCTCAACCGAAGAATATAGAAGACTTGACCGAGCACTCGGTGATGGTGGATGCGATTGCATCGGATGTAGAAAACACCTAAGGGTAAAACAGACTGAATTTGCAAGAAGAGCGAAATACAAATCTCAGGACAAAGCGCGTGAACAAACAGATTAAAGAATGGATAAATAGACTGATGCCTCTCGGGGCGCTTGTCTTGGTTTATGGAATATTCGCGATTATTGCACCTGCAAGCTTTGTAAGCCTGAAGAACTTAGAACTCATCGTTCGCCAAACGACCATTGTCGGAATTGCTTCTCTGGGCATGACCCTGGTCATCATTGGCGGTGGCATTGATCTTTCCGTAGGTTCTATCGTTGCTCTTGTGACAGTTGTGATTGCATGGCTCTTGATGGCAGGATTGCCTCCCTTCTCAGCGGCTTTTGGCGGGGTCTTGGCAGGATTGATTTGTGGATTTATCAATGGCGCTCTAATCACGAGATTGAAACTGGTTCCCTTCATAATCACTCTGGGCACTCTTTTGGTTTATCGTGGCTGCGCAAAGGGCTTGGCACATGAGCAAAAAATCGACGCGCCGCTAAGCTGGATTAACGAATTGCTGGCCGCATTAAAACCGGAACAGAACTGGATGATTGTGCCCGGTGGAGTTTGGCTCCTCATATTGCTTGCAGTCATAGTAGCCCTGCTTTTGAAGTACACCAGATTTGGTCTCTACACATTTTCAATTGGTTCAAACGAACAAGCTTCACGCTTGTGCGGAGTCCCAATCGAGAAAGTAAAACTGCTGATCTATGGAATCAGCGGATTGTTTGCCGGCTTCGCCGGCTTGATGCAATTCTCCAGACTGACCGTGGGCGACCCGACCGTAGCGCAGGGTTTGGAGTTGGACGTGATTGCAGCGGTCGTTATAGGCGGCGGCAGCCTAGCCGGAGGAGAAGGCTCGGTATTAGGGACTTTACTCGGTGCGCTGATCATGACCGTGATTAGATCCGGATGCACACAAATGGGTTTATCCAACTGGGTGCAGGAAATTGTCACCGGCATAATCATTGTGGTGGCAGTCGTTCTCGACCGTATGCGGCACAAACAACAGAATTGATGAGAGCAAGCGGCAGATAGGCAGCCAAATGCCGCTCCGACAGTAAACTACCGAAAGCGGCAATATTCGGTTTCCGGCAGGTTATGCCGACTTCAGCTCGCCTTCGGGTGCGGACGGTTTGACATTGAGCTTTTCGACAAGCTCTTCTGCTTTCTTCTGCTCGAGCCCACTTGTGGACTGTTCGGAATCGTCGCTCTCGTCATCTGAAGATTCATCCTCGGCCGACTCCTCAAAAATACGCGGCTCCGCTTGCTCTTCGTTCTCTTCCGAGCCCACTTCAGGACGACGCTCGATGGAGTCGGACTCGTCATTATTTTCCAGATCTTCGCCCGATTCAGCTCCTTTCCCGCAGGCTTTGCCTTTCAGGTCCTTTAATGTGCAAATCGCCTTCTTTTGCAGGCGTTTTCCAGGTTCCGTAGCGAGAAGCGCAACGGCAGCTAATCCCCAAAGTAAAAGTCTCATGTTCCTCTCCTCGGTCATAAAGGCAAATCTAGTTCTGAGGTTGTGGACTGCCGAGCGTGCTGCAAGTTCCAACACGCTGTAGCTTTGTGAAATCTCCTGCCAATGAGGCAAGAAATTGTCACGCCACTTACACCAAAATGGAAAGTCAAGCTGGTACAAGAGACATGGAAGCTCTGGTTGTCACGGCCGTTGTTTCAACTTGGAGGTTGAAATGTCCGAAGATATGGGCGAAAGCTTTGAAGAGAGCACGGGCGCCAGTGCGCAGGTCAATTATGGACCACTTCTGGTAAAGGCGTTGCAGACGAGCGGCGCACTAACCCTGCAGCAGGAGGCTCAACTGCAGGTTGCCTTTTCGAAAGCAGGCGACACTCCAGGCGAACAGGTTTTTCAGGAAAGCGGTATTTTTACGCCGAAACAGGTAACAGGACTGGGCAAGACGCTATTGTTGCTGGAGCAACAGCGAATAACCATCGAGACAGTTGCCACCTGCTTGTCTACAATGCTTGGAACTTTCTCTACCCTGGAAGCTGCACTGACGGAAGTTGAATACAACGCCGTTCCGGAAGGTCAAACTGTTTTCGGGTAATCCCGCGAGAGAATCTATGACTCTTGAATCACCATTACCGCCTGTCCTGCAACCATTTGTGACAGCAGGAATGATAAGCCGAGAGCAATTAGAACAGCTTGCCTTGCGAATCAAAGAGTCGCCGGACAAACATTGGTCCAAAATAGTCTTTGAGATGAAGTTGCTTTCGTCCAGACATGCGGCTTGCGCCATCCTCGCTCAGGAGATGATTGACCGGGGAGAAATAACTATCGAGAAATTCAAAGTTGCTATGCACGATGAAATTACCGGCATGTGTAAGATGGAAGAATCACTGACCGTACGCGGCTGGTGGCCGCAAGCGCGAGATTATCCCAATTAGAATCAACCCGGACATGCGAACAAGTTATGCGCTCATAACCATCAATAGAAGGCTTATCCTGATTGGGGTCTGCGCAATGCTCAGCCACCTGACCGGTGCTGAGCTGGCTTCGGCAATGGGGCCAAACGGGACACACGAATTGGACCTGGCAAATCACGCCTATATAAGTAGCGACTTCGAAAGAGGTCTGCGATATGTAGATATCCACTTGCGCAAATTGCCGAATGACGCAGCGGCGCACTATTTGAAAGCAAACTGCTTAATGAATCTAGCCAGATTGACGGAAGCGTCCCGCGAATATGCTTATGTAATTAGGCTAGCCCCCGACTCCGTGATCGCTCAGTATTCTAAGGATGCTTTGAAGCGAATCAACTCTATGCCCCCGGAACAGAGGCTAAAGGTTGAGACCACTCTAAAGGTCTCAACGCAAGCAACAAACGAAACGTCGACCCACGGTTCTAAAAAAGTGCCACCCGGCACGCTCGAGCTGATTCGCTTTCAGGCAGCACGCGCAAAAGAGCACGCGCTTCAATCGGGAGAGGCGGCGGCCATAGACGAGCGCCTGAAAGCCAGCGCCCAGGCAAAATCGGAAAAGGAGAAGGCTGATCGTTTGTCTGCTGCGCAAGGCCAGCGAGGAGATCATCCGCCTCTTTCCGCTGCCGAATTACAGGCGATGCAAGAGCGGGCGGCAAGAAACGCTGAGATACTCAAACAAATTGGCGATGCGAAGGCAGCAAGAAAAGAGCAGGAAGCACAAGAAAAATCAGCAGAGCTCCAGAGGCAAGCAGAAGATTTGGAGCGTCAATTGACTGACGACAATTACAACAAACATCGCGACATCAAATTGAATCCTGTCGGAACAAACTTGTATGTTCGCAATTACGCGAAGATCGCTCCGACGGTAAAGCCGATGCGCGCACAAGCGCAAAGCCTCGATAGTACGGCTACAGGGCGGCGAACTTCTGCGCAAATTCAATACTCCAACAATTCGGCATCAATCAAAACAAACCCGGCAGGGCTAGGCGCAAGTACGGGGACATTGCGCCGCGAAACAAAGGTCAAAGGCGAAGTTATGCCTCGCTGAGCAATATGCGAGGCTCCAATTGACGACTTGCCATAGAGGAGTGTAAGCTGAAAGCTGTTCTCAAAAAGAGTTTGGTAATCATGCAACCGATGCATAGCCCGTTCAGCATAAGAGCAACCGTTTCGAGACGGTTGTCCGATTTTGCGCTTTCTTTTTCGAACAAAGATTTTCGACCGGACTTCACTGTCGACGACGCAGTGCGGGCGTAGCCCAATAGCATTGAGCTGGGGAGACGCTCGCGTTTCAATATGTTTATGTCCTAAGTGGACGCGGTCTTTGTGCGCATTCATTGATTTGCGATCAGACTGGCACAAAAGTCGCGGCGCCTGCATTGCAGAGCCGGATCAAAGGCGCGTTCTTGCAGCTTTGAGGAAACAGAAAATGACTATTTCGCTGAAAAATTTGGTCAAAAACACTACTGCAGAATTTGTTTGTTATCGCGATGGTGATCTCTGGTATCGCGTTTGCGAGTCCAAGGACAAATCCGCAAGCAAGCATATGTTCGAATTTCCCATACCTATTGAGGACACGGGGACAGGAATTTTTCCTGCGCAGGTAAAAGCAATAACCCTCATGCGATGGATTCGAAAACATCTCGAGAGGATCCAGAAGGACGGTCGGCAATAACGAGCACTGAGTGGGATGACGGCAAATAATCGCCATCCCACATCGTCTCTAAAGAGGCACAAAGAAGTTTATCAAGATAAAAAAAAGTCCTCATTATGGAACCGTTACCCTCTTGCCTCTGTCCTACCTCGGGAATAGGAGGAGGAAAACTCATGGGCAAAGTGGAAAAGTTGGTCGACTTCATCGCCGAAACGATTGAAGCCGAAGCCGAGACGCTTGCAGAAGGCGTGAAAGAAATGACCGAAAAGGTTGCCAGCGAAACTAAAGAATTAGCAGAAAAAATGACCCCCGATCATTTGAAGAAAGAGGTAAAAGACCTCACCAGCAAACTTAGTCCGGACAATCTTTTGCATGAAGCAAAAAAAATGCGCAAAAGGATGAGTCCGAAGCGAATGACCGAAGATGCTAAGAAATTGGCTAAAGGTGTATCGAAACAATTGTCGCCGAAGAAACTTCAAGCCAGAGCGAAAGACTTTGTGAGCGCCATCACTCCCGATGGTCAGGATGAAAGAAACGCAGAATTGAAAGAGGAATTTGCACCGAAGAAGCCGCGCAAAAAGTCCACTCGCAAAACTGCGGGTACTAGGACTAAGGCGAAAACAACTAAGAAAGCTGCACCGAAGTCGACAAAGAAACCGACCGCTAAAAAGTCAGCTGCAAAGCCGAAAGCAAAAGCGGCTGCCAAAAAAGCCGTCAAAACAGTAGCGAAATCTGCGAAAAAGGCAAGTTCTGCAACCCGGTCGGCGGCCAAGAAGACTGCGACCGCAGCCCGCAAAACGGTACATAAAGCAGCCAGTAAAGTAAGCAGAGCAACTGCCGGAAAGAAACGTTCGGCAGCACAAAAGAAAGCGAGCTAGTTGATACGTTAGCTCTCAGGATGGAGGGGTTTCCGAAAGGTGGAGACCCTTCCATCTTTGGAATTGGTGAAAGCCAATTGTTCTTCTTGCAGAGGTGGGCTAGAGGAGCTATTTGGGAAGCAATCCCAATGCCTGCAACTCATTAACCGGCTCGTCAAAAGAGCACGAGCCTATTGAATGCATGAAGTTCGCGCGAGCGTCTTTGATTTGCTCGATCGTAAGAGTCAGGTCACGCCATTTCGCACCATCTTGGAAGGTAAATGCAGAAGCATCCGTCTCCGCCACGATTGCTTCGATGTTCTTCTCCCCTTGCCAGGCAAATGCCGCAGCCATCAACACGTTCAAAAAGCCGTGCATCACCGCCCGCGGGGCATCGGCTTCGTATGTCAAAGCATACTCTGCCCTGATCGGATGGTGTAAACCAGCTGTTGCTTTGAAGGGCAAACGTCTCTCAGCGCATGCTGAAATAAATGCTGCCACGTTCTTCGGGGAGGGAATTGCTTCGGCCTTTACACCGCCAGTGCGAATTTTTGCGAAGTTTCCCGCTGCCTTAATCTCATCAAGCTGGTCTAACTTATCTACAGCTGTCTCGCAGTAGACAGGATGTCTCGCTTTTAAAACGTTTTTGGTCTCGAGCGTTGCAGCACGAGCGTCATCCGACTCGGACAGAAGCGAAATACTGCCGTCTAGCGAATTCGGTACATTCTGGAGCTCGTTGGTTCCAACTACCAGCCATCTCAGCATCCACGAAAATTCGCCAGTTTGATAGCTACGATAATTTGCCACAGTAGCGTCGAGAGGAAGAGCGGCCGGAGGATAAATACCGGCGTAGTCGATCAATTGTTCGAGCAAAGCGCGCAATGCTGGCGCGATTTTGGCTGGGGCTGTATTCATCGGTGCTTCTTCGCAACCTCATAGAGGAGACAGGCGCCGCTGATGTTAGCACAAAAGGCCCCGCAAACTGCGGAGCCTTCCGGTTTAACTTACGATTCTCGCGCTTACTTAGCTGCGCAGGCTTCCATGTTCTTGAAGAACTCGTTGCCGGCCTTTTGCATTTCTTCCACACTCAAATCTAGTTTGTGAGTTGCTAGGCTCCATACTTGACCGAACGGATCTCTCACGCTTGAGTACCGATCGCCCCAGAACATATCCGTAGGAGGAAGGAACGGCGTGCAACCGGCGTCAACAGCCTTTTGGAAGGCTTTGTCGACATCTTCTACAAAAATATGCATAGTGGCGTGGCAATTGCCCAAAGTAGAAGGACTTGCTCCGCACTTAGGATCACCCATCTCATCGCAAAAATAGATGTTAGAATCGCCAAACTTCAAAAACGCGTGCATTATCTTACCGTCAGGCGCGCAAATTCGATGAACCTCTTCGGCTCCGAAAGCACTCTTATAGAGTTCCAAAGCCTTCGCACAATCTTTGATGATCAGGTACGGAGTGACTGTTTGAGCGTAACTCGGCTTCCAGCTTGTTGCAGTAGACATGCTTCTCTCCTAGTGTGTTGTGATTTGATTTTGGGGATCAGAACTTTTCGAAGTGCGCTACGAATTTCTCGAGAGATGCGGTCCAACCAAGTGTGTGACCGTGCAGGCAATTGGCATCATTCAGATTGGCATGCGTCAACTTCAACTCAGTCGACTTACCCTTCGCTATGAATTCCACCGTCACAAGCGTGTTGGAAGCAGGATACTCACGAGAGGTATTGTTCCAGGTATAAACCAACTTTTTATTCGGCTCGATTTTTTGATAAACCCCAGACATGCAAACTTGCTCGCCATCACTGCAGCTCACATCAAAGCGATACTCTCCGCCCACTCGCAGATCTTGACTGACTTTGACTGTGGCAGTCTTGTCGCAGCCAAGCCACATACTCATTTGCTCGGGCTCGGTCCAACCACGATAGACCAGCTCAACAGGAGCTTGGATCGTACGCGAAAGACTGAGAGTGAGAACATCTGCCTTACTCGTCGTTGTCGTCATTTTGTTTCTCTCCGAACGTTTGCAATGTAATGTATCGCTCAAAGTTATCCAGCTGTTGCGTCCAGAAGCGCTTGTACGCTTCTATCCAGGCATTGGCTTCCGACATCGGCTCCGCGCACAATTTCAGATAATGAACGCGCCCCTGTCTTTCTCGAGTGACAAGGTTAGCATTTTCCAGTAATTTCAAGTGCTTTGAAATTGCCGGAAGCGACATTTGAAAGGGCTCAGCCAATTCGAGCACCGAGCACGTCCCCTTTGCCGCAAGATTGCCAATAATGGCTCTGCGAGTCGGATCTGAAAGGGCGAAAAAAGTCCTGTCTAACTGCTCGGAATAATGCTTAACCATTATTTGCGGTCTCTTTCTTCTCTTCGGTTTTGGTATCAGCCTTTTCTTCCGACGGCTTGCCCTTGGCTGTTTGCGACGACTCTGAAACGGTCTTCAAGCTGGCGAGCCCTTTCTCGAACTCCTTGCCGCAGCAATCATCCATGCTCATGAAGACTTGCATAACTTTGCACGGAAAAGCGTTTTCGCCGTCCATAGCCCAAGTAACTTTGGTCGCTTCACCTTGAGGCACCATTGAGAATGTGACTTTGCTCATCCCTTCAAACGGTTTGACGAAATGCAAATTGAGCTTGATTTCTTGCGGCTCTGAAGAAGTAATCTCCATGTCACCGGTGCCTACATTGTCGTTGCCTTCCCAGGCATATTTCGCTCCGACGCCGGATTCCGGACCACTGTATGTGCGCTTCATGTTGGGATCTTGTTTTTCCCAAGGTGACCATGCCATCCAATTTTTGTAGTTATTGATCTGAGGATGAATTTCGGCAGGCGGTGCATTCATCGTTAGCGAACGCTCGACATGAACAACATCCGGCTTAGTTGCAGCAATACCAAGAATTGCACCTACCGCTAACAGAATGACGCCCACCACAATGGCAATCGCCTTCTTCATATGCATCACCTCACACATTTAACAATACGGTTAAATGTTATCACGAGAGGTGCTCTTTTGATCAAACAGTACGTATTTTGTAACCGCCGCCACTTAAGAACTTGGAATTATGGGGTGCTTAGCTTGAGACCAATCAGTCCAACAAGTACAAAAAGAGCGCTTACAATTCTCGCCGTGGACACTGAATCTCCGAGCCACATAATTCCAACTATAAATGTACCGATTGCACCAATTCCGGTCCAAACAGCATAAGCAGTGCCCAACGGCAAATTCTTCATAGCCAGGCCAAGCAAGATAACGCTAAGAACAGTCGCCACGACGGTTCCAGCTAAGACCCAAGGGCGGGAGAAACCATCAACGTGCTTCATTCCGACAGCCCAAGCAACTTCCAAAAGGCCAGCCAAAAACAAAATCATCCAGGACATAACAGCCTCCCAAAGCGGGCCGTCCCGGATGAATCACAGACCAGGTCGTCCTGGCAATTTTCATTCTAGCACTAACTTTGCAGACCTACTTCTTTGGCACGAGGTTGCCTAGCTGCAAGCCTTTGGCGTCATTTTCAGCAACGACGTTTTCAGTAATCCATGTTTGACTATCGCGCGGATAGCCACCACTTAGCACTCGCCAACCAGTAATCTTGTTGTTTTCGTCAAACGCAAACTGCAATGTGCTGCTGCCTGCGCCACACGTGGCGTGGGGAGTCAAACTGAAGAGGGCTGACTTTACCCCTAACTGTGTCATCTGCTCAAGATAAGGTGGGCTGTCCAACTTTCCGAGGACCTTTTCTAACTCGCAGAGCTCCATTCCTATGAAGTCATGCTTCTGCAGCAAATCTTCGAAAACCAGCGCTCGATAATGCCCGGCATCCATAAATTTTGTATTTGCTAAAGAGAGAGGACCAAGTGTCCAGTGTGCATCATCAGTAATGGAGATGTACTGATATTTCGGTTCAACCAGCCACTTGCCATTCCTATCTATGACACCGCAAGATTGTTCTTCTTCTTTTCTAGCTACATATGCAACAGCGCGATTTCCCTTAAAGCTTTGCGCGGATGCAAATCTGGGCGTCATGACTATGTTGCCATGAATATCACAATAACCCCATATAGAGCCAACCTTACCTGAATAGCGCTCTCTATTGCCATTGCCACCAAAGCCACAAGCAATCCAAGTGTCCTTCTCCAACCTCATAGGAATATCAACAGAAGTACAATACTCTGGAAACTTGAGGATGACTTTTCCAGCTGAATTAAACACCATATGTTTGCCATTTAGCACGGCGAGATAATTGCCATCACCAGCAGGCTGCACGCTCTCAAATTTCAGCGGAATTATGAACTTCCCTGACGTTGAGATGACACCAAACTTCGGCTTTCCATTTTCTGGATAATTCGAGAGGACGACCTGGTTGTTTTCAAAGTTAGCAAGGTCTGCATCTTTAAATGGTCCAATGACCATCTTGCCCTGATGATTGATGTAACCTGACCAACTACCATCTCGATTACTGTAGGAAGCAGCTGCCAA
Source organism: Candidatus Obscuribacterales bacterium (assembly GCA_019745505.1). Taxonomy (GTDB): domain Bacteria; phylum Cyanobacteriota; class Vampirovibrionia; order Obscuribacterales; family Obscuribacteraceae; genus QKMZ01. The sequence continues at coordinate 27,601 of JAIETE010000137.1, read as the reverse complement.
TCCGCCGCAAAATTCCTTGACGTCAGTGTACATATCAAAATTCAAAACGACTTTGCCTTGCTTATTTATAAATGCAGTTGGGCTGTAGCTATCGCCGATATTCAAGAGACCTTCCCGAAACCTATGATCGTCGATACGGGTCCAATCAGGCAGTTTAGCAACCATTTTTCCTTCATCGTCAAAGAGCCACCAATGGGTCGAACCTTCATCCGTAAACTTTGAAACAGCAAACATCCTGTCGCCTACATATCTAACTTGATCGAATTTTGCTGCAAGAATTAGTTTGCCAGTCGCAGAGAAGACTCCTTGCCCTTCTGGTCCAGACACCATTTGGTATTCATCTTGCTTCTCCGCCAAACTGTAACCCTCAGGAAGAACTGGTTGCTGGTAGGTTGAGTTAGACGGCAGAGGAACCTTTCTTACCTTCTTCGCATTAACAGGTTTCGATTGAGCTGCGCGTCCACCAACTTTTCGAGTAATCGGAGCAGCTGCGTCAGAGGCTGGCAGCAAAATCAACACCAGAGCGCACAATCCTGCGGCAACGAGCTCATCCTTCACGCGGTAGACGGCCACATTATCATGGATAATACTGTTGCTTAAACGAGACAACTGATTCATATTGGTTTTCGGAAACTAACTGCAAAAATGCCAAGAATTTCGAGATTACTAGCAACTTCTCTTGCTGCATTCTACACAATCTGCAGCACTTTGACTGCACACGCAGACGAGGCCGAGTCATCTGCGTTGGTTTTAAAAATCAATGCAGGCACAAGAGCGAACATAGAGGAAACAGCAGATAACATATCTGACTATGTTTACCTTCTTAGCGAGGACAAGAAAACTCCTCAAGAATGTGTTGAAGCTCTCCTCGCATTTTGTAGCGTGAACAGTACAAACAATCAATTCCAGCAGGGGGCAGTTTTCTATCTGCACTGGTTAGTCGCACTAAAGGGTTTTTCTGTCATTGATGTCGACTCGATGAAGCTCTTACATCAAGTGCTTTCAACTTTTGTTCACTCGAGTCCACAGAATATTTCCAGCGAAAGCGCCAAGATGCTTCTCAAACTAGGTGGCGAAGTCTTAAAGGTTGAAACGCAAACTCGTGAGTTGCAAGAAATTAAGGTCCTCACGCTCTGGCAACTAGCACTCCTTGCACAAAACGATAAATCTTACGGACGTAAGCTCGGTACTTTAGCACTTGAACAGATGGCTGAATTTGGCGCGACACCTGAAAGTGAAAAGAGAGACGCCATTTTTAGAGTTCTCTATTCTTATGCTGGAGAACAACCGCGCAGCAAAGCTGATGGTGACTTGTTATTTCGAGATGCGATTGCCGTCGGGAAAATCCTGAAGAAGACAAATAACAAATATGACTTTCAGCATGTAGACTCCGTATACAATCAATTGCTCGGGCGATGCACCAGCCTAGAGGCGCTTGCCGCTCAAGAGGAGTTAGCGAAAGAAGCGCGTCGTCTAAAAGTGGACGAAAAGACGCTAGATACGATTCTTTTGCAACTGGCTTGTGCCTACCTACGAGCCGACAAACCCGACAAAGCAGAAGAGCTTCTTTCTCAAGCGATTCAAAAGCAAAATCCCATGGAACAACTGTTGCTTGTAGAGTGCCTGCGCAGACAACGCAAATACGTACAGGCAGAAACAATAGCAAAACAAGTAGCAAAAACTCAATTTTCATTCCAAATCAGGTATCCGAGCCTTTACGTGGCGTTGGCCAACGCCCTTTGTGCGCAATTTCTCATCGATCAAAAGAATTACAGTAGCGCATTACCGCTACTCCTCTCCGCAGATACTTGGTTTAGCAACGGCATCGCGCACGACAATTCGGAAGTGCGTGAGTTTGCCTATTTAGAAGATCTGATTCCAGATGAAGTTACTGTTCTTTCGAACTTAGCTCTCGTATATGACAAGCTCTCGAGAAAGACGGATGCACAGCGCATTAGGCAGACCTTAGAGAGAGTTCAAAGAGAAAGGAGGGCTTCACTGCTATCCGTTGAAAGAGATGCTCTAAACAACGCCGCTTTGGCTGGGTACGATAGCGAAAAAACTATATGGCAAGCAAAACGATTTGTTGAAGTAAATATCGGACTGGAAAAGGATCCGAAGAAGTGTGCGGAAGGAATATTGGACTACGCGGAAACCTTAATAAAACAGGGCAAGCCGAAAAGTGCACAAGTTTGTCTCGATGCTTTTGAACACTCCGACCTTGTTGAGAAAAATAATAATCCGGATATGCGGGTAAGGCTGTCGGTGGATCGGATTCTAATTGCGGAGGAAAGAGGAGACTTAGACTCGGCACGCATTTTGCTGAAAGAATTGCCTAAGGACACAGCTTTAAAACAATTGAATGACCAACTTCGTATTTGCGAAGCCGAAGCAAGGCTGGCGCTGATGTCTGGCGAGTTCGATTTAGCTGAAAGTAAATCTGTTCTACTAGAGAAAGCGCTGGAAAATACTTCCCCAAAGCCTAATAAAAATTACTTCGAATCTCAGCGGGATAAGTTTGTGAAAGAACATGCAGAAGGTTTACTTGACCGCGTTCAAACACTCAATCACAACCAGAAGTATGAACAAGCGGCCAGGATAGCCAGACTGCTGCTGATTAGTGCGCAGAACCAGTTTGATCGCACAGGTGTTGATAGTGCAGCACACCTCTCGCTTGCATACGCTCGCACGGGTCACAAAGGGCTTGCCAAAGCGCTCGAATATGAGGCCACCTATCGCAATCGGGCGAGTTATCCACTGCCACCCTCTCGTTATTTCGCTGATGCGAAAGAGACATTGGCAATACTTAGCGAAATGAACAAAAATCCTATCCGCGCGAGACGATATCGAGCAGAAGCACAAGAAATTCTGGACCAAATGCAAAAGAAGCAACAATCCACGCCATGAAGTTCCACCGAACATCAATTGACAACACTCAGCAGGGAATTGAAGTTTGTTGACATTGGCATTAAAGTGTTCTGAGGGTAACCATTCCATATGCAGGGGCTTCTTTTGATGCATCCAAGGGAGAATCAGCGTCTTCGTATCCTACAGGCGAAATGGACGCTTCAAACGCTTTACCCGGAAGACGTTCCAGAGATTTCCCAACTGCTCATTAGCGAAGGGCTGGACAGTCAAACGCTAAGAAAACTCGCCGCTCTTCCAGCAGATCAGATAAACACCGTGCCGCAATTGCTCCCGCGACTGTTCGGCGAAATGAATCTGGAAGAGCGCACAAAAATCGAAGCCGCCTGGCTACTGGTTCACGAGTATGCGACCCAGGTTCAAAAGGGACGCATGGGTGCCTATGAGGGCGCCCGACGCATGGGACAATTCGGCACTGATTTCGACCCGCTCTATCCATACTTAAGGCAATTCATAGCAGCTACAGAAGAATGGGATGAGTATCCGGAACACTCGCAAGCACTCGAGTCAAAAATTCGTACGGCCGCTGCTGCAGTTCTTCAAATGCAACCGCCACCAACTCCCGGCAAAGGTTCCGAAGTTGATCGACTTGTGAAAATTGCAAGCAATGGAGCGAAGCAAGATCATACCTACAACAAGAATGATGCCGCCATGCTGCTGGCCAAAGCTATTCCTGCCGGTCACGTAGTGAATGGAACCGTTGATGGAAACTGGACTGCCATAGCCGCACAGCAAGACATGCTGATTATGCTCCTTCATTCGAAATTACGTTTTGCAATTGTTCGCTGGGAGTTCGAAAAGTTCATTCAAAGCCAGGCCAATAAGTTGGGCGTCTTGTACACCAGCGTGCCGCACCCGGATTCAAAAGTGCTTTCACTTACACATGAGTCAGTCGGCATCCTGTCAGGCAAAGCAATGGAAGACACTCTTCCGTTGCGATGGCTATCGCTGAATGATTTGCGCCGCCTGACAGAAGCTCATTAAGAATGAACTAGCGTGACTTTATCTCATATGCTAAACACGAATTGCCAAAAACAGTACTCCTAATTTTCCAGACGCCGCAGTATTCCTTCTTGCTGAACATTTACCAGTGAAGGAAATTTCAATGAAACCGCCAACTCGTCCCGCCGGTGTTCCTGACGAAGCAGTTTGGGTTGAGAAAGACAATGAGTGGCAGCTAGGAGTCTTTGACAAGCGTGGCGTCATCAAGAGCGTAAAAGTGCCGGTCGGTGAATGGCGTTATTGGCGCTCCGACGGCACGCTCGTATGCTTAGCGAACTTTGATGCCGAAGGTCGTCCTCACGGAATTCTGGAGAGATACCATCCAGACGGTAGTCTAGCGTCCAGAGGAGAATGGAAGAACGGCAACCGCAATGGACGATTTGTTTACTTTAACAGCGAGATTGAGAGCGAAGAACACTTTCCTGCGGCAAGCCGCGTCTGGCGCTACGAATTCGACAGCACCGCCAATTGGCATGAAGAGAACCGTCACTGGTTTCTTAAGGACGGGACAGAATGCACGTCAGATGGCAGACCGCTTTCGGACGCGTTTGATCTTGATCATATTTTCGATGCCGCTGAACCAGTGACATTCCTCAAAGATCATGCCATTGAAATTCGCTCTCTATTGGAAGATCAAGAAGAAGTAAGCAATCAAGAAGACCCGCTTCAACTCGAAGAACTCTGGGGTGTAACTTACAAAGACATAGACGCATTCGTCAATCGCGCCGCCTCAGGTGGAAGTGGCTTCAGACCAGCTACGAGTAGAAGAACCTTTGAAGAGAATGTTTGGTTCAAGATGATCGCCCATCCTTGGGATAACTGTTGCGAAGAGCTTGGTATTGCTTTTATGGGTGCCGTTAAGATTGGTTATTTCGGGGACAGCGATCACGTCTATTCCACAATCTTCCAGTCATACCGTGAAGAACCTAAGCCCAACGGCATTTTCCTCTGGAGTCACGATACGCACTACGTTGATGAAGTGCTCTCGCTTTCAATTGATGAATTCGCATACAGAGTGGCATTAGCAGCATCTTACGAGCAAGAACGCATTTCGGTAAAAGCAGCAAGAGCAGCATGGAAGAAACTGTCAGGAAAATGCTATGTAGGCTGGTGTGCTAGCGACGGTTTAGAGGATGCTATCAATTACGAAGGCGTTGAAAGTTCGACAGATGAAACTCAGGACGATGCCGATGATGAAATATCAAAGTGTGATTTCGAATGTAACCTAGACCCTGAAAATTCGATAACTGGTCCATTCTGGCGAGCACAATGGATAGTTGAGCTTCTCAATGAAGACCGCCGGCGCAACTGGAGCGACATCAAAGAAACCTTTCGGCCCGGCTGGAACAGAGCACTCACCCAGGAAAGATACGACTCACTCAAGCAGTCCGGCAACACGCGCCTTCCACATACGGCACTCTATTTGCTGTGGAGACTTTTTTGGTTCAAGCAAACCGACAGACTCAAAGAATGTTGCGACCTATACAGAAATCACAAAGCGCGAATCGTTCGTGACTTGGTCCAGTTTTTAGAAGAAATTGAAAGCGGGCGCAAAGAAATCGGCGATATCAAAGACATACATGCTGTGCGTGATGAGTTCTTGAGACTGGATCTGATTCCGGAACGCGAAGAGCAGAGAAGCCAGGAAAGAACCGGACATGAAGGTGCCGAAGCCGTCAGGCTGCAAGCGGTTTCCACTGAGGTTGAAGAACTTGCCAAAGAAGGACTTGAAAAACTCATAGAAAAAGCATGGCAGAATGTCACTGACTGTGGTGCCCTAGAAAAATACGAAAGAGCCGCGCGCAAAGTGCCAGGCAACGAATTGCTCTGGCGATGTCTGGATTTCGTTCGTAATTATGAGTTTCGCCGTGACGATTTTGATGCAACAGATGAAGCAATCGGGGTGGGCATCTGGCTTGGACAAAACGGCTGCGAAGTACTTCAGCCCTTTATCTGGGGCAGCCTATATTCAGAATCATATTTGAGAACCGCAAATCTCCTGATCGCCATAGGCCGCACACAAGGAGCATTGGACAACCGTTTGGAAGAATGCTGTTTGAAACAGCTTGAAATTGCGGAGGAATACCACTTCAAACGAGCCCTCGCAGTGAAACTGCTTGAGCAAATGCAATCACAAAAGGCCATACCAAAACTCTGCCAGATCATCGATGAGTACTTCACACAGCTCGCCGACAAACGAGATTTTGAAGCTCGCCTGGCGACGATTCCTTGGATTGACTGCCTCACAGCCATCGCCGAGGCGCTGGGGAAACTGGTCGGGACCGATCGCAAAGAGCATGAACAACAAGCGATCAATGCACTGAAAAAACTCCTTAAGTATTCAATCCAAAATTACGAGGAGAAGAGCGCTGTCGCAGCACTGAATTCTCTGGTCGAATGGGGAGCAACGGATCTTCTTTCCGAAATTGCCTCAATGCTGAGCAATGACACACCAAGCCAGATCGCGGCTCTGCAAGCAATTGAATCAATCGCTCCAAAATTGCATCCGGCGCAGAGAAATTCCTTCGTCAATATTTACTTCAGAAATCCATCAGACGACAACAACTCAGTCACGCTGATGTACTACCGAGCAGCACTGGCTCTGCAGAAGGCTGATCCAAACTTTGGAAATGTGGAGCCGATCGATAGAGCCATTGCTGAGGCTAGGCAGCTGTATACCTATGGTGATGCTCTATGGAATCAGTTTCGCATTCTCGAGTGCGATACCGTCGGAAAGTTCCCCCAGTTGGATGTCACCACTATCGAACACTATCTGCAATCGTCAAACGTTTCTGTGAGAGAAGCGGCCGAAGCCGCCTTTATGGCTCGCGGACTACCACTCGACAAGAAACGCCCCATCGAGTGGCCAATCATTTGGAAAACTTTGGCTGATGAAGGTATAGACATAAACATGAAAGTGCCGGATACGTGTGGAAGTAATGAAGCACTGGAAGACGTAGCCGTAAAGATTGCCAATCTCATGCTTGCCGATAACGCCATAAGTTTTGGACCGCCGGCCGCATGGCTATGGCAGCATCGAACTGCCAGTGCGGCGGATGTCTTGGCGAAAGTAATCGACAAAAAGCTAAATGCACTGCCCAAAATCGAAAGCGGGGAATACCTGCCTTCTGAATATACCTGGCTGATGCGCGCCCTGGCAAAACACGCGTCATTCCCGTCTTGCATTCCGCTTGTCACTCGCTGCCTCTCTCATGCAAATCAGGAGATTGGTGGCGGACTACTGCAGGACCTCGACTGCATGCCGATGATGTTTGCAGGAGAGCTTCTAAAAATGGCGAAGGAGCGCGAAGGCTGGCAACGCTTTTGCATAGCGAAATGGATGCTCGAGAATAAAGAAGTTGCGGAAATTGCAGTGGCAATCAAAGAAGCAGGACTAACAGCAAAGAAATTGAAGACCTGGATGAGTTAAGCTGGTCTATTTGCCGGCTTTTCTAGTCCACAACACCGTGTCCACCACATAGTGGTGGACCGACCAATTGTTCAGCACAATCAAAGAAAATTGCGTCCAGAACAGGTCGATGGTTTTAGCGCCCTGATTGATCAAGTAACCGAAGCCGATAAGAAGAAGCCAGAAGATTGGGAAAGCTAGAAGAATTGGTCCTTTCATTAGCTTTTCCGTAAACTTTTCTGTTCGCCCGTCGCGCTCCAGGTAGTAAACCATCGCGACGTATTGGATTGCGTGATAGATGGAGATAAACAAAAATCCGCGAACGTAGTATTCCACGGACAAGAAACCATAGCAGTGAACAGCGAAGTATAAGACCAGCATCAGCAACCCGACCGGATTGTAGACAGAGCTGTTCTTTGCCTTCAGATACTCGCTAATCAATCCCATCAGAAAACCAAAATACGCCAGCAGACCAAATGCAACCATGACTAAGTCAGGTACATTCATCGGTGCGAATGTGTCCGATGGTTTGCCGTTCCAAATGTGCCAAAGCATGTCTGAGCGGCCAAATACAAACAATGGAACAGCCAAGTGATACGCCCAGAAATTTAGTTTTCTCGCCAGCTCGCTCTCCTCATTATTACGCGAGAAAACTCGATTTACCCCGTACATCTGACGCAGATAGTGAAATGACTGCCACATAGCAGCGATCGTAATTCCGAGGATGAAATGTCCAGCAGCCCAAAAACCAATCAATATCGCCCACGTAGCCAGGAAAGCAGGCCACCCGAAAAGCCAATTGACCTTTCCTTCTTTGATTTTCCTCTGTAGGCGAACATACGTGGCAGAGGTGTGAGGCGCTGTTGCAAGCGTATTAATCCAGAAATTCCAAGCTACTGTTTCCTTGCTCAGTCCCGGCTCGCCCAAGAACAAAATAATCGGCAGGTAAAAGACCAATCCACCCAAGATGATGAACTGCATTTCGTATCCGAACGGATTGAGAAATTCGAGCTTTGGAAACCACGTAAATTTTCGCGGCTCTTCTGCAATTGACTTGGTCAAGGACTGGCTCTCCAGCGAGTGAAGTTTAATTATAATACGCCCAGCGAGCCGAACCAGCGAATACGGATTTAGAGGTAAGCAGATTGACGCCCAGACCCCGATTTAATCTACGCTGAAATCGAACCCGGCATAATGTTCGTCTCAAGGTTTCCTAAGATCGGCAAGCGAAGTGACAGACGAAAATGCCAGTAGATAAACTGCCGAATTTCAAACCGCCGGTTGAAAAACTCTTCCAGCTCACCAAAAGGGAATTAACCCTTGAAGAGTTCAAAGCAGCCTGTGAAAAGTTCGCCAAGTTCGATCCGGCAAATTCGGACGCCGACCTTTGGAATTTTTGTTTCGGAGATGATGTGGACACCCAGTTATCGGTCAGCCTTAAGATGAAACAGGCGGAAAACTCCGGTTCGTCATTATGCTATAAGCCTTTTGCTGTAGAATGCGCGTCTCTGCCGTTTTGCTGGTGGGAAAGTTTTTCCAGGAAACATCACCAATCAGACGAATCGTTTTCAAACGAACGTGCGGAATTCGATGAGGCGTTCAATGAAGAGCTAGCAAGAGCAGAAGGTACGCTTGGAGCGCCACTCTTCAAAGGAGCGCCAGAAATAGAGCCCTTTCTCAAATTTGCAGTTTGGAAAGATGAGGCCGGGTTTTTATTGCTGTCTCAAAGCGATAACGATCCCCAGTTTGGCTATGACATAAACTACACGTTCAAGCCCGTCGACTTTAAGCATCACAGCGATAGCGAACATAATGAAGAGTGGTTGAGGCGGCAGATTTATGGACAACCTCAAGCCGCTTTGCCAAAATACTGGAAACGATGCGAACCAGGCCTCGAGCAAGAACTATCAAGAGAAATCACTTTCAATTTTTTCCACCCCCTTCGATTTGTTCAAGCGATATCCGTTGCGCGGCACACATCAACGGATGATGTGCTTTTTGAGCTTGTAGGACACAAGCATAAGTATGCACAGGTACACCTAACATGGGCACGCGAAACTCATCGAGGGTGGCCGGATACATGCTTTTTCGAATCGTGGGACGAGTGGGCCATCGAAGCCGAAAGGGAATCAAGCGAAGGCTGACTTTGAGCAAAATATTTGCCTAGCCGAATGGTCCGGACATACAGGAGCCAAGCCGGTACTCAAGGACCGAGCGAAACATTGGTGAAAGCGTTGGGATGGAAACGAGCGCCATGACAGACTCATTTCGAAGTAAAGAACGACGGTTAGCAAGAAAAATCGATCTCACTCTCTTGCTGCCTGATATGATTGGCGCTGGTTCCAGTCACTCAACCGGGTCGTAATAATATGGACGCCAACCAATACTATTTGCGGCATATCATGGCCGCTTGGATTGCTTCTGAAGAAATCAAAGGTCCAACGATGCGCATGGACGATGGTTCTGTGCCTACAGATCGGTTGCGCAGGCAGTTTACTCCTCTTATCGAGAATGCCTACTGCATTGCCGACCTGATGATAGAACTGGGCGAAAAGCGTGTCACCGATGGTCTATGGAAACCGGGCTTCTAGTCGAGACAGCCACGCCACCATGACACTACCTTTGGTGCATCGACTGACGTAAAGCAAGTCAGTTCGTCCTGGTTCCGGAGAATCGGCTTTCTTGCCGGCAGAGAATCTGAGGCTCATTGAACACAGAGCCCTTGTTTTCTGAAACCAGGCTGATTTTAAACATGCTTTTGGAGTATGCTTCCCTTAGCACATCCTGCCGGTCAAGGAGTACGCACAGATGGATATATACGCAATGCGCCACATTATGGCTGCAATCATTGTCTCGGAGGAGCTGAAAGTGCCGAACATGCGGCACGGTGACGCATTTCTAAGCGATGACAGGATGCGCAAGCAGTTCACGGCACTTATTGAAAACACCTATTGCATTGCCGAATTAATGATCGAAATCGGCGATAAGCGAATCATGGAGCCCGCACAGTACAAGGGCGAGAATCCTACAGGCTAGACGACAGGACGGATGGCGATGCGACGGACCGGACTGACAATAGCGCTAGCGATATTGCTATTTACATCCCCGACGGATATATCGCCTGTCCAATCGGCCGAAACAAACTCACAACTCCAGACAGGAAAAACGCTGCTAAGGGAAGCTCTAGAAGCCACTGACCGGGACAAACTAGACAAAGCAGCAGCAATTTTTCAGACAGAATGGGACAAGCCTGGCGCCGACAAGGCTCAAATGGTCGTGGAGGTGAGCAATACTGCCCAGCTCTACCAATCACTGGAACTTCCAAAAGAATCGCTCGAGTGGTGGAGAAGGCTGTCCACGGTTGAGCCTGAAAATTGGAGAGCCTGGGCAAAAATTGTTCAATGCGCGCAAACTTTGAATTTACCTGAAGAGCGTGATGACGCCCGAGAAAAGGTCATAGCGCTGAACAATGCTGGAAAGGTAGAACAGAAGTTTTTCGTATGCGAACAATTTACCAGCGGCGATAAGAAAATCATGGCGCTGGAGTATTTCAGGCCGGAAAGTAAATTGGGCGTGATGATGACTTTCCGTATCATGCCGAAGAGCTCACCCGACACCCTTTTCAGACGCTATACATTGGGCGAAATAGAGTCCGACACACAAGTAGCCAGAGAACTCAAAGAAATTGGCCCAAACGATCATATGTACTCAATCGATGGCTTTAATGAGGGTGGTCAGTGGCTTATCACTATGACCACAAAGAAACCTAGCTATGAAGAACTCCGCGCTATTGTCCTCAAGGATCTCGAAGTCGAGCGCAAAGGTCCTCAGCGAAAGTAAGCTGTGAATTCTTCGCAAATGCATAATCTAGAGGCAAGCGCCTTTGACGCTACCTCCAGCAAAGAACAGCATCTTTCAACATGGCTCTCATTTCTCGGACGAGAACCCAAAACCCTCCATAGGGGAAGCTTTACAGCCAGAGTCAAAAAGTTTCGTGCAGATAAACAAATTGGATACAACTCCCCGGTAAATTGCACTCAGTTACCGGCAAGCGCAACTGGCGCGCAATTGGGAGATTCTAAGATGGGTATCGATGTTGTAGCAACGGCTAAGCAATTTGAAAAACACGCAGAAGGCGGCGCTCTTCCAGAAAACCTAGCAAGAGAGCTGCAAAATCTCAGCCCGGACGACAGGCTGGCAGTGGCAAAACAAGTAGCCTGGGACATGAAGCAAAGCCAGAATGCCAACTTACCCAAAATTGATTTCTATGACAGTGGCGAATTGAAATCTGTAGAAACAACCACCAAGTCCGGTAATGGCGAGTTTGTCGACCATACCGAACTGGACAAAAAAGGCAAGACTAGACTGGAAGTAAAAACAGCGAACATGAAAGAGTCATACGAGACTTCAACGAACATCGAAATTACTGAGAGAGACGAAAAAGGCAATGTAACCCACAATTTCGATCAAACAATCCGCGTGGGCAACAGTGGGGATATCAGAGTCACCTATGACGATGACACCTACTCATACGACAAAACTACGGGCAAGCGCGTTAAACATGATGAGAAGACTTCCTGGGGAGAAAGACATATAGATTTCGACCCGAAGACCGGACACGAGAAATCTGCGATCGAAACAAACTCCAAGGGCACCGTGCAAAGAACCTACGACTCGAGCACAGGAAAAATCCGTCAGGAAGAATTCGTCAACAATAACAACACTACCGAGACTGTTAAGTACAACTCCAACGGTGACAAACTCAACAGCGAATTGCGTACGCCGAATGGCTCACGTTTGACGACTTTCAGCCCCAGCACCGGTAAGCCGGTCCACCTGGAAATGCGCAACAAGAAAGGCGAAGTCGAATCGTCCTTCGACATCGTAGACGGGAAGTACATCAAGAAATAAAAATTGATCTTAAAAGTTCGAGGGAAGAAGCGGGCAGCGGAACGAAAGTTCCGCTGTACTGCTTTTACCGAGGGAACAAGACTTGGATGCGAGCTCACGATGTCTGACACTGGACATTAGAGCATCGCGAAGATACCCTTTAATCCTCGGTAGATATGGGATGCACGCGCGGTGAGTCTGTCCACTGATTTTCCAAACTTCGATTTATACCGTCGATGAGCAATGTACGGAGAGCGTCTCGATCGTGCATGCTTTTTAGAAACGCGAGAGTATGCAACAGTTCTCGACACTTGCTTTCGGACCGCAGCCTTCTTTACGGCAACCTTGGTTTGCGGCTTAAGTTGCGCTCGCAAGAGATCTATTTGAGTTCTAAACGGCTCCGGCTGCTCTTCCAGCAAATGCCTTGGTTGCTCATGATTGGGCGGTTCATTCAAAGCTTCGACTTTCGCATGTGGCGGCGCAACGGCCATTGCCAATGGTTTTTCAATCGACTCCGTCACGCCTGTCGCGACTGCAACTTCAAGCGCACCGTCTGCTCCGGGCGCCTTTGGTGTTTCATCCTTATCAACATCGCGCTTCGATTCGTAATTCGGAACAGTCGAGTAGCAAACTTTCGCTATACCGTCGATACCAAGGCGCCGTGCAGCTTCATGCGACAAATCTATGCCACGTCCCTTTACGAATGGACCTCGGTCGTTAATCTTGACGGTGCAAGTTTTCCCGTTTTTGAGATTTCTGACCTTAACTCTTGTCCCGAATGGAAGGGTTCGACTTGCCGCCGTCAACGCATTCTGATTAAAACGCTCTCCAGAGGCTGTTTTACGCCCGTGAAAGCCCGGTCCATACCAGGAGGCGATAGTAACAATCTCTCCATCCTCATTCATCTGCGGCAAAATAGCTAAAGGCAGAAAGAGACAGGTAGAGGAACACACTATTCCTTTCCATCTGCGCTGGTTCATATAAAGTCCTTTGCCAGGGCGCATAAAAACACGCAGTAGCGCGAGGGGTGCAACAGCGAGCAACCAATTTAGGTATTTATGTAGTGACGCCAACTGTCAGAAAAAAGGTTCCCGAAGCCAGCGAAATCGCTTAAGATAACGCGACAAAGCTGAGGAGAATAGCCAAGTGTCGAAAAGCTCAATTAAGCGAGTGTCGCTCGTAAGGTTTGCTGCAACTGCAATCACAGCATTAGTGGTGGGCATGGCTGCGACCGGCTGCTCCGGTGGAAACGCGTCCGGAGGGCAGGCACAAGGCGCCCTTCCAGTGATAAAGGCGGATCTGGCGCACGTCCAATTGGAGGTGCCCGGAACTCAGAAACTTATCTACGAGATGAAAGAAGGGCCGGGCTTTACTTTGGACACTAGTGATTACAAGTTCCAAGAGATAAAAGAGCTGGCAAGCGAGAAAACCGCGGTTCAAGTTATCGCGGGACAAGGCAAAGTATTTAGACTGCCATATACAACGAAGCAATTACAGTATGCGATAACGCCCGAATTCAAAATTGAAAAGGGTCAGCGCCTAATCTGCGGCATCGGCTATGAAGTTCCGAAAGATGGGGCTGTCGCGTTCTACCCGACATGGGTCGGAATGATAGACGTCAAATAAGAACGGTCATTGAGCCTTTTCCATTTCCTTCCCAAGCTGGGCGATTAATTCGGCTGCAGGTAAGCTGCGCGCCAACGGTGCTCCTTGTCCCGCCCACTGAGCGCCATAGCCACCTTCTCCGGCACTTTTGGCTGCCGCATTCAAAGCCTTCCCTGCATCGTAAGCAATCGGATAGTCCGGAACTTCAGTTGGATCAATGTCGCGCCCAAGGGCAGTAAATGAATTCGCCAGACATCTTGCCGGACGACCAGATATTACTCTCGTCATGACGGTATGAAAGGCTGACTCTGAATGCAGAGTCGCACGGAAATAGCTGTCTGCAGACGACTCGGGACAATCAATAAATGCAGTACCGAGCTGACATGCTTGGGCTCCGAGATTGAGAAACGCCACGATGCCAGCACCATCCATAATACCGCCCGCAGCTATGATGGGAACCTTTACATTCGACACCAGAACACGTACCAACGCAGCCAAACCTAAACAGTCATCAGTCGCAGATGGATCGAATATTCCACGATGACCACCCGCCTCGTAGCCTTGTGCCACCACCGCATCTAATCCGGCGTTCTCTAATTGCTTTGCTTCACTCAAATTCGTAGCGCTGCCGAAGAGCACTATTCCAGCTTCTTTGAGACGATCAATCTTGGTCTGTGACGGCAAACCAAAGTGAAAACTCACAACCTTAGGACACAACTCCAAAAACAGATCGAGCATCGCATCATCTTCGACAAAACTTTTGTAAATCTCCTGCAATTTACTGGGAGGCTGTGCGTTGAAGTTGGCAAACTCCGGCGCCAAACGGGACAACCATGCCGTTTCTCGTTTCGAATCAGCTTCAGCAGGCTTGTGGCAAAACACATTTACATTGAATGGTCGGTCAGTGAGCTTCTGAGTCGCGAATATCATCTCTCGAGCCCCTGCAGCATCCACAGCCCCCACGCCGATAGAACCCAACGCACCGGCGTTGGAAACCGCCGCAGCCATGGCAGGAGTCGAGACGCCCGCCATCGGGGCTTGGATAATAGGCAGTTTGAGGTCAAGTTTTTTGAGGACTGCGCTCAACGAATTCTCCAATAGGCTCAAACAACCCGAAAAAGTTCGAGAGTCTAGTCTCTCATCATCCCAGCTTTCCATCTATAAGTAGGTTTGGTTGTTTCGGGACAGACAACATTTTGCCATTGTCACTTGACAGAGAAAGACCGCCGGGTTTTAATATGTAAGCACTTACGTAAGTGCTTACATATTTCCGTGAAGCGGCGCACAGGAGTGCACTATGGACTATTTGGAAGAACTAGGTGGACTTGCCCTAGGTAGTCGCCTTAGGCGCCTCTCGGACCGAATCAGCCAGGAGGTCGCTTCTATTTATGCAGCGCAAAATATTGAGTTCGACCCACGCTGGTTTCCGATTTTTCATTTACTGGCCAGCAAAAAGGAAGCATCCATAGTTGAAATTGCAAAAGCAATTGGTGTGACCCACCCTGCGGTTAACCAAATTGCACAAGAACTCTTGTCGGGAGGAATGATTGTTGCCGAGTCAGACGCAAAGGACAAGAGAAAGCGCATCCTGTCTCTCTCTAAAAGAGGTCAGAAGCTACACAGAGAACTTACAGAATCGTGGAGGATCATTCGCATGTCTGTATCAGAAACAATGGAAGAAAGCGGTCACGATCTAATTCCGGCAATTGAAGCTTTGGAGTCATCGCTAGATAAGAAGAGCCTGCTAAGTAG
Organism: Candidatus Obscuribacterales bacterium; assembly: GCA_019745505.1. Lineage (GTDB taxonomy): Bacteria > Cyanobacteriota > Vampirovibrionia > Obscuribacterales > Obscuribacteraceae > QKMZ01. The sequence goes on along the minus strand of JAIETE010000137.1, from coordinate 12,018 downwards.
GTTCACGCAAAACAGCGCAATCACAAGTCAAAAGATAGAAATCGTTGATTTTGAGCCAGTCTATAAAGATGACTTCCGTAAACTCAACGAAGCCTGGATCAAGAAATTCTTTTTTATCGAGGACGAAGATAGAGAAGTCCTCTCGAATCCCGAACGCATCATCGCTAACGGCGGAGCAGTTCTATTTATTCGTCTTGGCGATAAGATCGCGGGAACGTGTGCACTCCTGAAACTAGACGACTCAACCTACGAGATTGCAAAAATGGCTGTTTCAGAGAACTTCCAAGGACTCGGTCTTGGAAAAAAACTCCTTCTCGCTTGCATAGAACGCGCCAAGCTTTTGGGCGCAACTTGCGTGTCACTCGAAACTAATACAAAGCTCGCGGCTGCTGTGCAGCTCTACAAGAAGACTGGTTTCAAACCAGTTTCATCAGAACACAAATCCAAGTATTCGAGAGTAGATCTAGTAATGAAACTGGATGTGCGTTCGGAATCGAACTAAACCGGTCGCGAAATCAACATAAACTTGAGAATCAAAGAAAAGGAGAATTGCCATGAAAGCCTACATGGTTGATGCTTTCACCACCAATAGATTTGAGGGAAACCGTGCCGGTGTAGTACTCGAAGCGGACCAGCTCAGTGCCAAAGAGAGGCAGCAATTAGCCTACGAAATCGGAGCATCAGAAACAGCCTTTGTTTCCCATAGCAAAAATGCGGATTTCAACGTTGAATTCTATACGCCAAAGTCACAAATCGATTTCTGCGGACATGCTACCATTGCCACCTTTTACATGATGGCGGAGCTTGGGAAACTGAACATCGACTCAGGCATTTGCAACATCACTCAAGAAACAAAAGCAGGCATCCTTCCGGTAGCTATCGAGAAGAAAAACGGAAGAACTTTTGTCACGATGACGCAGCGTGCACCGGAATTTCGTTCGCCACAGGTTAGCACAAAGGAAGTTGCGCACGCTTTGAACATACAAGAAGTAGACTTGCATCAGACCTTACCCCTTGGGCTATCCAACACAGGAAATTGGCACTTGATGGTACCAGTTCAATCAAAACATACTTTGGACGGCATTTCATACGATGCAGAACGGCTGTCGAAGATTCTCACTAATTGCGGCGCGGCGACAGCGCATGTCTTTTTCGCAGATAGTCCAAAGCTGTTCTATGCAAGAAATTTTTGCCCAACCATTGGGATTCCGGAAGATCCAGCCACTGGTGCTGCCGCCGGGGCATTCGGTGCGTATCTCACACACAACGGTTATTTGTCAGAGAAGCTCAACGAATTCGAAATTGTGCAAGGCGAAGCGATGGGCAAAAAGAGCAGCATTTTTGTGCGTATCAGAATGCATGAAGGCGAAATTGATTTGGTGCAAGTTGCCGGCACCGCTGCAATTCACTTGCCGTAGTTGACTCGCGTCAATATCGTTCCATTATCGCAATTCATTTTGACGACTTTTCCATCCTGGTCGACCTCAAGATCGACACCACAGGTTCCGCTTACTGTTCCCCACCATTTAGATTCCATTTTCTTTCCATCGGCAGAAATCTCTCCAGAGCCAGTCATTCCGAGAAGAGGCATCGCCCAACCGCAAGACCGCCCCTTTTGCCAATAATGATAGGTAAAACCATTGGTTCCGGCAAAATCGCCGGCAATGTCGGGGATCGTTCCCTGAGACGCTTTTCCAACCGACTGTGTCTTCTCTGAGGAAGAAGAAGAAGCACGCACCGGGGGAGCAGGTTCGTCATCGATTTTTGGAGCCGGTCGAGGAGCCGTCGGCACCGCTGCCAGTATCAAATCTTCACCCTTCCATTTAGTTGCTTCCAGTACTGGTGTTTGGGTTACCCCTCTTTCGGAGACAACCTGCTGCTGCACCTTATCCTTCAAGAGATTGAACGCGTCACGCAGTTTCGTAGTTGAACCGCCAGCCTTAAGACTTTCCATCAAGGCGCTCGTAAAAACCCCGTTAGGCTTGTTTTTTGCCTCCCAAGACGATTCGCTCTTGGAACTTGAGCAGATCACAATCGAGCCGGCTCCCTGTGCAACAGCTGCAGCGTCAACATTGCCCACACGTCTTATGCCTTTACTAGCCTCAGCAGCGCCTCCCGAATGGCAAGCATCCAGTATGACGAGAACGCGATTACTGTGCACTCTCTCTTTGATTGTGGCAGCAAGATGTTGAATCGGAATTCCGGTCGTGAAAAGTTTGTCAGGATTGGTATCGTGAGCAACCAAATAATTTACTCCCGCCACGTCCATGGATGAAGGACTGCCATGACTCGAAATGAATATCAGCACCAAATCTTCAGGAAGAGCGACTCGGGGCAACCAGCTATCTCCGAGTATGTCGAGAATTCTGTCTTTGGTGGCGCCTTCGTCCGTGACGAGCTTGATGTGATCAGGGGCGAAATTACACTTGCTGACAAGAAAATCGCGAAAATCGGCGGCATCTTTAGCAGCATATTTCAAATTCATCGATGAATTCTGAAACTTGCTGATACCGACCAATAGAGCCCATTTATCTTTGATTGGAGTACCGGCGATATCCAAGTCTGATTCTTCGGCAGCACTTGCACACTGCAATGGCAAAAACGCTAAAGACAACGTAATCGATACGATGAGCTTGGTGTTCAGAAGTTTCTTCATGTCAGAGTTTCCAATCCAAAGGTCATTCTAGCTTCTTTATGTAAGGGTGCTTGCCGCGCAAAGATCCAAAAATCGATCAAACTCAAGAGACGATCAGGCAGTTACGGTTACCCGCAAGAAGGTGGCAGGAATTGAAGTCGTACCATGGCTGCCGCCCTGATTTTGACTGGTGAACAAAGCATCCAACTCATCATGCAGATCAGCAGCTCTGCCACTTTTTTCCGCTGCTTCGAACGCATTCATAGTGGGACCATAGTACATTTTGAAAGCTTGAAGAAATTCAGAAGGCGTGCCCGGATAGTTGAATGTGTAAGTGTCTTTGACAAAAGCAATCTTCTCGCGCGCTGCACCTGCGACCGTGAAGCGCTCAACTGCTTCGCTCTCGTCCCCCCACTTCATTGGACTGACGAAACCCTCAGGAGGAGGAGGCGTATAGGCGGAACAGATTCTCAGGATTTGAGCGACGAGTGTGGGATCGTTAGGAATCCAGTTACCCATGACAATTCGACCACCCGGCTTGGCGACTCGTATCATTTCCTTGGCGACAGCCAATGGCTTTGGAGCGAACATTGCCCCAAACATCGATATGACCAAGTCAAAGGAATCGTCTTGCAAGCCCAGCAGATCGCAAGCATCGCCTTCCTGAAAGCTGCAGCTCGAGAGACCAAGCTCGCCTGCTCGTCTCGTTGCTTCAGCAACGAGATTGCTGGCAATATCTACGCCCAAAACTTCAGCGCCCAACTCAGCCATAGGTATCGCCGTGGTCCCGTCTCCACAGCCCAAGTCCAGAACCTTTAGCCCTTTGGTAATAGCGAGACTCTTAACTACAGTCGCGCCGCTCTCCCTCATGCTTTCGGCAATTCGCGAGAAATTTCCCTTTTCCCAAAGCGCCTTATTGGCATTCATCGCCACATTCCCCATGCTCATGACAGTTGTCGAAAGACTTACGAGATTTTACACGACCCAGCAACGTGGCATATACTTTATCGAACCCGGCGGCCTGGATGATTAATGGCACCTGCAGCACCAATTCAAGTTGTAAATGTACTGAGCAACGACGGCAGTAGTCGAGGCATTCAGACAGTTTTAGCGGATCTCCAGGGCATTGCTGTTTCAGCGGAAGCCAGCTCACAAGAGGAAACTCTGCAGAGTCTCGCCAACAAAACCGTCGATGTGGTCCTTCTGAATCTGCCGGCGCAAAATATTGATGGTATCGAGCTGACACGGCAAATCCGAAAGTTGCATCCAAGTGTGCGAGTGCTGATTTCGACCGCTAACAACAAACCGGAAGACATTTTCGCGGCGATGGATGCCGGCGCCGATGGTTATGTCCTCAAGGACAACGACAAAGGTCTGGAAATGGCAATTCGGAGCCTTAGGCTGGGTACGGTCTGGTTCGACCCCGGTATTGCAGCGCAAGTCTTAGATACCATAGTCTCCGCAACAAGCAATAGCACGACGCGAATATTGCAAACAGGACTACTCGTTCTTCCACTGATGCCGGACGACAAGAATCTGCTCGCCACAGTTGCTTCCAGCGGCTGCGAAAATGGAGTATGCATGGTCGACCCGTCCTTTGTGAGAAAGCTGCGAAGATACGCACCATCGGAATGGTCACACTAGCAACGATGATAGAACGGTCGCGTTTATTAGCACTTGATGTTGGAGACAAGCGGATTGGTGTTGCGGTCTGCGATGTTACAAAAATGCTGGTTACACCAGTGGAAACAATCCAACGTAAGAATTCCAAAATTGACGTCGCACGAGTTGCGAAGCTCGCGGAAGATCATGAAGTAGCTGCAGTCATAGTCGGCTTGCCAAAAAACATGGATGGCACTGAAGGCGAGCAAGCCGCAAAAGTTAGATCGTTTGCAAAAAAAATCGCGCGCGAAACACGATTGCCTGTCCATTTCGAAGATGAGCGCCTTAGCTCATTCACAGCGACGGAGCGTTTAGTAGAGCGCGGAATCGATACGGGAAGAAACAGAGATCTTATAGATATGGAAGCTGCAGCAGTAATTTTGCAATCATATCTGGATCGTCAACCGGAGTGACTTTCTAATTGGCGTTGGAGTTTGCTGGAGAACTGATATGCAATCAAATCGTCTGCCCCCAATGACGCTCTTCTCTGCTGTACTCTGGTTAGCAGCGTCAATCTTAGCGGTACAAGCCGCAGACGCAAACAACCCGGAAAAGTCGTGCCGAACCTTTGTGCAATCATTCTACAAGTGGTATTTGACTCAACCCGATTCTGATCGGGCTTACAAACGCAGAGCGAGCGCATTCAGTCCTGAACTGCTCAAGCAACTCAATGATGACTATGCCGCATCGCAAAAGGTCAGTGGCGAAATTGTGGGTCTGGACTTCGACCCCTTTTTGGACACAAATGCCGAGCCGTTTGCAAAATATGTGGCAACAAAAGTCACCAGAAAAGGCACTAACTATCTTGTCCAAGTCGACGGCAGCGGGGGAAACAGGACAGATCATTCCCGCATCCTGTCTGAGGTCGCGTTCCAAAACGGCAAATGTAAATTTGTCAACTTTCACTATCCTGGGTCAAAGGAACCAAACGAAAATCTTGTCAGTATTCTCAAAACGCTTAAGAACGACAGAAAAAAGGCCGGCATTAAATGACCGAATTTCCATAGCTTGGTGGAAAAGTAAGACATTCCAACGAATAATTCACACACTGAACTAATGAGCATTCTAAAACTCACAAAAACTTTGGACGCGGAAATCGTACTCGAGATCATCAAACTCTCTGACCAATCAAGAAATTCTGAGCGTTTGATGTTTCAGAAGCTTGTGACAAATCAACCAACTCCAAACGATGAAACCCCAAAGAAGACATTACTCGATGTTTTGAATTCGTTGTCAGATGAGCAAGTAATCGAACTCACAGCGCTAATGTGGCTTGGTCGCGGAGACTATGCAAGTGAAAAGGCTGAAGACGCCTATCTAGATGCATTGGACGTTGCGCGCAAATCTTTCAAGAGAGAAGAAGTCGGCTATTTGATCGATAAGCCCTTAAAAGCTTACTTGCTCAAGGCGTTGGAGTTTGACTCAGATGGAGAAGTATAACCAACTATGAAAAACAAGATCAGTCGGCGCGCAGTATTGTTGTCCGGAGCCGCAACAGTACTGGCAGTCAATTCTAAATCAGAGGCATCTGCAGTGGACAAAAAATCGTTCGACCATCTCGATCACGAGAAGTTTATGCGTTTGGCGATTGAGCAAGCGCAGAAAGTGCCCAACTGTCCATTTGGCGCTGTAGTCATTAACATAAAGACAGAGAAAGTCGTTGCAGAAGGCTGGGTTCGCGTCGAAAAAAATCCGATCTGGCATGGCGAGATGACCGCCATATACAATTGCCCTGATAGCGACAGAGGATTCGACTGGCGCGAAGTTGCGCTGTACACGACCGGTGAGTCATGTCCCATGTGCCAATCTGCGATCATCTGGACGAAGATGCCACTTGTAGTTTATGGCAGTTCCATGCCATTCTTGCAAAGTTGTGACTTCGGGCAGATTGACATAAGAGCCCAAACAGTGATCGACGCGTCACGCTACGGAAAATGCGCCATCATAGGCGGCGTGCTGGAGTCAGAGTGCAACAAGCTCTTCAAAAGAGCTAAGGATATGGTTGGCAGATAATTCCTGGATTCTCGAGTCATTGCCCGTTTTACAAAGTATTCTGCCAGAGGAAAGACGATAGAATACTTTCTGACAACAGATTGAGGGGGCGACGTTGTGAAACGAGTCTTTTTTCTACTATTGCTAGCGCTGTTCATACTGATAGCCGCAAAAGCCGAGGCTATACCGAAAAAAACGGAGCCAAGCATTGGTGAAATAGATAGCAAAATCGCCCAGCTTTTGACGATAGTGAACAAAGGCGCTGAAAACCCCGGTGACCAGGGAGCGAATGCCAACCAAAAGCTCGTCAAATATCTCAAGAGTGTTTTATCGAATCCGAAATTAATCACAGCATCCCTGCCAAAGGCGAAAGAAGCCAACCTGACAAAACTTGCCTCCAGTGACGGAAACGTGTGTTTCTATTCTTGGGACAGCGAAACCGGTGGCTCCATGCACTTCTTCCATGATTTCGTTCAATGGAAGACACCGCAAGGCGCTCGTTGGCTTGACCTCAATCCTCCCGGAAAAGGTGATGGAGATCTGGCAACCGGCTACTTCTACCATGATCTTCATAGCGTGGTGACCAAGGACGGTAAAACCGTATACATGCCGACTTACCGAGCTATCTACTCGCATCCGATTCATAAAGATGGCATCACGGCTTACACCATTGAAGGAAATAAATTAGTCGAAACGCCATTTTTCAAAACGAAAACTAAGCTGCTTAAGACTATCGATGTTCCTGCAACTGAGGTCGAGTGGAATGAAAATGGTTTGATCAAATTCAAAGAGCAGAACAAAACCTTGCTCATTCCGATCACCGTAAAAGAGGGCGGAGCAACAGGCCGATTTCTTACCTATCGATTCGACGGAAAGAACTTTGTTTTCGACGAATCAGCGCACGAAAAGCCAGAATAGACTGCAGGTTGAATCCTATGCATTCTGCACGCCTTTGCATTTTGGATAGCGATGGCAACCCCAGAAATTCTTCCCAGCGTTCGGGCCGCTTTTCAGCACGCGCCTGATCATGCGCCCGTTGCATTCAGGGCAGTTTGGTCTTGCGGTTCTCCATGATGCGTTAGAAACCGGCGGACGCTCCTTCAAATATTTCAAATCCACCGTGAGTTGAATCAATTCTCGATGCAACCTTCTCATCTTAGAATCAGGTGTCGTTGAACGATTTTTCAAATTTTCAACTGCGTCCGACAAAATTTGCGCACCATTGCTTAGTTGTTTGCGCACAACTCTAGCTTTCGCTTCGATATCAGCTTCAATCGTTTGCTTGAACTGAATGTCTACATGGTTTCTCTTCGCGCTGTATTCAAACTTTGATTCTATATCTTCGCGCCACTTCACTAACTGCTGCGAATTCACCGGCCCGAAACCGTTCACTTGCAAGACCTTCTCGAGCGTGACATCAGCAGCAGTTTCTATACCGAACGAGATCAACGCCGCTTTCTTCGCAGCACCAACCTTGTAAATTTTTGCCTCTTGAATTTGGAACTGCTCCAAGTAGTCACGCAGATGCAATGCACGCCGATTTTGCATGTAATCGTTAACACGCACTTTCAGCTCTTCCGGCAATTGTTCCAGAACAGTTTTTGCTCTTTCAAGAGAAGCTCGAATTTTCAGAAGTTCTTCTACACCGGTGTTCTTTCGCCATTCAGCTTTACACTGTTCCAGCTCAGACTGTACTTTTTCGTACTGCTTTCGAAGCTGCTTCGTATAAGGAAAACGACGAGTGAACTTATACACACCTGCTACTGCGATACTAAGCCAAATCAACCAAGCTGTAGGGGCGATGATCGCCATCACGCCAGCCAGCACAAGTATCAATGTCGCAGTAAGATTGCGATGACTTCTCCAATTGAGAATCTTGGCGCTTACCTGCGGCAGGTCGATGTCGACGAACTGTGGTTCTAGCTGTTTCGGCGTCGGAATCGCAACAGCTTCTATTGCCGCCCAAGCCGCTTTGATATCGAAGAAAACTGGCGTAGAATCTGTGGTTTTATAAAGAGGGCGAAGGAAAAGCGAGATGCCGTGGTGCTGCTCCATCTTGCACCAAGGACATGCGGTCGCACCGTTCGGGAAGAAGTGCAACTCGTGTACGGAGCATCGCAGCAACGACCTCTCGAGCGACGTAAGCACCTGAACCCAATGTTGAGCTGAAGGACGCTTCGTGCCCGGTCCAAACGCAGCATCGAAAGACTCGCGCACATCAACAGGGAAAACTCCGAAATCAACGGATCCAGGCGGTGGCGACATTCCGACCGACCGCTTTGCGCTGTAAACGAAACGGTACTCTCGAATCGCTCGCTCGATCGGCATCTCTCCTGATGAGTAGGCGCCGGAGAATGGATGGCGACCCATACAGAGCAACTGGAAGATGATGACTGCAAGTCCAAATGCATCATGATCGACAGTTCTGAGAACTTCCCCTAACTTCTTGCCTTGCAATTCAGGCGGCGTGTATTCAGGAACTCCGACACGGCACAGATAATGCCGCGGACCATCAACGATCTGGAAACTGTCCGCGTCAATCAGCGTTGCTTCAGCGGTATCAGAAATCAAAATTCCGGAATGGTTGATGTCGCCGATCACGCAATTCGCAGCGTGCACAGACGCAACCGCGCGCGCTACATTGATCGCAGCTCTAACGAGAAAACGATAATCGGCATGCGGGAATGTTTTCTTACGCGCGGCCGGCGAATAGAGCTCGTGGAGCGCCTTGCGGCCGCTCACCAAGTTCATTAAGAAACCAGCGAAGCGTCCATCTTTCTGGTGAGCAATTGCCAGAGGAAACGCAGCATACTGCGAATTGAACTGCGACAGCGAACGAATCATCGCTGCAATTTTCTGCTCTCTATTTGCTTTGTCATTCAGCGTGTAGACTTTCGCCGCGCAATCGAGGCCTTCTACTTTGTAGACTTCGCCCTCGCCGCCCTTTCCAATACGCTGCCCGAGTCTGACAGCTTGTCCTGCTACAACAAGTTCCATCATTTGCGCACCGCCAGTATGATCGCCTTGTCGTCATCGGTGCGAGCATTAATAGGACTGCTGTCGAGATATTTTGCGAGCTGCTGAGATAAAGACGAGTCGCGCCCGATCATTTTGCTGGCAGATAGCGGACGCAGCAATCCGTCGAAAAAAGCTCGGTGCGGACGCTGTGCTGAGATCTCCAAGGCCAGCCGCTCAAGCCCATCGGTGAGCAGACACAGCACATCGATTTGAACATTTACTCTAGAGATACGAACATTTGGTTCCGGAAAATCCGTAATGAAACTCGTGGTCGAAGCATATTCGCCGTTATGCGGCCAACTTGCGCAAACCCATTCATCTGAATTCTTAGCTTTGTAGACCGCGCATCCATCGCCAATGTGAATGAACGTCGATCCACCTTTATAAGAGAGCGCGCAAACAATAGTAGCCGCGAAATCTCGCGGCTTCAGCCCGCGGTTTTGCGCTGCTTCGCTGATTCGCGCTCTAACAATGTCAATCCACGAACGGATCGTTTCATCCGATGGAGCAAATCTGTTGTGTGCATAATGGGTGCGGACAAGAGAACTCAAAGTTCTGCACGCCAGTGATGCACCTTCGCCACCCCTGACGGCGCTACCTGCGCCATCCGAAACAATGGCAAAAAGATTCTCGCTATTTTCTATGAAACAGCATTTGTAAGCATCTTGAAGACGAGCGTCCATTCTCGCGTGCGCCGTGCCGCGCGCTGCAGCTGCAACCCATGTCCAGCTTGTCGCATTCAACTTACGACAGCCCATCCCTCCGGAGCTACCGGGTTAGTCAATGGCACACTGTCACCTGGATTCGAGCGTGACACCGAACTGAGTGAGTGCGATAGCCAGGCGAAGAGTTCTTTGAAGGCAAGACCTTTGAGTTTGAGTGGAGTTCTGACCGATAACTTGTTTAGAACTTTCATGTCAGCAGACTCAACGCCGACGGCGTAGAAAATAAATTCCTTCTTTTCCTCGCCTTCCTTGATCAAACGTTTTGCATTATCCCAATAGTCGGTCGGACTTCCGTCGGTGATCAAAAAGATCCACGGGCGGTAGTAAGCGATGCCGTTCGCTTTGTAGCGATCCTTACGCTCGCGAAGCATACGAATCGCTTTCTCGATAGCCGAACCGATCGGCGTCACACCGTCTGGTTTCAACTCTTTGGGATGATAATTTGAAGCCGATTGGAAGTCTGTTTCGACTTTTACAGGTCCGAAAGTTATTACAGCAAGCTCCACCCGTTTCATGGCGAGACTGTCTTCAGCCAGCTGCTTTTTAAAAACAGCCAGGCCTTCGTTTAGCTGCTGAATACGAGTGCCTTTCATCGACTTGGATGTGTCCAATAACAATATGCAAGGACAACGCGGCTCGGGATTCTCTGCGAATTCGACGCTGCCGAAAGGCAAATGCTCGTAAGTTTCGACCATGAGTTCTCCTGCAAATAGCTATCTGCAAGAACCAATTATATCGTCAATAGTGTGATGCTCACGAAACTGAACGCATTTTTTATGCAGCTCGTGCACCACATTAATCCAAGAAATATCCGACGCATTGCCGCATGGAGACCCAATGTCAGGCCATTCGGCATCGAATGGTTTCCAGCGGCTGATACTATCAAGCGATACTATATGCAGTGCATATCTCGAGCGATCACGTCGAGCACATATACAGACAACACTCCTTCAGACATGCGCGAAGTACTCGAAATCGAAGCAAAAAAAATGCACCGCCATCGATATCTTGACATGCCTTTAATTCTGAGGCTTTCTGGTCAGGCACTTCTAAGTTTCCCAAAGGGCATACTACTCACCAGTGGATTCTTCGCTCTGCCGTATGCAATTACGCTTCCACTAATGAGTCAAGCGACGAGACTGGTGATAAGTGAACAGAAAGCGACTCAGGACTGCTGAATCCACTGCTTAGTAAGACTGCGAAGAGCTTCCTGTCTTTCGGCTCCTTGCAGAAGCTTCTCTCTGCTGATGAAATCATCAATTCCAGACCGACGCTTTGTAGGTTCATCAAGCGTAGTGCCGGCTGCGGGAATTCCGATAATTGGAACACTAGATTTGTGACTCGACTGCTCAAATTGACGAATTTCACAAACTAACTCGCCATCGGCTGCCGTCGCGACCCGATCAGCAATCTTCAATTCTTCAAGCGTTCGGGCATTCAGGCTTTCTGTAAAATCACTTGTCGAGCTCTCAAGGGAAGCTGATTTCAGCTGCTGCAAATCCTGAAGAGCCTGTCGATAGCGCTTGTACGTTCCGCTAGATAAGGAAAGGTCCAATATGATGAGTTGATACTGAGCCAACCGGACAGCTTCTAAAACAGCTTCACCACTATTTACTGTGTGAGCAAGATAACCCAGCTCGAAGAGCTCTCCGATTAAGAGCTGCTGCAAATGCACAGATTTAATGGCAACTAAGATCATAAACTCCGTCCAGCTACCAAAATTATAGCCGCACATCCTGGCGTTTAAGGTCTCGGTAGGAGCAATCACTACTGCGGTTCGCAGTGTTCGCCGAAACAATTCGAGAGGACACAGAGTGATTTCACAAAATGAATTTACGCGCGGAAAAGAGGCACCACTTGCGCACATCCTCCCTTATTGAGAATGTCAAAAGCGTGCACCAATATTGCTTAGAGCGCTATCTGAAAAGTAAATGGTGGAGGCGGCGAGAATCGCACTCGCGTCCAAAGAAGCCGAGAGGCAAGCGT
>JAIETE010000066.1 GCA_019745505.1 Candidatus Obscuribacterales bacterium | reverse complement strand
AATGCTGTCCGAAGATTTCAATTCCTTTGATTCACTTGATAATTCAGTCATCGGTTTCCTTTCCAATCCGGCAGATGTCTACGCGGCAATTTTTTCGGACAAAGCTCGTTCGGCAAGTCGTTTTTGCGCCTCGGCATAGGAGACAAGATTATTTCGTTTAGCCGACAGATAGAGAAGTATGACACCGCTTATGGTGCCTATCAAGAGACAAAATACGCTTCCTTCCGGACCGAATTTCCCGCCGGTCAGCAATACCGGACCTTCCATGGTGGCAGACACATAGCTTTGCCCGAAGTCCGCTCCCGAAACATGAGTTCCAAACACCGGTCCCTCAAAGAAATTCCACATCCAGTGCGCGCCGATGGGCATCCACAAGCGGCGGGTAAAAACGTAACAAGCAGCCAGAGAAACCCCGGCTTCCAGAGAAAGAAAAGTACAAAATAACACTTTGCTATCAACCGATGCGCCGCCGGCGTCATTGAGCATATGGGCAAAACCGAACGCCGCCGAAGAGACGATGACAGCTGCTATGGTCCCCCAATGTTTCTCCAGTATGTTGAAGGCGTAAGAGCGAAAAATCAGCTCTTCGGTTGCCGCAGCGAATAATAAGGTGCCGGCGGCGAGCGGCAACTCAGAACCGTTTGAGTGCGAAATGGGTTTGTAAATGCCCATCAGGTACATGACCGCTACGGCGCCCGCGACCATAAGCGCTCCAAAAACCGCTCCGCCAGAGAATTCGAGTGCAAAATTTTGGGGACTGAATCCGAAGTCGCTCAGCTTTCCGTGCTCGACTTTTTTTGCGAATAAGACGACCAGAGCAAAACTGATGGCCAAATGCCAAACTTCCGTCCAAAGGAAGACGACAAGCGCAATCGAGACGCCGGCTTTGCCGAGCGTTGAAACCAGGATGGGCTCGAAGATTATGATGACAAGAAAGAGAATCACCAGAAAGGTGAACATTCGCGAAAGCGGGAATGACCAGACAGCATTCAATATTTTTCGCAAGCTGTAATTCCCGCCACTGAATTTGACTTCGCTAAATGGGTCCCAGAAGCAACACATAATAACAAGTAGAAGCGCTCCCGGCAGGGACAGGGAAGAATCGGGAAGAACGCCAATAGCGCGCCATCTTGAGAACCACCGCTGCGTATTACCAACGTAGTTGAAGTTTCATCTATACTCTTTAGAGCGCTCGGTAGATCGGAGCGCACCATGACTTACCAGAGTTTCTGAAACCTGAGGATTCAAAGGAATCTATGACCAGCTATTTGCACGTCATCTGTGATTACGCTCCCGGCGACTTAGCCTGGGCCGAAGTATATTCAGCATTCAAAGCCAAGCTTACAGAGGATGTTCCGCTGCACATGACTGCAGTGAACTCTTTCGATACGGTCAGTACAGGGTTCATCGTTGGACAGCTGAGCTGTGCGACGACAGGCTTGAAACCGGACAGCCTAACCATTTTCGCTAATTGTGCACCGCGCAAAGATGTCAAAGAAGCGCGCCAAGACAACGAAGGGGAAGGTTTACTCTACGCCAGCCTCAAGAATGGAGTGCATGTTATCGCCGTCAACAGCGGATATTCCATGTCATTCATCCGCGACGAAATTCTGGAATTGTGGAGCACTGATGCAGAGGAATTCGGCAGCCAGTTTCGCTCACGGGACTTCTTCCCGCGCATAATCGCCCAGGCAGTCAAATCGGATTTCTCCTTTCTGGTGCACAAACTGGAGCCGCATAAGGTCATCCCGGAAGAGCCAAAGGAAGTAATCGGCTATAAAGACTCATTCGGAAATATGAAAACAACTTACCGAGAAGGGCATCCTGTGCTTGCTGAGCTCAAAGACGGGCAGCGCATCAAAATTACAATCGGCTCCATTATCCGGGCTGCAACGGTAGCCGCCGGCAGCTTCAATGTTATGGAGGGAGACCTGGCATTCGCCCCAGGCAGCTCAGGTCACGACAGGCGCTTTTGGGAATTGTTCAAGCGCGGCGGCTCAGCCTGGGAAGAATTCGCCTGCCCTGCCGTCGGCACAAAGATCAAAATCGATATGACCTACTAGACTTCTGCTTTCTCGAAATGTAAAGCAGACAAATTGGAAGTGAACGCCGGAATAGTCCACCCGGTGGGATTTTGCAACTCTTGAAAACCGGTGTAAATCACTTTTCTGCATCATCTTGGCTGCAACAAAACTGCAACAAGGGGTTCCTATTATGAGTACAGAACGCAAGAGACAACGCGTTCGAGAATGTGTGAAGGGGAAGCTGGGGTTTCGGATTTAACGATCCGAAACTCAAGCGCTTTTTGGCTTCTACAAACTTTTTCAAGGGGAAGAAGGGGCGACGCCAACAGCAGTCGCCCCTTCGCTTTTCCTGTATTATCAAAGCTTCCCAAAACCATGAGATACGACTTTGAAATTCGGAATTTTTTCGGTCGTCGATCACTATCCAAAAGAACTTAAGCGAGATGTCGGCAGCTTTTACGAAGAATTGCTGGAGCAAGTCGAAGCGGCTGAAGCTCTCGGTTTTGATTCCTTTTGGATTGCCGAACATCACTTCCACGAGTATGGCGCCATTCCTCGTCCGGCCATTTGGATGGCTGCTGCCGCGCAACGAACCAAGCGTATAAAACTTGGATGTGCAGTCGTTGTGCTGCCGTTCGACAATCCGCTTCGGGCTGCAGAAGATCTGGCGATGGTAGATATCTTGTCTAATGGTCGATTGGAACTGGGGGCCGGTTCGGGCTATCTCGCTCACGAATTCGCAGGTTTCAATCTCGACCCGAAAGACAAGCGGGAACGCTTTGACGAGAGTTTAGCGATACTACGAAAAGCCTGGACGGGAGAGAGATTTTCCCACATCGGCAAGTTTTACAACTGCCATGATGTGCAACTGAATGTGGTGCCGATTCAGAAAGAACCGCGTATCCATATAGCGGCGTTGCGCAATGAGGTCGCCCCTTTCGTCGGTACGCAGAAGTTGCCAATGATGATGATTCCCTATGCTACGACCGAAAAATTAGAGGAGCTCGCCTGCACGACAGGCAAGTATCGAGAAGCCTTTTTGGCGGCCGGAGGCGACGCCAAACAGATAGAAATCTCCTTTGGTCTGCACACCCACTGCGCAGCGACAACCGCGCAAGCGCGCAAAGAGTGTGAAGAAGCGATGGAGCGCTATGTGCGCACTAGACTGTACGCCAAGCAACGTCCGATAGACGAACTTATAGAAAAGGATCTGGTCGCCTTTGGTGACGCCGATGAAGTTCTCCGCGTCGCACGGCAATACCGGCAAGCCGGACTGACGAATTTCCTGGCAATCAACAATTTCGGCGGACTGCCGCACAAGCAAGTTCTCAAATCCATGGAATTAATCGCGAAAGGAGTTATGCAACCATGCTTGTCTACGAAGTGAATCTCGAAGTCAAAGAAGAAGCAAAATTTGCTTTTGCAGGCTGGCTACCAGGTCATATCGACCAGATGCTCAAATTCGAAGGCTTCAAGGCCGCCCAGTGGTTTTTCCGCAATCACGAAGAAGAAGACCGCGAGCCGAACGGCTCACAGTTGTGGACGATTCAGTACATCATCGAAAGCAAAGACAATTTAGAGACATACTTGAAACGCCATGCGCCAAAAATGCGCGAGGAAGCAATCGCAAAATTCGGCGACAAATTCAGCGCAACCCGCCGAGTTCTGCATCTTCTCAGCGTGGCAGGAGCAGATTTCGACGTTTAGGCAGTCGAATTAGACTTTTGCTTTCTCTTTCAAGACAATCTTCTCGTCCATGCTTTCGATGATGGCGAGTGATTCGATTGGAACGGTGATGTCTTTCAGAAGCGCGCGTCCACCCTGGAATTCCTTCTCGATTACAGCACCAATGCCAACCAATGTTGCACCGCTGGCTTTGACCAAATTAGCCAGAGCAACCAGCGTTTTTGCGCTGGCAAGAAAGTCATCAATTATCAGAATGCGATCAGTAGACTCTAAATATTCAGAAGAGACGATCAAGTCGACGATCCCGCCTTTGGTATGAGAAGGCGCTGATTCAACATAGGGCTCAGCTGCCATTGTCACAGGCTTATGCTTGCGAGCGAAGACGAGAGGCACTTTGAGAGCCATCGCGGTCGCCAGCGCCGGCGCGATACCGCTTGTCTCAGCGGTCAGAACGCGTGTCGGATTGAACTGTTTGAACTTGACGGCAAACTCTTCACCCACGGCCTGCATCAAGAGCGGGTCGATTTGATGGTTCATGAACGAGTCCACTTTGAGAATACCTTTGCCCAGGTGTTTCCCATCGTTCAATATGCGTTGACGAAGTAGGTCCATAGCGAATCCTCCGGTCAGCCGATTATAGGCTAGCCGGAGGATTCAGGATCATATCGGCGCCAGACCGTAACGAACCGGATCAGTGCCGCCAGAGTCTAGAGCCGGCAGGCTGCTGCGTAGCCTAACCATCCGTGCTCATGAACTGCCTGAGACCATGAGGGTTCTTGTCAGGTTCCATAGATGGGAAATTGCCCGTTTTGGATGCCTGGTTTTTCGTCCTGTTTGGCGCATTTTCTTGCTGCCACTTTTGGAAGCCGGCCAGAGGAAGAAATGTACCGGAAGCCGTGGCACCAAACTCATTGGCAGCAAGCTCTCCCTTGAACGGTCGCACCAGCAAGTGACGAGGCCGTCCGGAGATGATCTGGGAATCAGACATGCGTGCAATGCTTATGCTGTTAGGAGCACGGTGTTCGGTGACGGAAGGCCCGCCAGGAAAGCTCGCGGACTCCATCTGCGGATGTTTAGCACCAATCGCCTTGAAAGTACCGGACGTGCACGCTGCCAGGTTTTCGTAGGTCCTGTTGGGATTGAGCTGCTGGCCGACTTTCTTGTCTGCGTAAAACGTTTGAGTGCAGGCATCGAGATAAGTCTTATTCAGCATATCGCGAGACTTGGCGTGCAAATCCTCGACAACATGCCTGTCGCGCTTCGCATTCGGACGATAGAAAAGACGTTGCGTCAGCTCAATCGGCGCCGAAACGATATCCAAAACAGTGACAACGACTGGACGTGCCAGGCGGGAAAGACGTGGTCCCAGCTTGCGCTGCATCCACTCATCAAGCCCGTCTTCATATCTCCATGCACTAAACATAGGACTCCCCTCCACCTTATCAACAGCGCGTGCATTGCGATGGATGGCGTGCTGAAGCCCGCCCACAACCCGCGTTGCAGCGTTCGAAAATAAGTTCCCCTCATTCATATTCCAACACACGAATGAAATTCGTGTGAAAAAGAATCATTTTGCCCCACCGGATATTCACCCTTTCGGGCTCATCCTTACAGATAACTAGACACCGATACCCTTGAAATGTTCCGAAAATCACATCCCAGGTATAATTTTTCACTTGGGCGTTTTGGTTAAGACGTTCGATTTAACTATTGACAGGTACCAACCGGTGAACTTCGACAGTCTGTCAGCCTTAGTGATTGGAGCATTCAACACCGACATAGTCGGCTTCGGATTTCCAACTCTGGTAAAACAAGGTGAAATCGGCTATGGAACCAAGCTAAAAGTTGGTCCCGGCGGCAAATCCCGATATGTAGGGCAAATGCTCGCAGCCCTTCTGGGGCAAGGCAAAGTGGCTATGGTCGGAAGGACGACACAAGATCCATTCGGATTGTGGCGACCACCTGTCGATGCTCTGATCGAAGCAGGCGTAGATTGTTCCGGCATTCGCTTTGTGCGCTTCGACAAAGAAACTGGTTGGCCAGGCATTACTCTCATCGCCATGGACGAAGAGGGCAAAAAACATACTTATGTTGTGGAGGGCGTCAATTCGGAGCTTTCCCCCGACGATCTTCTTCAATCGGATCATCTCTTTCGGGCAGTTGCTCGAAACAAAGGCATGCTCATCTTGTCGATGGAAATTCCGCTTGGCACGGCAATTTTCGCGATTCAGAAAGCCCATGAGCATAATGTCAAAGTAATGATGGATCCAGGCGGCGCTCGAGCAGGAGTGGACGTAGCATCGCTGGTCAACGGCGATATTTTCTTGCTCAAGCCCAATGACGATGAAGCTGAAAAGATAACCGGCATCAAGATTCGGGACAATAACAGCGCAATTGAAGCGGCAAAGAAGCTCCTTTCGATGGGTCCGCAATATGTCCTTCTCACCAGAGGAAAAGACGGTGCAGTGCTTGCATCCAAGGATGGGCAGAAGCTGATTGAATGCCCGAAAGTCGGACACAGTGAAACAGGCGATGCCACTGGCTGTGGTGAACAATCTTTTGCGGCAATGTGCGCTTCGATTGATCGAGGCAGAGATATAGAAACGGCGGCGAATGCCGCAGTTCTCGCCGGAACGTTGCAGTATTACCGCGAAGGCGTAATGCCTATCACCGAACAGGATCTCGCAGCCGCGGTGAAGTAATCTTGCATAGCCCGTTGATAAAACGGGTCATGGCTCCAGGTCAGTATAAATTTCAGCCGGCGGAGATTCGTCGGTTTCGCTTTCTCCTGAAAACAGATGTCCCCTAGCGATGAGCACCTGATTTTTATTAATCAAGAATAGCTGGGGCTGAAAACTGGCTCGCTTTGCCGTTCCTATCACCTCAAATTGTTTGTTCACCGGACTCCATCTCTCTATTTTCGAAGTCAGATCACCTACAGAATTGGCAAGATTCGCAGATGTTTTTCCACCAACGACAAGGAGTTGCCCATCACCATACTCAATCACTGTGTGCCCGCAACGAGGCAGAGCCAGTGAGGGAAACTTCGAGACAGACTCAGTTTTCGGATCGAAGCACTCACAGTCGTTGATTGGCGAACCGCTGCCATCCAGTCCGCCGCTGATAAGAATTTTTCCGTTGGAGAGCGAGGTGAGGGTGCACGACTTGCGCGCGCGCAATAGCTGCGGACCATCTTTTATCCGAGAATTCTTCGGCTCCAAAATCCACGATTGATCTATAACGCCGGGAGGCTTTTGAAATGCTCCGCCGGCAATGAAGGCTTCCGTGGGAGATGTCCTAATGGCGCGCCAATCTTCGACGAAGCGCTCCTCGACTGCCGTTTTTACCGGCAATAACGGCTCTTTGCCCCCCTTCCATGCGATATAAGAATTGACGGCGCCTTCGGCCTGCTTGTCTCTTTCCGACACTCTGGAAAAGGGCTTGCCGCCATATCGGATGATATTCGTATCGGCAGTGACCTTGGCGTTGTCCCAGTCGATCAAGGCAGGGTCCGCCAGGCGGCAGACTACCGGCCAATTTTTCTCAGAAGAGGCGCATGAACTGCAGAGGACGCCGGTGAGCACGATGAAGAGAACTCGATAAAATGCGCGTTCCACAACCACCTACCTTGTCTTGCCAGGGCAAATTCTAACTATTCTGGCCGACAGAATTATGAATCCTCTTGTTGGGCTAGAATATGCGCTCTGGCGCCAGTCCTATTCAAGAGGTTAAATAATGGGTCTTTTCGGCACAAAAACACCACCCAAGGGCACCGTCGAGAGCGTGGTCGTTATGCTCTCTGACTACTACAAACGGCGAAAGCTGGATATGGACGGACATGCGCTCGAACCCGAGCACGACAGCTGCGGATGGTGGTTGAAAGAGGGTTCTGCCAAAGTCTATATCTTCCTGCAAGAGGACAAGTCGGGCGGTATCGTACTGAGAGTAACCAGTCCAATCGTGCACTTCCCCGACCTCGACCGCGAAAGATTCTTCCAGCGCTGCCTGGAACTGAACCAGGATCTCAGTTGCTGCTCGTTGAGCGCCCATGAGGAAATCATTCTGGTTACATCACAAAGACCGATTGCCGGGCTTGATCAAGAAGAGTTGAACACCCTCATCTGGAATGTGTCGCACGCTGCAGACGTAATCGACGACCTATTTTCCAAAGAATTCCAGTGCCGGGTGTACGACGAGAGAGGATAGTTCAAAAGTCCATTGAGCCTGACGGGCTCAGCCTTTGCTACCCCGACTCCGACCTGGATACTGTTTTTATAGGACGCGTGCCAGCGTTCGTTAATTCTTGCCGACCGTCTGTACAGCGTAGATTAGACGCTTTTCGGTGGAATAACATACATGGATTCTCTTTCTATGGCGACCAATTACTACCCACAAGCCTGACCCCAGTAAAGGCGACGGTGAAACATGCAAGAACGAACGACTCAGGTCGATCCCTTTTACCAGATAGTTGTCTCGGCCAAAATAGTTGGTCCGGAAGAAGCACAAGAGGCCCAGGCCACAGCCAAGAAGCTGGGCATGTCTCTGAGCCAGGCGATTCTCATTCTCAGGCACTCGACGGAGCAAACCCTGCGCTTCGCGATGGACGCTCACGATCTGGTCAAAGCTGAAAAGATCAATGTTGACACGGCGGTAGCGGCTGTCATCTGTGCGCGGCAAAACGAATTCTCGATTATGCAGGCGCTC
Source organism: Candidatus Obscuribacterales bacterium (assembly GCA_019745505.1). Taxonomy (GTDB): domain Bacteria; phylum Cyanobacteriota; class Vampirovibrionia; order Obscuribacterales; family Obscuribacteraceae; genus QKMZ01. The sequence goes on along the minus strand of JAIETE010000066.1, from coordinate 36,278 downwards.
GAGATGATGGGCATAGTACTCGATCGACCGCCGCCGCCTAAGGTCGAGACTAATGCGCTTACCGAGCTCATGATAGATGCTTCGGCCCTGACCATGGACCAGCTCGACAGTGCGATCAAGAAAGCGAACGAGACCGGCATGCCACTGACGCGCTCGATAGTGTTTATGCGTTATCAAAGCCGCCGCGTGGTGCTCGAATCAATCACGCTGTTGAAACTCGTTCGGGAAGAGAAGATTGCACGAGACGACGCTATAAGAGCTTTGAGAATTGCTTGCGACAAACGCCAATCAGTCTGGCAGATCATGTTTGAGCAAGGCATCTACAAAGACTGCAGCGGCGCCAGCTTGCGCTTGCCCGAATTGCTGGCGATGTCGATGGTGGTTTCAGAGTCCGACCTGATGGACTTGTTGGAGCACGAAGTGCTTCTCGAGGTGCCACTGCACAAACTACTCCTGGACAATGGCTTGGTCACCCACTCCTTGCTCGAGGCAGCAATGACCATGCTCGATCTCGTACAAAGCTACCTCAAGCCGTATCAGGCGGCCGAAGCGCTGCGTAATTGCAAGATCAAGAATATAGGCGTCTACCAGGCAATGGCCGAGCTCAATCCGCCGCCTCAAATGCAGGCGGAGCTGATGCGATTCGGCGACTTGCTGGTGGCCGCGAAAGTGGCGGACCGATCGATTATCGAAAAAATCGCCTCCGAAGGCGAAAAGCCGGTCAGAGTAGGCAAGAAACTGCTCGATGCCAATATAATCAACGATCAGATGCTCTACAGCGTTTTGCGCACCCAATCTCTCTACAAAGAGGGTCTGGTCTCTTCAGAACAAGCAATCGAATTGCTGAAGATGTGCGTCAAGACGACTCTCACCGTAGACGAGGCAATCGCCAAATTAGGCTGGACAATACCGATTCGCATGCAATGGAGCTGGACGTAATCAATGCAGTCAAAGAGTCGAAGCTGTGGCACTGCTTGAGAGCAGTGCTTTGCTCTGCTCTTTTGATAACTGCAATTGGGTCGGCACCGAGCAAGGCTTGGGGTCAGACAACGGTCAATTGCGCTGACGCCGATGCCAGAAGCGAGCAGTCGGCTTCGCCTGAGGAGAAGAAGCCTCTCATTACAGAGCAGACTCTTGCGCAAAAGCACCGCCCCAAAGTCGGGCTCGCCCTCGGTGGTGGAGGCATGCGCGGAGCCGCCCATATCGGTGTCCTTGAAGTGCTGGAGCGCGAGGGCATACGCGTCGATTGTATTGCCGGTACAAGTATGGGTTCGGTCGTGGGCGGACTCTATGCCGCCGGTGTGCCTATCTGTGAGATGGAAGACAAATTCACGCGCGGAATGCTCATGAAGCATTTCATGACCGCACCGATTGGAGTAAGACTGGCTGTTGCGCCGGCATTCTTGCCTCTGAAAGCGGTGGGATCGCACCAGTACGACGGGCTGTATCGAGGAAATATTTTTCGTAAATTTCTCGACAAGTCCATTCCTCTGGGCGACAAGAACATCGAATCCTTCAAAATTCCCTTTTGCGCCGTCGCTCTCAACCTCATCGACGGCAAGCCATACGCACTGTCCAAGGGAAATTTCGGCAGAGCACTGCAGGCAAGCTGCGCATTGCCGATGCTGCGTCGCCCCGTGAAAATTGACGACAAACTTTTCGTTGACGGCGGTGTCCTGGTCAATCTGCCTACTCAGCAAGTACGAGACATGGGAGCCGACATCGTTATTGCGGTCGACATCGATGAGCGAATAGACGAATTGCCGATGGAGGAATTCGAAAAATTCGGCAGTGTGGCTCACCGCGTCATTTCACTGCACCTGGCAAAAGTCGATCAAGAATCGCTCAAACAAGCAAACATTGTGATTCGCCCGGAAGTCAACGGCATACGCATGGTGTCGACAAAACGAAAAGACGCAAGGTCGGCGGTTGCCGCCGGCATCGCGGCGACAGAAAAGGCGCTGCCTGAAATTCTCAGGTTGGTTGGACCTGAAAATCTGATGGTTCAGGGCAAGGTAATCGGCTCTCCGACGCCCGAAACAGATGCCACTAAAAACTAATTGGTCCTACGCAGGCGATGCCGCCATCGACTTCGACGAAGAATCGAGAACTCGCAGTTCTTCTTCGATGTAGGTTTGCAAGTCACCTTCCAGAAGCTTTTGCACATCCTGCATAAAACGTGCGGCAGGAGCGCCATCGATCAAGCGGTGGTCGAAGTTAAGAATCAAGGTCATCATCGGTCTGACCACCACAGCGCCTTCACGCACTACAGCGCGCGGCTCGATGCAGCCGACGCCGAACGTGGATGTGCTGACGCAAGGCGGAATCAGTCCGCGGCAACCAAATTTTCCAAGAGATGAAAGGCCGAATGTGGCGCCCATATAGCGCAGACGAACTTTGGGAAAACGCATCCCCAACCAGAGAATGAAACGTCTGAAGAGCCATGGCATGTTGTTGAAGCGGTTTTCGATGTCCAATTGCGGAACCGTGGAGATTTCGTCTTCGCCATAGGCTCGCAATTCTTCCGCGACCTGAACGAGTGGTTTGGAGTCCGGCGACTCAATTGCACCGAAGAAAACTGCGGGTTGCTGTCCGACATAACGCTCGACAGTGAAACCAGCGACGATGTCGTTGAAAGTGACGGTGCGACCCCAGGGCAGAATTGCTGTTCGGCTGGCTGGATGCAGGCGCTGGGCAATGCCGATCGCCTTCAAAAGAATGGCTGTGGCGGTTACCTTCACACCCTTCTCTTTCAGCTGCAGACGCAGTTGCTCCGCCCACGTCATATCTATTTCGTAAAACATGTAAGTTGGGACTGAACCACGCCCAATCACATTGATCATGTCGAGGACATTCCAGCGACAACGTGCTAACCACGAAAAGGATATGTTTTTAGCCACCCTTAAATGCTCCTGAAGGCGTTTTGGGATTTAGTGATACCGGACATCAATAATAATATAGAGGCTATGTAAAGTACTCCTATTATACGTGCAGGACCGGTTTTCAAGAATAAGGTTTGCGGTCGAACAATAAAATTACGGTCAGGTACTGAAAATTAAGGGCTCGAGGCGGTTTTTTTTCAGAAATTTTTGTAGCAATAAAGCAACAAAGGCAACCAGAAGGAGCCGTCCGCGCGCCGAAATCACTTGACTTGTAGACGCGTACAGCCTGCCTTGGTTCCTTGCCGGGCTCCCCGCCACTACAATAGAACCAGCAAACCGCAAGGATATCGACAATGCGCCTTTCTCTAACTACTTCTATCGCCGCGTGCTCTGCTGCTTTCGCCGCCATGCTGCTTCTGCAGAGCTGCACCCAGGAGGGTTCGAGCATGAGCTCAGAAGCGGAAAGCCCGGAGAGCTGGCAAAAACATCTCAAGCCTGTCGATTCCAAAAGCCTGGCAGACTACCCCAATCGCGCCCGTGCATACGTACCGGTCTACTCGCACATATACACCGAAGATCGAGAAAGAGTGCTCAATTTGGCAGAAACCCTGAGCGTGAGAAATACCGACGAATCGAACGCGATTGTAATTTCGTCGGTCAGATATCAATCTAACACCGGCAAACTCATTCGAGATTACGTTCCCAAGCCGGTTTTACTCGAGCCAATGGCGACTGCGGACTTTGTCGTCCGGCTCGATGATACCTCCGGCGGTTCCGGCGCGAGCTTTGTCGTAGAGTGGCAAGGAAGCAAGACGGTGAATCCGCCGCTTATTGAAGCAATCATGATCAGTACGGGCTCAGGACGTAACCTGTCTTTTGTCTGCCGAGCAGTGGATTTGCCACCAGCCAAGCCCGGTGAAAAGAAGGTCGATCCTGAAAAACGGCAAGATAAGCAGGATTCGAGAGAAAAGTCCGAATAAGCCACAGTGCCAGGACTACGCACGAAAGCCTCAAGAAAGGTTTCTTGTCAGCTGGAGCCCCTTCAGCGATGCACGTGAACGCGCGGATCATTAATCGAAGGCATCTGCTTTCTCTTTTGATACTGCTTCAGAGCGGATGAAAAAAGTTGTCCTTGAGCAAATCGACCTTTGTTCTTTTGGCTTACGGTCGATGCAAGCGATTCCGCACACGACATAGGATGTGCATGGGCCGATGCGCCGCCGGAAAAACGGCTGAGCACCTCGGCAACCATTCTTTGCGCTGACTGCAAGAGAGAGACCATCGAACCATTATCGAGATTTATGGTCGGAGGCTCATCGGTGACCGGCTCAACCATCGTGAAAAGATAAATGCGTCTTCCCAGATTGAGTACGTCATCATGGTTGAGCAAAGCGCGTCCATGTAATTGCTTTCCATTCAGGAGGGTGCCGTTGGTACTGGCCAGATCCTCCAGGAAATAGCAATCGCCTACACGCGTTATGCGTGCTTGCCTGCGGGATGCAGTTAGATCTCCTTCCAGAACGATGTCGTTCTCACGAGAGCGCCCAATGCGCACTTCGTCCAGAAGGAGGCTTGTTTGGAGTCCGGTAGCCAAATCAACTAGAGCTGCATACCGGCCATACGCGGTTTTCTTAGTAATTACGTTCACGGTAGTAAGTTTTTAGAAGCGAAAGGGATTGGGACAGGTGTTTCCTGCGGGTTCCTGAGAGTCTAAAGAGCAATTGTGGAAAAGTTGTGGCATGAGGATAAAATACTGAGCCAGAATTACTAAACTGTGACTTGCAGAATATCCCAGCCCAACAATCCAGAATCAGCTTGATGCTCTGGAACATCCGGCAGTAGAGCTTTAGCGGCAAGCGCTGGAGATCTACCGGCGAAATCTTATCCACGAAACATAACAGCTATGTGACTGTTTTGAAAAAGCTTCTATAAATGCGCTCTGGATGCTTTCGAATGAATCTTAAGCTGCCTGATTGCGGCGAGTCGGACGCCAGTTGAGCTGGCAGACACCACCAGGACAAGACTCAGGGGCAGCTTCGACCTTATTGGAGAGGAGTTGCTCCAGCTCATTGTCTGTTATCTGAGAAGTAACATTGATAACCGTTTGGCTGGAAACTTCGAACTCATTCTCGTTCTCTGAAAACAACATGGGGTTCACCTATCTACCTAATAACGGGATTCCACGACACGCTCAGGCAATCCGAGAGAACGTGCATTTCTCTGGGATGCGCTTTTGTTTTGCTGAATGAAAAGACAAATTTCAGACCTCATTGTTCCCAGCAAGAACATGATTGTGCATTTAGCTCGTGAAAAAAATGTGGAATTACGCATTCTTTTCCGCTGAGTTCGGCATTCCACAAAAAAATCACAGACATGACACGTTTATTTCACGCAAGTCGCATAAGCTTCAGCGTGTTGAGCCGGTCAGCAAAAAACTTCCCTCTCATCCCATACGTATTAATAACGGAGTTGACTATGCCGGTTGATTCTACTCAGCAGCCGCTTGAAGATGCTCGCCATTTAATTGATGCAAGCGCCAAAGGCTTGAATGCGGACTGTATTTTTCAGAGCTGGTCCACAGATCGCCAAATGGCTGCATACAGGCAGCTAAATAAGGTCCAAGATACAACAGACAGTATTCCTGACCTTACCATTCAAAACGATGGCGCCGGTTGGCACATCAGAAAAAAAGGTGAAGCATCAAAAGACTACTGCCAGGTGCCTTCTGGGACAGATGCTGCAAAGAATTTGCCAAAAATAGAATTTGACGGCGACGAGACCTGGAAAGAATTTCGCAAGATCGAGAAAGAGACTCGCGCCGAAAGAGCGTTGAAAGAGGCAGACCGCCTCAGTCATCCGGAAGTTCCCGCCAAACAAATCGAAGAGATGATTATTCGCAGCCTTAAACAGGACGAACAAGCAAAACTTGATGTTAGAGTGCAACTCGAAAAACTGATGAAAGAGCCACCGCAATTTAGAGAGCAAGTTTTGAAGCAGCTTCTTGAAGACGGCAGCAATCCGTTGTCCAAAGCGCCCTATCTGACGATTAGCAGAGATGAAAGTGGAAATCCGACAACGCTTCAATTCAAGAGCACCAGGTTTGGTGTCACCACAGAGACCATTCATGTCAATGAGACGCTCGAAGAGCAGGTTGCAAGAGCCAATCAAGACTTCATCCGCGCCCTCGAAGACTATCCCGGCGGTGTGGGCAAATTCAATCCGACACAAGGAATGAGATGCATCGAAATTCTAATGGGTGCAGATCCAAAGGTGCCCAGTTGGTTCATGATCCATAGACAGCAGCAAGGACTGCCTATGCTTGATCGCAGCGCCATGAGAAGCCGGCCGGAATGATTGATTTGAGATTTTCAACAACATCGTCCCGGATGCAAAAGAAGCTGGATCTCTCCAGCTTCTTTCTTTAACGCGCACAACGGAGTTTTAAGCCCCCAGTCGAATAACCTAGATCGTGTTCTCCCAGAAGTTGGCTATTGAAGCCACAGGCTCTCGATTGTCCTTAATCGAATCGATTTCGTTATCGAGTTCGACTAGAGCACGCTTGACTCGGTCAACGACATCAGCCGTGAGCCCGCCTGCTTTGAGGGCTGCAACACATTCGACCGCTTCAGTACGGAGGAACTGCTGAAGTCTAGGCGCACAGGAAGCGAAGCGAGACGCTTGCAAGTGCTTCAAGCACAGAGCTCTTGCGCTTTCAAGCTGGTTCCAATCGAATGGTGCTCCGGATGCGAATTGTCTAACCAAATCGCCGATTACCAGAACCAAATTATTGAGTGCAGCAACCAGTTCGGATGGAGTTGGCGGTTGACCACCTGCGCCTGCCATGCCGAACTTCTCTTGGATCGGCGTGTTCCAAGAACCATCGTTCGATGAACCCGGGCCGCCGGGAGCTTTTGGTCCACCAAGGAATGGCAGCGAGCTACCGGTGCTTACGCCGCCGTTTGAGGCTCCCCAACTGCCTCCACTGGAGCCCCAGCCACCGCTGCTGGCTTGATTGGGAGCGGGCAGGCTCTGCGGGGTTGCAGGCGCCGCGCCCGGAGGTGGACTTCCGAAGCTTGCACTGCCGTAAGTTTGAACTCCGGAAGCAAAAGATTGAAGTTGTCCTCTGGATCTTGCAGCAAGGGGTTTTGTAGAGGTATTCAGGCTGTCAATTGCTTCCCAATCAGCCGGCTGATGAACAGCCTGGACAACCGTGCGTTTCTTACCATCTTGGTTTGTAACTTCGGTATCCACGGCGACAAATGCAGTCAATCTGCAAAGCACTGAGTGAGCCAGAGAAACGTCAATCATCTGCCTGGATATCTTGTGTTGATCGCGAGTTTCTTCTCTCAAAGCATCTTCGAGATCTCGAATCAATGACTTGGCGTAGAGGGAGGCGACCGCCGGCAAACCGACTCGCTTCTCCGTCACTTCTTCAACATAAGGCGAACCGTCTGCACGAGTACCTTTGATGCGGATTTTCTTCTTGCCTTTGGCGCTAAAAAGACCTTGAGACATTTTGAAAAAGACTGTTGTAGCGCGCCCACGGAAAAGATCCGGCAGGCTTGACGGCGTGACGGTATCGGCTTCCAGATTTCCTGTCACTGCTTCGAGTTTCAAACCAGTCAATACAGGCACCCCGATCTCGCGACCTATTTGTCCGAGAGCTTTCTCAAGTTTTGCTCCCGGCGTCACCAGCGCGGATGTTCCACCACCGAGAGTGGCCATGCGAGTCAATATGCCGCCATTGACTGCCGTGTCGATCCCGACGGTGAACACCCGCGCATCGCCAAGATCTTCTTGCAATCGCTTGTAGACATACGACTCGTTGCCGACCTGACCATCAGTCAAGATGACAATGATTCCAGATGCATCCGCTCGTTTTCCGTATTTAAATTCGCCAAGCGCTTCAGCCAGAGCCGGTTCCAATTCAGTGCCGCCGCGAGCGGTGACAGTGCGCAAATAAGCTTTGCCACTCTCAATACCTGACTCGTCGGCGCCGACAAATTTGCCGGAAACACTGCTTGTCCATTCTGCATGCGGCTGCATCCATTCGTTCATGTCGTCAAATGCACAAATTGCAAAACGATCTTGAGGTCCTAAAGTATCTAAAAGTATCGAACAAGATTTGGCTGCTGATGCCATTTTCGGCCCGCCCATCGAACCGGAGCGGTCGACGATGAAGATCACATCTCTCGGGACGCCGAGGAATTTCTCTTGCTTCGGAGCCATGACTGTCAGCATGCAGTATGTATTGCCTTTCTCGTCGGAATAGGTGACAAGATTGGGCTTTAAATTCTTTTCTGCAGCCACCCATTTGAGGATGAAATCTCTATTCATCAGCTCGTCTTCTTTGGAAAGTTCAACTTTGATGCTGCCGTCTTCCAAGGAAGTGCCGACCACGTGCTGAGACGAACTCAAGTCTTTGACGTTGAATACACCATCCGATGATTGCAGCAGTTCGACGGAAATCGACAATTGGACATTGTCTTTGGCACCATCGACCAGACGAGGAGGAGTGATGCGAGAAGCGTCCGGAACCTGATCGGTGTCATTCTCGGTTCCCATTCCGACAGAATCTCTGTTCAGCGCATTGCCGGCGATGTAGCGCGGCGCAACGACAAGAGGCAAGCGAATTTCACAAGATCCATCTTCGAAAAACGGCAAACGTTCCGAATAAGTGAGCCTAACGCTGACTTCCTCGCCAGGTGCGATGTTTCCCACCTGCATTGTGAAAACATCATCACGCTCTTGTTCCATCAGCGCAGAGCGCTTTCCTTGCTGAATCGCTGCTTGATAATCTTGACGAGCTTGTTTTCGCTCTTTCACTTCGCCTTTTACGATACGGCTTCCGACACGCATCTCAAAAGAAGTTACGACAGCAGAGTGAGCAAGCGGAAAGATGTAGACCGCTTCCAAATGATCCGGAAAAGTATTGCGGAATTTCTGACTGACCGTGACATCACTGATTCGATCGGCAACCTTTGCTTGAATATCAACCGCTGCCAGCGGCATCTCTTTTTTGACGCCTCCCATTTCGGCGATTAGCATACCCAGAGCTCGTTTGGCGAATTCTGATTGGGGGTCGAAGAGCGGGATAGTTCTTGCTGCTGGATCTGACGGCATTACCTTAACCTCCATCGTGTTCAGGTCTGCGCTGGTCTTTGATGATTAGATGCAAAGCCGCGCGCATCATGTTTAAAAGTGAGTCTGCATCGGATTCCGGTGACCACCCGTCTTCGACCATCAGCTTCAGTCCAGGCGCTACAACTATCTCTCTCCAGAGTACAGGACGGGGTAGAACTTCGTCCCGCATTGCTGCTTTTCTTTGTCCGGAGATGGCGGCGGTCAAACCCTCGAGTTCTGCGTCGGATAGCCCGAAGAGTTTGTTTTGGATTTCCTGAAGCGGTAAGTGCAGGGTCTGCAATGCCTTTACTGCAAGCAGTTGCAGAATATGCCTGCGTCCATAGATGCCCTGCCTCCCAACAATTTGCGGGCGATCTATTAAACCGAGACTGGTGTAGTAGCGGACCGTCCGTACGTCCGGCAGGTCCGAAACACGATTGTCTTTCTGAACTCCGAGCAGCCCCAGTGACGTCACAAGCTTTCCGACTTCCGTAAGAAGCTCTTCCAGGGTGAATGCGTCGTGTCCTTGAACAACCATGACAGTATTGTCTCAAATTACTGTCATGCTGTCAAGGTCGTCAAGAGTCCAGATATTTGGGCGTTTTGAAGAACGCTTCAACCGGACCTTATATATAGGAGGAAAAAACTGTCAGAGTAGGTCCCTTTTACTGTCACGGTTGAAAGTTATTTGCCAAACGCCTTCGGGACTAGCTTTGCGGGTGTTTTGACAGAGAAATCTACTAATAAGTTGAAATCTATCGAACAAACAGGAACCCGAAGCCCTTTCCTCAGTCTCAACAGTGGCTAAATTTCCCGGAAGTTCTTTTTGTGCCGGCAAATCCGGAAGCAGCCCGAAGGGTAAGTAAGGAGATGAGAGAAATGAACGCAAAAGTACTACTAGCTGCACTTTCAGTAAGCATTTTGGGCTGCGCTGGCGTGCCTGCTTTCGCTGATTGCGAAACAGTAATTCGCACTACGACGATCACACAGCCCGTGACAACAACTTCAGCAACCGAATTCGTCCTATCGGGTTCTGGAGACTATATAGTTGTAGACCCTCTGACTGGCGCAATTAAGGGTCCTTATGACCCGATTAGAGGATTCGTATCGGGGACGCTCAGTCCAGGTTGGGTAGTACTCGATAGATCAAGCAACCGAGTGCTGGCCAGCTTCGACAGCTCCGGTCATCTGGTAGCACTCGCAACTACGCCGGCATTCGATTCATATGTTGGACTGATCGACGCGCGCCGGGCCGACCTCGAGCGATATATCAACGAGTCTTTGTCCCTGGGCAAAATTACAGCTGATCAAGCCATGCATCTGCGTTCCGACCTGGCCACAATCACCGCTCAAGAAGAGTCATACAGAGCAGGCGGGCGAGCCATTACGTATGACGAAGCGCTCTCTCTGGCAGCCAGACTCAACGACCTTCATGCAAATTTAGCGGGGTATGTTCCCACAATTGCTTTTAGAAGATTGGTAGGAACCACCTATGTGGCGACTGATGGAACAATTGTTAAGCCGATATCTACGGCAGTATTGCCTGCACGCACAGTCGTGGTTCCTTCGAGCACCATCGTAGCACCGGCGACCACGGTAATTGCTCCTGCTCGCGTCGTAGCAGCAGCCCCAGTCGTTGTTGCGACAGACGACATCAGTGCGCGCATCGCGGTGATGTCGACCAAAATCGATGATGAATATAAGGCCGGCCGCCTGACCAATCGAAATGTAGCCAGCTTGAAAGAACGTCTCAACGAAGTGTCGACAAAGCAAGTCAAATACACGAAGAATGGAGTGCTGAGCGATAGCAAGCATAAGTATTTGTCTGAGAAATTGGACGACATACAGTCTTCGTTCGACAACGATATAGCCAGCACCCAACGTGCTCGCGCTCGAATCGGCATTCGTGTTAACTAATCAAACGGAAGGCAACAAGGAGACGGAATTTACCGTCTCCTTATCCATCAGTCTGCAGGAGAAATATCAAGGTTTTGACTAATTTTCTGGGAAGAGAAGATTTTTGATGCCAACAAACAAGTTTTTCGGCAATAATTCATTAGGTATATGCTGTAAGGCCGAATTACTTTGCCGCTGTTAAGTGGCAACGAAACTCGATACCGTTTTTAAGACTCGCGCAACAAGAGAATCCATGAGGTCCAGGTAAAAGATGAAACAAGCAGCCGGCGACTCAATGACACAACAAGGCGACCCGCCTCATGTGCTTCTGGTCGAGGATAATTTCGTCAATCAAAAAGTGGCAAGCGTACTGCTGCAGCGCCTCGGGCTGAAAGTAAAAATCACCAGCAACGGTAGAGAAGCGGTGGAAGCCGTCGCCAATCAGAAATTCGACCTGATCCTCATGGATTGTCATATGCCGGTCATGGATGGTTTCGAAGCGACTGTCGCAATAAGAGAACTAGAGGCCCGCACCCAAACTTACAGTCCAATCATCGCTGTCACCGCCCTGGCAATGTCCGGCGACAGAGAGCGCTGTATCGCTGCTGGAATGGACGACTATCTGTCGAAACCGATTGATATTGATCTCCTGAAAGCAAAAGTAAATCACTGGCTCAGAACTGAAGTCGTCTGCGAAACTCAAAAACAGCGACGCAGAGTTCTCAGACCGAAGAGCCAACTTTCACTCGTTAAGAGCGAACCGCTCGATATGGCTGAGCTGGAGGAGTTCTACGAGCCAGAACAGTTAACCGACATGATGGACATGTTCCTCAATGACACTAACGACATGCTCAGCAAGGTGAAGAATCACCTCGAGGAGAAAAACTCCAAATTGGTCGCCGCCCTCGCGCATGAAATCAAAGCTTCTTGCGCATCGATCGGAGCTAAAAATCTGGCTAGACTCTGCCTCTATCTCGAGCAGACAGCATGCAGGCATGACTGGATTGAAGCAGAGGAAACCGCCACATCAATCGAGCGTGAATTTTCAGCTTTGCAAGACTATATTCAAAGTCACTTGCCGGCAGAATCCGCGAAATAAAGTCGTCGGAATTACCTTTCCAGCCTCACTCAAAATAGGGAACCATCGCCATTTGGACACGTCTGCATGGCAGCACTAGTGTCGGAGGTTTCCTTTGTTATGATTCGCCAAGTATTTACCGCAATTGCTATCTTGTCCGTGTTGCAGTTCGCATCACAGCCATCTGAGGCGAAAGCGCGTCGTTACACCATCACTCAGCGCCACGAAATCTTGGCAGCAAAAATCAATCGCATGGAGAGAGCCGGCGAATTGACACTGCGCGAAGCTCGTGACTTGAGAGACGATAACCGAGATGTATGGAAGAAGGTCAGCCGGATGAAAGCAAGGAACGGCGGTAAACTAAGCTATGACAACATTGCTGAAGTCGAAAGAGATCTGAACAAAATCAGCAACAAAATCCATAAAAAAGCTCTGGCAAAACGCGTCGAAGACTGACGCAATTACAACCCAAACATTCGCAAAAGCATTCACTTCCAACGATCTGGGCGTGAGTGCTTTTTGTGTAGGAAAAATAAACCGCCTAAATTCTGTAACCATGATTAAATTGCTCATCTGAGGGGGCGATCGACTTGGCAGAAAGAATTCTAGAGCGTGACTTTTGTATTGTCGGCGCCGGGTTCGCGGGGCTGACAGCGGCGCTAAGGCTAACTCAAGCAGGGCACTCGGTAATGGTTGTCGAGGCTCGCGACCGCATTGGTGGAAAAGTCTGGACGAAATATCTCGATGATGGAACACCCATTGATCTCGGTGGAACGTTTTTGGGTCCAACACAGGATCGCATTTATGCTTTGTTGAAAGAGCTGGATTTAGAAATCACCCCGACGCCGATTCATGGAGACAGCCAACTCGTCTATAAAGGCAAATACTATCGCTACGCAGACGATGCACCGGATGTAGATTCTCAATCGCTCGCGGGCGTTTGGCAGACATTGAAGAAGCTGTCGAAGATGTCGCTGGAAGTTCCCAGCCAAGAGCCTTGGAGCAGCCCCAAAGCAAAAGAATGGGATGCAATTTCCCTCGGCCAGTTTCTAAATGATCCGCTGCTCAATCTGAACGAACCAACCCTTGCCTTACTGCGTTTGCTTTTCATCAGTTTGTTCACCGTGGAACCGTCCGAGATTTCCTTGCTGTATGTCTTGTTTCAAATTGCCGCATCCGGCAACGACATCGAATTACAGATGAAAGTCGACGGAGGAGCCGATCAAGATATGCTGAAAGGCGGCATGATCAAGGTCGCCAAAAGAATGCGCGAAAAAATTGATGCAGAGCAGAGCAATACGTTAGATTCCTGGCTGCTGCTGTCGTCACCGGTCAGTGCAATCGCCCAGGACGCAGTCGGCGTCACTGTATTTTCCGAACTGGCCATGATCAAAGCCAAGCGTGTGGTAGTTGCAGTCCCACCCAATCTAGCCAGCGAAATCCGATACGAACCAGCACTGCCAGCAACCAGGATGGAGTTACTGAAGAAAATGCCGGCCGGCAGATGCATCAAATTCATCACGGTCTACGATCGACCTTTCTGGCGTGAAATGGGCATGAGCGGTGAGGTTACAGTATTGGACGACTATATACAGTTGGTTCTGGACACATCCCCTCCGGATAGAAGTGTGGGAGTGCTGATGTCGTTTGCCTTTTCAAATGAGGCAAAAGAACTGGCAGAGCTGCCCGACCAAGAACGTTACACGCATGTGATCACAACTGTCACAAAAAATTTCGGACCGAAAGCTGCCAAACCAATTTACTATTTCGAGCATGATTGGTATCAGGATAAATGGACTCGCGGCTGCCACGTGGCTCACCTGGCGCCAGGCGTCATGACTTCATACGGGCAGGCGATAAGAGAATCTTTCGCCCGTATTCACTGGGCGACTTCCGAATCTTCGCCATTGTGGAACGGCAACATAGACGGTGCAATCCGCGCTGGCGAATTCGTTGCGAACGAACTGCTGGCTGCCGCCATTTGAAGTCGAGTAACTATCATTTTGAGTCGACAGCAGGTGCAGGATTTGCCGATGGGGGCTCAATAAGCAATTGATCGACACTATACTTTCCTGGTCCGAGCGCGATCAGCAATAAGAAACCACCGGCAGAGCCGAACGCTTGCAAGAAATTCATCGCCTCTCGAGCTTGCAGACCGGGCTCCACTCCCCAGAATTGGTGCGTCACACAAGCCATGACCATCGTGTAGAAGATGCTCATCCAGGCCATGTACCTGGTTGCGTATCCAATGAAAATAGAGATGCCCAGAACAATTTCCGCTGCACTCGTTGCGGCAAGCAGAGGTGCGGAGAGCCCCATCGCAACCGGAAACAGCATCGTCATTTGATCGTTCCAACCGGCGACATTGAAAAAAGCAGCCCAGAACATCGACATACTCAAGAGAAAACGAGCGTAAAGGGCCAGAAGAGAAGAGTATTTATCCATGGTTCGACGGACCTCTGGCTCTGTTACTGGCTAGAAACTCTTAATCGCAGCAAGCAGTGCCTTGGTGTCTTCTAGCGGATATTCCTGGGAATTCAGACACTGTCCTTGCACAATAATTACCGACTGATTGTTCTTCGGTATCACACAACCGATAAACTGAGAGAATTTCTTGCCCGCATCTGTGCTTACACCAATTGCATAAGCCAGCTCTTCTCCAGCGACTGAAAGCTTGCCTTTATTCTGGACATCGATAGGAACCGAAGGTTTTGAACTGTCGCCAGACACGTTGGGAACCCCCTTTGCGGAGTATTCACCAACAACCATTTCAGTGCTCATCTCTTTTCCGCCGCCCGGCATTTTCAAAAGTGTCACGTTGAGATCCAGCTTCTCATTTCGAACTATGGCAACACAAACAGGACCGAGTGGAAGTGCCATGCCGAAACTCCATCCTTTCGGCAGCGGGTTTTCGAATTTTGCAATCGTGTCTACTGTTGCCCTTACTTTTGCCGGGTCTGCCATATCTTTCATAGCGGAACCGACGAACCAAACACTCGCACCCAAGATAGTGACGATTGAAATCGTGCCGATAATCATCACGCCAATCAGGATCTTCACCCAAGTCGCAAGACCCTTTTCATTGCGCGAATAATTACTGAACTTACTGCGCATGTACTTACCAGCCTGATTTCGAACTGCCATAACTGTCCTTCGTTTTATGAGTGGTATACATGGACGCCAGATTAATTGTACTTGGTTATGCCATCACATTCGGCGGAAAAGGAGGATTTTGCGGACGAGTTGGACCACCTTGAGGTCCGTGCGGATTCGCTCTGACCGCCTGGAGGGCTTCTCTCATTTCATCCATAGTCTGATAGCGATGAGCCGGGTTTTTCGCCAAGCACTTCATAATGAAGATGTCGATTCCAGCTGGAATATTCAGATCCGGTCTTGCTTCACGCAGACTCTTCGGTGTCTCATTTATATGCATCATTATCGTCTGTACTGCAGTATTGCCCAAAAGCGGCGGCTCGCCAACGATGCATTCGTACATGACACAACCGACGGAATAGATATCCGAGCGAGCATCGAGTTTTGTTCCGAGACCTTGCTCCGGGCTCATATAAAGTGGGCTTCCGATCAAATCGCCCGTGCGTGTGAGCTCTTGAGCATTAGCACCTTCCTCGCCTTCTCCGCTCATAATCTTGGCGATGCCGAAGTCGACAATTTTGATCATGTCGCGACCGTCTTCGGTTTGCGTCAAAAGAATATTGCTCGGCTTCATATCTCGGTGGATAACCATGCGCTTATGCGCGTGGGATAGCGCGTCGAACACCTGGTCGAAGACGGTAAAGAATCGCAGTGGATGCATGGTCTGACCTTCTTTGATCAACTGTTCCAGGTTGATGCCCTGAATCAATTCCATGACCAGATAGGGTATCTTTCGGCGCTCTGTAATACCGAAGTCGGTTATGGAGACGAGATTAGGGTGCTGGAGAGCACCGACTGCTTTTGCCTCATGTTTGAAACGTTCGACGGCCAGCTGTTGTCTAGCAAAAGTCGGGTGCAAAAGCTTGATCGCCACCTTTTGCCCGGTGTGGATATGCTCGCCGCTGTAGATAATTCCCATGCCGCCCTGACTCAGAGGCGCATGGAGCTTATAATGCTTGGGCAAATCGATATCATCGAGACTGTCGGCATCGCCCTCTCTGCCAATGTCGTTGATTCCCGCAACAAGCGTCAGATCCTCACGGGTCATCGCATCAAGGGTGCGCAAACGACGTTCCGGAATGTGGAAATTAATCAATGTTTGAGCCAGAAGCGAGGACGTAACAGCAGCATCCTTCTTCAATGTCTCGGGCGCATTCTCGTAGTGGTGCAATGAATAAGCCAAGCGCCTGCGATCGACTACGAAATCCCACATAGCCATCAATCCGTCCAAACCCTCGAGTCCTTTCGGAACCTTGAATTCGGAGAATTGAGGCACAGCTTTGAGCAGGACTCGAACGTCTACGGCAAGCGCGATAAGTATGGAAGCAACCCACAAACCAAAAGCCAAATATCCGTTCAGCGCAATTGCATTGAGAATGCCGGACATCCAATCATTGCTTACAATCGAATAGTTGTATGCAGCATGGTCCAGGATGGAAACCGCCAAACCGACGGCTGCACCAATGGCAGCAACTTTCCAGCGAGTTTTAAAGAAAAAACCAAACCCGATTCCGGCCGCCGCCAGAGAAGACCAGATCAAATGCCCGGACACCATACGTCCATTGACGATCTCCGCGGTTGGCAGCCAGGCGAGCTGTCCCATTGCCGCACCGTACTTGTGCGCGGCAGCATACTCGAGACAGGAAAAGCCTGCACCCAGTGCAGCACCGGCAAGAATGAAATCCGTCATGCCCATGGTAAAAGTGCTGAATTTTCTTCCCACTATGAGCAAAACTACCAGTGGTATCAACTTGATCACCTCTTCCAAGGTGGCCATTGCAATTTCTGTTCCGCCGCGGCCGCAAAAGGCAAACAGGTTTACAGCTGCGTGCGAAACGAGCACCGCAACGCCGGTCATGAAGGCCCCCCAGAGGAAAAGAGACAGCATCCTGCGCAAGACCAGTGTTCTGGTGAAGCTGGAGATTATCGAGAGAATAGCCAACACAGCTAGATTAAAGGCGATCGACGAGAGAATGCTGGGACCAATCTGAGCCCAAGCAAACAAGACAAAGAAACCAATACCGACGTAAATGACCAGCAAGCGCAAAGACCAGGGTTTTACTCCCTGACTTTCCGGTTTTTCCTTCTTTGGCGCCGGTGCTTTCTTTTCTGGAGTCTTAGTCTCGGTCACTTAAAGTACTCCGGCGGCGGCGGCTCTCTGTCCTTCTGTACATTGCTTCTCGGTTCTATCAAAGTCGAGCGACCTACTTTCTTTGGATCTTTTTTCGGATCGATCTCCTCTATCTGTTGCGGTGCGCTTGGCTCCGTTGGTTGCGGCGGCACAGGAACTTGAGGCTGAACCGGAAAAGGCGGTGGTTGGCTGGCAGGCAGGGGAAATGCTTGTGCTGGATTTGTTGGTGCCGGAAAAGCAGGCGCAGGGGCGTTGTCGCCAGGCAAAGGGAAACCGTGCGCAGGCGGCTGAGCAGCCGGCGCCGGAAATCCGGGTGACGGAGGAATGGGAAAGCTCGCGGGCACAGAAGGCTGAGGCGGAAAACCCTGAGCCGGCATCTGGCGCGGCGGCAGAGGAACTCCTTGAGATGGAGCCTGCATCGGACTTGGTGATGGACCGGGAGTTTCACTTTCAGCGGCCGGCTCGACGGGTTGATTGATAAAACTCGCAGGTTGCCTGTCCATGGCTTCCAAAATGTCGTCGGAAAAATAAGTGGGCTTCAAGGAATCAGGAATTTCATCACGGTCTGCTTCTTTGGCTTCCGCATTGGCTGACGGCTTCGTTAAATCCAAATCGGTTTTTTTCGAGCCATATGTGATTTTTCGGACTGCCATATTGAGCTGCAAATCTTTCTTCTCTTCGCCCTTCTTGGAGTCTTTCTTGGCCGCCTTTTTGTCAGGCTTTGGCTTATCTTCTTTGGGTTTTGGCTCTATTTTGGTTTTGGTGTCGAGTTTTGGCTCGACCTTTGTCTTGGTGTCGATTTTTGTTTTGGAATCAATTCTTGTTTTCTCGACCTTGGTCTTGGAAAAAGACTTGGTTGCCTCGAGACTTTTCTCGCCCAGGCCGACACCCAAAACCCCTTGATCGAACATCGTTATTGCCAGCTCGCTCGCGGACATCGCCCGGGTGCCCTCCAGAGCACCTTCTGCCGATGCCTGAGGAGCTTGGCCGGAGACCTGAGTGACGTCCTGTCCCGAATTCTTAACCGTGACAAGATCTTTGTAAGCAAGTCGATATCTGGCAGTCTCTCCGGCACCTGGGTCTATGAAGGAAGATGGATCGACGCCTTCTGATTTGCCTGTCAGTTTTTTGCCGGGCAGCAAAGTCAATACCAGAGCCGCCAGCCCGGCGCCAAGACACGAAATCGCTCCCAGGTCGGTGACCCAATTTCCAACATGCATTAGGCAATAATCGGACGGCACGGCGGCTCCTCACTCGAGAGCAAGTATCGGGATTACCTCTGTCTGTATAGGTTGCCCAAAAACCAGGACTTCATCATCACCGACATACGCGTCGATTTCACTGCGCACGCCAAACTCTTCGAGATAGACTCCCGGCTCTATCGAAAAACCGGTGTGAGCAATGATTTCCCTTTCGTCCTTGGTCTCTAAATTATCAATATTGGCACCGTTGGCGTGCACTTCCGTGCAAATCGAATGTCCGGTCCGGTGAACGAATTTGTCTGCGTATCCACGCTCGGCTATGTAATTGCGAGAGACATCATCAACCTGATATCCGTGCACTGTGTGCTTGCCGGCGATTCTTTCGGAAACATAAGCCAGTGCCGCATCGCGCGCACCACGGACAACTTCGAAGATATCGACATACTTCTGCGGCACTTTGTCACCGACAAAGCCGGTCCAGGTGATGTCTGCATATATCGCGTCATGGGGAGATGCGAGCTTGGCCCAAATGTCGAGCAAAACAAAATCGCCTTTCTTAATCTCGCTGAAAGAGTCTTTATTCGGCTGATAGTGAGGAAGTCCGCTATGTGAATTGACCGCCACTATCGGTGGTGACGAGGTGACCATGCCGTGCTCTTCATATAGATTGCAAATATACTGCTGCACTTCATACTCATTTACCGTCTTGCCTGCATCGATACGCTCTTTGATGAATCGGAACGCAGCAAAAATGAATTTGCGCAGATTCTCCGCGGCCGTGACATGACTCTTCAGTTGTTCGTCACTCCAAACTGCCTCAAACTTCTGCACCAGATTTGCCGAGGTAGCAACCTGCGTGCCTGCAGATTTGACAAGTTCAACAATTCCGCTGTCCACGCGAGAGACGTAAGGAATGTGATTCATCGGCGAATATTGCATCGCCACTTCCTTCACGCCGCCCAAGGTCTCCTTGAGCACGCTCTCCAACTGCTTCCATCCAAGATAAACGCGTTTCTCGCCGGGCAATGAATCAAGCGCGTCCATTTCGATGCGGTGCACTATCTTTATGGGCTGGCCGGACTTAGGCACAAAATAGAACCACCGCCTTGTGAAGTGGCCCTCTTTGAGTTGCAAGATACTCAAGGCAAGAGGGTCATTGTCGTGAAAGAAATAGAAAAGCCAACCGTCCAGATCTTCGTCCTTAATCGCAGCCTGCACGGCTTTCAAGTCAAATTGCTTGTCGCCTTTTGCTTGATCGGATTTCTTGGCTACACTCGCCTTCATGGCGCCCCCTTGTCAATCACGACTTAATCTAAATAGATTTAGCCTTTAATCTACAAATGATAGTTTAGTTTGCCCCAGCGCGTGCATGATCCTGATTGAAACCATATGTGAATCCGGGCGGATTGAATTTAATTGGAGGCTTTATGTGGGAAAAACCCAGCTACGAGATCATTAGCGCCGGTGCTGAAGTGACAGCCTATATTCACAAGAGGTAAACGTGCGCCTGATTGTCCTGGGAACAGGCGCAGGTGGCGGCTGCCCACAGTGGAATTGCGGCTGCCAGAATTGCAGCTTTGCAAGAAACAACCCGCAGAGTGCGCGCACGACCGACTCCCTGGCTGTCGCTTATGACGATGCGGGTCGAACCGTTTGGGCAATCATCAATCCGGGCGTTGACCTCCGGCACCAACTGGCGCGGCATTCCGAGCTGCAGCCTCGAAATGACGGACCTGTGCGCGATACGCCCATAAAAGCAGTTATTCTCACGGACGCCGAGCTGGACCATACGATAGGTCTGATTAATCTTCGCGAGGGCTCTAGCCTGAAAGTCTTTGCGACAGAGTCGGTCCTGGACTTAATGGACACGAAATTCCCAATCAGATCCGTTCTCAAAAACTATGCAAATTTGGAGTTTTGCCGCATAAAGCCAGGTATTCCTTTCTTTCTGGGTGACTCCGTAAAAGTTGAGTCTGTCGCGCTCAGCAATAGGCAGCCGAGATACGCCAATGAATCTGTGCACAGTCCAGCCCAAGGCGCCGACTCAGTCATCGGATTGAGGTTTCAGAGCGTTGAGAGTGCTGATGATGGAATTGCATACGCGCCACAGGTCGGCATTTGGGATGACTCTATCCTTAAGCTCATCGAGGGCTGCGAAACCATACTCATCGACGGTACGTTTTATACATCCGATGAGTTGCTGTCCATAGGCGTAGACGCCCCATGCGCCGAAGATATGGGACATTTGCCGCTGAGCGGACCGGAAGGTATTTTGGCAAAACTTGAAAACGTGAAAGTAAGAATAAAACTGCTCACTCATATCAACAACAGCAACCCGATTTTGCGCGATAATTCCTCGGAAAGACGGGCGGTCGAAAACGCCGGGGTCAAAATTGCGCACGACGGCATGTCCGTTTGCAGTGGCGTGCAGCTCGCGCCCTTAGCGGCAAATGAAGTCAGGGATAAACTTTGTGATTGAAATTAAGTCGAGTCGTCAGCTTTTAACCGAAGAACAATTCGTCGAGAGCCTGAAAAGAATCGGCGAAAGGAAGTATCACGACAAGCATCCATTTCACACTCGCATGCACGAAGGCTCCCTGAGCAAAGAGGAGATGCAGCGCTGGATTGCCAATCGTTATTACTACCAGAAATGCCTGCCGGTAAAAGACTCCCTCGTGATGTCAAAGCTTCCCGAAAGAAGCGATCGAATCAAGTGGCGCGAACGCATCGTCGACCATGACGGACGCGCAGAAGATGACGGCGGCATTCTGGCTTGGTTGAATTTCGCCGAGGCAGCAGGAATAGATCAAAGTCAACTGCTGGACGGAAAGCTTTTCTTGCCCGGAGTTGTCTTTGCAGTTGATGCTTACGTAAATTATTGCCGCAACAGCGAGTGGTGGCTTGCGGTTGCTTCATCGCTGACCGAAATTTTTGCGCCGACTCTGGTGAGCTATCGAATCGAAGTAATCGAAAGGCATTATCCCTGGATAGACAGGCAGGGTCTGACCTATTTTCGAAATCGCCTGCATCAGGCCCCCAGAGATTCGCAGCATGGACTCGCGCTCGTGCTCAAGGCGGCCGACACCTATGAAAAGCAGCATTTGGCGCTGAAGGCAGTTGAATTCAAGTGTGATGTATTGTGGTCGATGTTGGACGCGATTGATAGGGCTGAAGACGGTTAGCGGTGAGCGAAATGGCAGAAAGCTTAGAAAAAATGGATAACATAGTCAAAGAATCTATTCTTCAATTCGCACCCGGTGTTCGTCTAAAGGATGACGAGACAAGTGAGAACAAGCTGCTTCTCATGCCCGAATGCATCGTCAAACTCAACCACTCGGCGACGGAAGTTCTCGAGCTTGTCGATGGGCATCGCACAATCGCGCAAATTTATGCTGAACTTGCCGCCCGCTACGAAGACGACACTCTCCACAAAGACCTGGCCGAGTTCATCATGGATGCGCTCACGCGCGGCTGGATCGAAGTAAGGCAGTAAATTTGAATCGCCCATACACCCTGACGATGGAACTAACGCATCGCTGCCCGCTGCGATGCTTGTACTGCTCGAATCCCACCGAGCTTACTGACCGGGCCGAAGAATTACCTGCCGCGCAATGGATTTCCATTGTGGATCAAGCTGCGAAACTGGGCGTAGTACAGGCGAATTTGACCGGTGGTGAACCTCTGGCTTACAGAGGACTGCCGGATGTTGTTCGCGCATTGAAGAAAAACGATGTATACAGCAACCTAATCACGAGCGGCATCGGTCTGTCTGAAGAGGTGCTGAACGACTTGATCGATTGTGGACTGGAAAGCATACAGATCAGCCTGCAATCGGCAAATGAGTCTACCGCAAGTCTAATTGCAGGAGCCAACGCGCAAGAACAGAAAATGAACGCCCTCAAACTAGCAGTGAAGTCGAAGCTGCCGGTGTCACTGAATGTGGTGCTGCACAAACACAATCTCGATGAAGTCGAAGCAATAATCGATCTTGCAACAGACTTGAAGATAAAGCGTTTGGAGCTGGCAAATACGCAGTTTTACGGCTTTGCCCTTACAAATCAAGACTTTCTTCTTCCTTCTCAATCTCAAATGGAGGCAGCTTTTTCTGTTTTTGAAAACAAGAAAAAACAGCTTGCAGGTAAGATGCAATTGAGTTGGGTGATCGGCGATTATCTGGAGCGTTCGCCAAAACCCTGTATGGGCGGCTGGGCTAGCCAGCACATAGTCGTTTCTGCCAATGGAACCGCGTATCCATGCCTTGCTGCGAATTCAATCAAAACGCTTTCCTTTCCGTCAGCAAGAGAAAACGACCTCAAATGGATCTGGGAAGAATCACCGGCATTCAACGCATTCAGAGGGCTCGACTGGATGGTAGAACCTTGCAGGTCCTGTGAATTCAAAGAGAAGGATCTTGCAGGCTGCCGCTGTCAGTCATTCCTGCTCACCGGTGACGCCGCACAAGCGGACCCGGTCTGCAAGCTGTCCCCTCATCACTCTATAGTCGAAGAAAAAATCACCGCCGCGCAATTTTCCGAGAAAGACCTCGTTTACAGATCGTAGAGGCGCATTTTCAGGACGGGTACACTTAAGTTTCAACCGGAGACTATACATGGACGCTGAAGGCAACAAGATAACCAAATTTCTAGCCGCACCGAAATTCGCAGTGGCGGGAGCCTCTTCAAACAGGCACAAATACGGCAACAAAGTACTGCGATGCTATCTGCAAAACAACCGCCAGGCAGTCCCTATCAATCCGAATGAAGGCGAAGTGGAAGGTTTGATCACGTACCCTTCACTTTTGGATTTGCCCGAAACCATTGAATCAGTGTCAATCATTACACCACCAGCGGTGACCGAGAGAGTGGTGGAAGATGCAATCAAGGCTGGAGCAAAGCATCTCTGGATGCAGCCCGGAGCTGAAAGCAGAAAAGCAATTGAGCGCGCAGAATCAGCCGGTCTTAGCGTTATTCACGGCGGCGCATGCGTTCTGGTAGTGCTCGGATACCACGAATTCTAGAAGCGTGGGGGCGCGTTGCGTGGGGGCGCGTTGCGTGGGGGCGCGTTGCACGCGCCCAAAATTCAAAATTCATTCAATGTGAGCACGCATAGCTGGGGACGCGTTGCGTGGGGGCGCATTGCATGCGCCCAAAATTCAAAATTCATTCAATGTGATTCCACAAAACGGGCGCATGCAATGAGCCCCCACATTGAGCCCAGCACAACAAGCCCACCACAACAAGCCCCACATTGAGCTCGCGCAATTCTTAATTGACTTGGCTGGCTTCGTCCAAAACTTGAATAAAGCGCTGGCGGAAGATTGAAAGAATGCCGCGCAAATGTTCTTTCGGACATTCACACACGACATTGCCGACGCCCTTTGCAAAAAGGTTAGTCAATTCGGTCATATCAACCAGGCAGGTGTCGTTCGGATCGTTGAGTGCTTCTTCCAGCCAAGAAACAGGTGCCGAAAGGAAAACTCTCTCGCGCTTCGTCATTGGATTATTGAGGTCTGCTAATGTCCCTTGCGGAGTGAGCAGCCAAATCTTTCCTGTGACGATTCGATAGGCTGGAAATTCCTTTAGAGCAGCTTCATTGGCATGGTTTTGGAAAAATTCCAGTCCATTTTGAAAACCTTGCAGTTCAGATGCAAGCCACATCAGCTTTTCGTCCGTTACTTTTCCACGCAATAGCGGAAGCGCCCGAGCCAGAGCATCAGGCAACGAAATTTCTTTGTTTGTGATTTGTCTTTTGAGGTCTTGCAAGGGGTCCTGCTCCATTATTAGGTGCCCGTAATGGGAAATATCGACTTGAAACGCCGCCATACCGGCTTCAAAGGGGATCTTCAGTTGGTCGCACACGAGTATAGATTCTTAGCTAGGTATAAGCCAGAGCACTGGCTAAAAACCTAATAAGTTTCTCTTAGTTGCTTAGTAAGGTGGATTTGTTGACGTGTATTGGCCTTATATGAAAAGCTTAGCAAAACCAGATGACATCCGGTAGATCTGCCGGGTCTATCTACAGGTAGCATCGGCTGGCAAAACCACAGGAAACACACTAAATTCAATGACCAGCGCGCCAATCACCACCGCCACACCGGCGAAAGACGACCTCAAAGCCATAATCGCTCCGATAAAAGAAGAGCTGGCTATCGTCGAAACTTGGCTGACCTCTAACCTCATTGACGACAACCCGTTCGTCGGCGAATTGCTCGCCCAGGTTTTTCAGTCCGGTGGAAAACGAATTCGCGTGGCAATCGCCCTATTGGGCTCGAAGGCCAGTTTGATCGAAGGACGAGAACTCGGCCGACTGAATATCATCCAGGCTGTACTGACTGAACTGATTCATACAGCCAGCCTGGTTCACGACGATGTCATTGACTCTGCTTCGCTCAGACGAGGCAAAGAAACCGTCAACAAACGCTTCAACGACCGACTGGCTGTGCTTCTAGGCGATTTGCTCTTCGCCCAGGCATCCATCTGCTTAGCCAGAATCATGAATCCAGTCGTCGTCGGCATATACGGTCAGGTTCTCGGCGACCTGTGCGCAGGTGAAATTAAGCAAATGCGCAGCCAGTTCAACTCCGAGGTCAATTGGGAAGCCTACATCCACAAGTCGATCGCTAAGACGGCATCTCTGTTTGCCGCAGGCGCACATGCCGGAGCAATTCTCAATGCCGCGCCGGACGAAGTCGTCCAGGCCCTGAAAGACTATGGAGTCAACCTGGGCATATGTTTCCAGATTGTGGACGACCTGCTGGACGTGACCGGCGAAGCCACCGAACTCGGCAAGCAACCGGGCAGCGATCTAAGAGCCGGAGTAGTTACGGCGCCGGCTCTTTACGTGCTGGAAAGAAATGACGAAGCAGCAAATCGGCTGCGCGAATTGATCAAGACCAGACAGATAGTGTCGGACGAGGGTTCCGAAGAAGGCATCGCGCTGATAAAGGCCAACGGCGGCGTCGAGGCCACCGTCAAATTAGCCGGACAATATGGGGATCTGGCCAAACAATCGTTGAGCAAACTTGCTCCTTCAGATGCTAGGGACTCTCTGGAGAACCTCATTAATTACGTGCTTGTAAGAACGAAATGAGATGACATCCGCGCATCAATCAAAAGTAGCAAACCCATCCAATCTGTTGCCGGTCAACTTGAGAGTGGATGGACGCAATGTACTGGTCACAGGCGGAGGTAAGCGTGCGCTGAAAGAAATCAGCAGGTTTATCGACTACGGCGCGAAAGTGGAAGCAATTGCTCCTGTTTTTGCCAGCGAGATTGAAGAGCTAAAAATCTCGCATGCCAATCGTTTGACACTGACCAAAAGAGAAATGGGCTCGAGAGATTTCGAGAGAATTTACTCGAACCATTTTTTCCTGGTTGTCACTACCGGCTCTGATGCGCAAGAGAACGAGAAGATACTGCAGACCGCAGCCGAGGCTAAAGTGCTGAGTGCTTCGGAAGACTTTGACGCACAGTGCGACATTGTTTTTGGTCAATCAGTAAAACGAGGGCATTTGAAGCTGGCGATTTCGACCGATGGAATTAGCCATGCGTTGGAACGAGCGCTGATCGGCAGATTGGAAGGCGTGCTCGTCAACGATATCGATAGTTACGTCTTGTTTCTCAATGCTCTGGCGGACAAGCTCAAGAAAACAGCCCAAGACAAAGCCTTTTCGGATGAGCAAAAGCAAGGATTCTTGCGGGAATTGGCAGAGTCGGAAGACATCTATCGCGCAGTCAGCCGCGGAAATTTCGAAGAAGCGCGGCGCTTGACCGATCAAATTCTGAGCGGCACACATGAGGAGAGCGCATTTTAGGTTTTAAAACTGTAGTCGCGCAATTAAGGCGCCACCGAGCGAAACATAGAAGGAAACCCGGTCACAAGTGAACACTGAAAGCGAAAAGAAAGAGCAAAAGCCGCAAACAAGCGTCAAGAACGTGCTTGCGTCGGTAAAGCTCACGATTTTCCTGATGTCTTTGACAGCGCTGACAGTGCTGATCGGTGCCTGGTGCCCACAAGAATCAGCCAACGGCAAAGAGAAGGTGGTCGAGCAATTCGGTCCGGAGACAGCGAAATTGCTCTCTCAATTTGGCATTACGGATATCTATCACAGTCCGTGGTTTCTCTCTCTTATCGCCATGCTCACGGTCAATATGATTGCTTGCAGCTTCATGAGAGTTTTTCCTCGCGTCAAATTGCTGAATAAGCCACTGCCTTTCATTGGCGGAAAGGAGATTGGCAAGCTTCCGGTCAATACTTCAGTTGCCATTACAAAAGACGAAAAATCGGCGCTCGCCTCCATTGCGCTCAAGCTGGCATCTAAAGGCTTCAAGGTTTCTACCAACGAAGAGCGGTTGCTGGCGGAGTACGGCAAGTATGGACGGCTGGCGGCGACGGTCACTCATATAGGACTGCTCACCTTGCTAGTCGGAGTGACTATCACTTCCTGGACAGGCTTTTCAGGATTTCAACCGGTTCTTCTCAATTCCCATCTCGACTTTCACGAGTCCGAGCATTCAAAACTCTGGATTGGGAAATTGCCCGAATGGACAGTAAGGGTAGATGAAACACGCAGAGAGGATCACGCTACCGGTGAAGCGAAGCAGTGGTTTTCAAAACTCACGGTAGTCGACAAGAACGGCAAAGATGTAAAAACACAGGAAATCTCGGTAAACAACCCGCTTACATATGATGGCGTCGATATCTACCAGTCAAGCTGGGGACTGGACCACCTGCTGCTCAATTTCAACGGCAACGAAAGGCGCCTGGATTTGCGACCTATGGGTAAACTCTACGCCGCATTCCTGCCGCTCGATCAAGACACAATGATGCTTTTCTCTGTGCGCGCAGACGGCAAACCGATAAGAGTTTTTGCCAAACGCCCGGATTGGGAAGGTCCGCGCATGCTCACCGAACTTTCTGCGGACAAACCGGCAAAGCTTGGCCCTGTAACCATTGCGCTCAAGAAAACCATGCCTGTCACCGGCCTTCAATATAAGTGCGATCCTGGATTGCCAATCACCTATATTGCATTCGGATTCATCATTGTCGGAGTGCTAATGGCTGCAATTCCGCACCGACACGTCTGGGTAAGCCTGGAGAACCAGGTTGCCGGAAGCGGCAAGGTTCTCTATTTCGGAGGACGCTCGGTGAAATCAAAAGTCGGCTTCGAAAGATTGATCAAAGAATTCGAAAGACAGATAAGAAATGAGTTTGGAGAACCGGAGCCGTCGCCCGAAGGCGACCATTCCAAACTTGCAAGTTTGGACAGCTCGGCCGGCGCCGATTCGGCTGAACAAGCAATGCAAACAACCAAGAAACCAAACAAGAAAGAGCTGGCGGCGAGCGCCTCCGGCACCGGAAGCACGGAAAATGCTCAAGGAGATACCTAATGTCCGAGATGCAGATGGCACTAACAAACACAGCAGGGATCACATCTGTGATGTCCTTCTGGGTTTTCGTTGCCTCTAACGGGTTCAAGAACCGCAAGGACTTGCTCGTCAAAATCGGCTCCGGGGCTATGATCCTGGCATTCGTAAGCCTGACGGCTGCGATTATCATGAGGGGAATCGATGCGCAACGCTTTCCTCTGGCCAATCTCTACGAATCTCTGCTTTGGTTTGCCTGGGCTACCATGGGCTCTTATCTTCTTTTGGCAAAAGCTTATGGCATAAGACAATTGGGCTGGCTTGCCGCCCTGACGGCGTTAATGATGTTTCTCTACGGCAGTTGGCTGCCGCAGTCTCAACACGAAATCCAGCCGCTGGTTCCGGCATTGGTCAGCTATTGGCGCTGGATTCACGTTCCGCCGCTGATCGTCTCTTACGCGCTGTTCTTCCTGGGCGGGTTGTCCGGCTTCATTCAGCTGTATATGGCTGGTCGCATCCAGAGCCTGATTGCCGCCGTAATTACTGTCTGCCTTGCTCTGCTGGCCGTGGTCCTGGGCACTTTCACTTCGGTAGATACGGCTTGGCTGCAAATTCTCTTTGCCGGAGCCAGCTTGATCGGCTCTGTGATTAGTTTCAAACTATTGCAGCGCATAGATAAAAAGATTGGCGATGCAAAACTTGCCGAAGTCTACGATGACGTCAGTTATCGCTGCATCGCAATTGGCATGCCGGCACTGACATTCGGGATTATTACCGGCGGTTTGTGGGCGAACCATGCCTGGGGCACCTACTGGTCTTGGGACCCGAAAGAGTCCATGGCGCTTGTTACCTGGCTCAGCTACGCGGCATACATCCATTTGAGGGTGCACAGGGAGTGCTCGGCAGAAAAACTGGCTCTGGTATCCATTGTCGGACTACTTTTAACACTGATGACCTATTTGGGATTCAACTCCCTGGGACTGGGCGGGCTGCACAGTTACGGCAAATTCAAGTAGAGCCGAGCCCCTGTACAGATCTAGGGATAACCCACTTTTCAAGTAGTGGGTCGGAACATTTAAATAGAAGTAGCGTCTCAAGCGTTGGTGGGACAAACAAATAGATATGTAACTGCCCCGAAGGGCGGGGCATTTGCATCCCAAAAATTCAGAGATCCGATTTCGGACCTCGTTGTATTACCTTACAGCGGCCAAAGCCGTCAGGAAAATGATCAGGAAGTACGCTCCATCTATCGATGAATACACTCTGGACGACCTAGTGCCGGGATACTCAGCAGCATTCAATACGGATGATGAAGTAGATCTTGGTGTGGTCAGCGATGACTCAGACGACGACGCGTCAGGATACGCGCCGATCGGACGTCGCGCCGGTACGTCGGAGGACCCGGTTCAATTCTATCTGCGCTCAATCGGACGAATCAAGCTGTTGACCGCCGCAGAGGAGATCGAGCTGGCCAGACGCATTGCCGCCGGCGATATGCTGGCGAAAAAGCGCCTGGTACAAGCCAATCTTCGACTGGTCGTGTCTGTAGCCAAAAAGTATCAAGGTCGTGGTCTTCCATTCCTTGATTTGATTCAAGAGGGCAACCTCGGTTTGATTCGCGCTGCAGAAAAGTTCGATGCGGAGCGAGGCTACAAGTTCTCTACCTATGCAACTTGGTGGATCCGTCAGGGAATCACTCGCGCCATCGCCGACAAGTCGCGCACTATTCGCGTGCCTGTCCACATGGTTGAGACAATCAACAATCTGAGAAAAGTCACTCGCAAGCTCTCACAAGAGATGGGTCGCAGACCGAATCTCGAGGACTTGGCGAAAGGGATGGGCGTGTCTGTAGTAAAGATCAAAGAGATTCTTGCTGCCAACCGCTCCCCGCTGTCACTCGACACTCCTTATGGAGAGGACGATGACAATTCACTTTCAGAGATTGTCGAGGACGAGAACTCTTCTCGCCCTGAGGACTCAACTGAGGCGAGCCTGATGTCTAACGACATCCGTGGCGTACTGTCTATGCTCACCCCACGTGAGCGTGAGGTTCTAATCCTGAGATTTGGACTGAACGACGGTAAGCAACGCACACTCGAGCAGGTTGGAAAGCTTGTGGGTATCACCCGTGAGCGAACACGACAGATTGAGCTGAAGGCTTTGAGAGCTCTTCGCCAAAGCAACATCACGCTTCGGCTGAAAGAGTATCTATAAGATTATCTCGAAGCAAAAAACAAAATTGCTTGGACGGTGTCATCTCAATACGCTCTAAACAATCGACCTGTTTGAATCTTCGGAATCAAACAAAATCAATTGGATTTAGACGCGAATTTCTTGGATGATGCCGTCCTTGACAAGAATCTCCCCGCCTTCCAAGCGCTGGAAGATATTTTCTCCAACACGGACTTCGACGGGATTTTCAACCGTAAACTGCGT
Source organism: Candidatus Obscuribacterales bacterium (assembly GCA_019745505.1). Lineage (GTDB taxonomy): Bacteria > Cyanobacteriota > Vampirovibrionia > Obscuribacterales > Obscuribacteraceae > QKMZ01. The sequence continues at coordinate 6,012 of JAIETE010000066.1, read as the reverse complement.
TACTACACTGCCGACCGGCAACTCAGTAAGAGCCTGGCTCTGTCCCTGCATCTCCTCCTTATATTGGAGTAGACGCATCTTTTCAGCCTCGATCTGCTGTCTTATGGTTTCTATCTGCACGCGAGCGTCGGCTGTAACAGCTCCGCCGCTGCGCTTTTCGATGTCGGCGATCGCACGTTTTCCTTTAAATTCCAGCTGCTGCAATTCAGCATCGATTTGCTGAAGATTGCGCGCTATTTCTCCGCCGACTTGCCCCTTGAAGTTCTCCGTGACGATCGCTCTGACTGCAATCTGTCTCACGAGTTGAATGGTTTCAACCATTTAGCGAACCTCCTAACCAAGCTGCCAGCGGGCGTTTGCGATGCGCCCCTATGAACCGCCGATAACTACTAATCGCGCAAATAAGCACTGTTAGATTCTATCAGAACAGTTACCCGTGAATCGGCCAAGGCGTAGTCAAGCACCACCACATCGATCAAATCGATATCTCGATATCAAAGATGTCAACACTTGATTCCGGATTCGAATTACCGGAAGTGGTACTAAATATAGTGCCAGAAAAATGGCAGTTTTGCTCCCCGAATATGCACGGAGGATCGCCGACATATCTGCGTTTCGTCCTGAATGAAAGCTTGCCTAAACTTCCCTCATGTTGGTGAATGGTTTCTTATTAGGGCTGGCGCCGGATTGGCTTTAGTATTGAACTACAGACGCATGAGGGAAATTGCGCTTGTCCGAAAGAAAGACTAAGACGACCTTCGAACTGGCTCGTGCATATCCGATCGGGTCCACGCTGAACGGTATTTACAGCGTCACCGGCATTATCTGCTCGACTGGGCGGTACAACCTTTACCGCGCCCGCGACCGCCGTACTGGTCGGCTGGTAACCATCAAAGAGTTGACCCGCGCAAAAATTTCCAAGGAAGCGCAAGCGGATCTTTTCCAATCCGAGATTCGAGCTCTCAATCGGGCCCGGCATCACAATCTTCCATTAATGCTGGATCATTTTTCAGACCGCGGAAACTTATACATCGCTTTCGAACACGTAACCGGGATGTGCCTGGGCGAAATGCTGACTGCCGAAGGTCCATTGCCGGCAGAATTGGTCTATCCAATCTTCTTAGAAATCGCAGAAGCTCTTTACGCTGCGCACGAAGCCGGTGTTGTCCACAACGAAATCACCCCCTCATGCATTTTCTTGTTGGGCGACAACGAGTCATCGCAATTAGCGAAACTGACTGATTTCGGCGGTGCAACGATCAAAGATGATGCTGTTCACAGGCGCGAACCAAAAACTTTCAAACCGGAATACGCAAGTCCGGAAGCCTTGAAAGGAGAGCCCACGGACGAACGCTCGGACATCTACAGCGTCGGCGTAGTGCTCTACATGACGCTTACCGGTCGGCTGCCATTTTCTTGCGAAGACGTAGAGCAATTGATTGCCAACCAGAAATCTGGTCTGCCGCGCCGCTTCAAAGAATCGGCTCCCGAATTAGAAATTCCGTTTCACGTCGAAGCCACGGTTTTCAAATGTCTCGCAAAAGAAAAAGCAGACCGTTTCCAAAACGCCCAAGACCTCGCCAAATGGATGCGCTCGTGGAGACACGCGTCGCAGCAAATCGAGCCGGAACCGGAAAGACAACTCGCACCAGTCGAGAAGTCGTATAGCCTGGATGAGCTCAACGCCATCGGCACGCCAGCAGCTTCCAAACTGATCCCACCTCACGCACTTGTAAATCCGGTACCTACTGGTTCCACGGCTAGTTCGCTTGCCGCAGAATCCGCTCCTGCCGCGATTGTTTTACCTTCACGGCCTGTAATCAAGCAACCTTCCCAAGCTGAAAAGGCAAGAGCCGCAGTGAAAGCCGGTGACACAAAAGCGAAAGCGGAAGCCAGAGCCCGAGCAAAAGCAGAAGCACGTCACAAAGCAGACGTTGCGGCGATGGAAAAGGAAGCTGCGAAAATTCAGAAACGCGGCTATAAGAAATTGGAAGTGCCCCTCTATCTGACTGCGGCAGTGATGGCAGGCGTCATAGGCTTTGTTGCTACGGTGAACATCCGGCACGCAATAAACGCGAAGGATGCAGAAAGGGAAGCATTTATGCTCCAAGAGCGCATGCCGGAAGTTTCGAAGCGATTGATTGCGGCGAAGGAAGACATTCCTGCAGACGATTCAAAAGCGAGACAGAAAGAAGCCTCCGCTGCGCAAATGCCAGTAGCGCAGATCGATTCGCAGCAATCGAGCGTGCAGGATTTATCGAGCCTCAACGAAGCTCCAGCAGATCAAGCGAGCACAAACACATCGACGAATTTGGCAGATCAAAGTTCGCAAAATGGTGGAAACCAATCCGGCGCAGAAAATCAGCCCAAAGATTCTGGTGCTGTAAATCAGGAAGCACCGGAAGTCCCTGTAAAACCCGGAGAGCCGGTGAATTTTGAAGGCGAAACGCCTTACAAACCAAAATCACAAAGTTCAACGCAGCAAATGCGAGAAACATTGCCCCATACATCCGGCGTGCAAGCTAACCAACTCAGAAGTCAGATACGCTCAGAAAATCGAAGCGAAGAAATGCCCAGACGACGCGCTTATCAAACCTCTTACACATACTGAGAGCCGTTGCTAGTTCGCTACTCTGTCGAGGTTGTCGGGCGCGTGTTTGCCGCTGTTGGGAGCTAGCTCGAAGAAAGTCTCTTCATGTCTATGCTTTCTATGATGTGCGGGTGCAGTTTGCTTGGTCTTCTCGACGATTTGCTTATCTGCGATCTGTCTTTCTGCCTGATGCTTTTCCGGCACAGGAATAGCTGCATGCTTGCTGCTTAAATCTGCAGTCGTATCGTTTGTGGTCTCGCCTCTCAGGACTTCGACCGGAACCGATGGCTCAGACTTCTGCACTGTCTTGTCGTCTGCATTGTCAGTCGGATTCACGCTCGATTTCTCTTTCGCGCCTTTGGGCGCTGAGCCTTCGGACTGGTACCGAGAGTAAACGCCAATCGAATGCTTGGTCCGCTTCGGTGCATCGGCAGACGGGTTTTGAGCAAACTCCGCTTTTGGCTGGCTGAGATAAACAAGAAATCCAATCGCGCCTGCCAGCACAAGAATGCCCACCACCATAGCCAGTTTGCTCTTGGAACGCATCATTGGTTTGTTTTCTGTTTCTTGCATGATTTTTTGTTCTTTCTTCACATCCATAAAGCGAAATGCTTCAAGCCTAATCGCCATTTTGTTGACCCATTTGAGTTTACTCAAAGTGGCAGCAATGGAGATTATAGAGAAGCTACCAAACAAATTCGAGTTTTAGGATGGAACTGAGATCTTGAGGAGATCATTCGCTAGCTTTTCCAGGATAAATCACGCGAACTCAACGCTCTCCCTCATAAAATCCGGACACTACCCAAAACATGAACTATGTCCATTCCACGCTTCATTTTAGAATCAGGCACCGCTCTCATTGAGCATCCAAGGGAAACCGCTGCTTTAGCTCAGAGTGCGGCTCAAAAAATTCTACATGAGGAGTCTTTCCTTTTGCGCCAGACAAAAGCCCTGGGCAATGTCGCTGATGAAACACCTGCCATTAAACAGAGCATAGGGGAGGCGACCACTCCTCCTGCTGGACAAATTCCTTACTTTTCTGCGGAGCGAAACCGGTGGCAGACCACTACCACATTCGGAACTGCTGAATTTGACGCTTCCAGCCACATCCCCAATCTATATGCGAGAATTCGTCCCAGCGTAGTGCAAATCGCAGCGGATAATTTTGCAGGAACCGGTTTCGTAATTGACAAACAACTGATAGCGACGGCGGATCATGTCATCGCTAACCACACAACCGGAGCAATGGCAAGCAAAGTGGGCGTCAGGTTGGATGACGGATCTACGCTATCTGCCCGCATTTTGGCTCGAGCGCCTCGCGAAGACGTGGCGCTTCTGCATGTGCCAGGGCTAGGCAGTCGTCTGCCGAGCATTCCATTGATCGGCGGAGGAAGTCTGAAAACCAAGGACAATGTCTTCACAATCGGGCACGCAGGAGGAAAAACAGTCGCCTACCTTTCTCAAGGTGTGCATGATGCAAGAACGATTTTCCGCCCAAAAACTTATGACAGCAAGCTCCCAAATCATGAGGTCGCCTGGCTAGATAACGCTTTGCCGGCCTATCCAGGAAACTCCGGCGGTCCCTTGCTGACAGCAAAAGGCGAATCGGCTGGAGTTGTAACAGTTTCGGATTCTGTCTACACCAGAGGACCGACCGCCGAACACATCATGATGATGCGCGAAGCAACCAGCCTGATTCCGCAAAAGGGCTGGCTCAAGTATGCATCAAATGCGGATTTCGACGAAGCAGGAAACATCGTTCTGAGGAATATCGACAAATGGAAAATTGACGAAACTCCCTCTTTGACTACGAGATTGCTCCGAATGTTCAGATCAGAGTCAGTTTAGTCAAGGTCCGATGCTTGTTTACTTTGCGGTGCTTAATCCTTTGCGTCCTTTCGACTTTTCTTGTTGAGCAGACGCTTTACTCGGAGCCAATGCTTTGCTTGGAGCAGAAACTTTGCTGGGCGCTGGTACCATGGGTGGTGCGCCTGCCGGTGAGCGATTCTTCAATACAAAGAGCACAGCGACGGCGCAAACAACGAGAACGACGAGTAACACAATCAGTCCCTTGTCGTTTGAACTCTTGCTGGTTTTCGAGACTCTTGGCTCCACCTTTTTCGGCGGAGGCGGTGGTGGAGCTATCTTCCGTTGCGGTCCAGTCGAAGAAAGCGTTCTATCGGGCTTCTTCGTGTCAGGCAGAGCCGTCTGCAATGCGGACTTGAGGTCAGCTACTGACTGAAACCGATTCTCAGGTGCCTTTTCGAGACACTTAAACATGACAATTTCAAGCATGTCCGGCAAATCGAGATCCGCTTTCGTCAACTTCAAGGGCGGCGGCGGTTCGTTCAACTGTTTGGTGACTGTTTCCATAAATCCGCTGCCGCGAAATGGAACTTTGCCGGTAAGCATCTGGTACATAACGATGCCGAATGAATAGATATCACTCCGCGCGTCAGATTCTGCGCCATTGCACTGCTCGGGACTCATGTAGAAAGAACTTCCCCAAAGTTCTCCGGCACGTGTCAATCTTTCGCTGCCTTCGCCCATCTTTGCCAGACCGAAGTCCACAATCTTCACGACTTCCTGCCCGCGATGATCTGTCTCAATCATGATGTTGCCTGGCTTTAGATCTCGGTGAATGATGTCGCGCTTGTGCGCATGATTGAGCGCGTCGCAAATCTGCAAAATAAGTGGTGCAGCACGTTCGACTGGAATTGCGCCTGATTTATCGAGAATATCCTGCAAAGTCGAACCAGAAAGGAAGTCCATCGCCAGGTAAAGATGACCATCAGAAGTTGTGCCGGAATCGAAGACGGTGACGATGTTTGGGTGATTTAGCTTACCGAGCAGAGACACTTCACGAATAAAGCGCTGCTTGAAGATCTGGTCAGACGACAAGCCCATCTTTAGCATCTTCAGTGCGACGACGCGATTCATCGCAGTCTGCATCGCCTTGTACACGACACTCATCCCGCCTTGCCCAACGTTTTCCAAAACGTCATATTTGCCGTCGATTTGAGTGCCGACGAAAGGATCGACGCCCTCAAAATTCTCCAGGTTGGCGTTTAACAACGGCATATTCCCGACCGGAACTTGTCCGGTAGGGACGAAAACGGTGTCCCGTTCGGAATCGTCCGTCAAATTTCTAAACCTGAAAGGCAGCAGGGGATGTCCCAGATGTTCCCTAAAACACCAATCAGTAACCATGTAGGACTCGAATAGGTCCAACTAAAGAATGAAACTCAATAATTCAATCGCCTGGAATTAATAGCGCTCGGCGATTGATTTTGCTTGAGTGAAGAGGAGCAGATAGTCTCTGCCGCCCGCCTTCGAGTCGGTTCCGCTCATATTGAAGCCGCCGAATGGATGGACGCCGACGAGGGCGCCTGTGCATTTTCTGTTGATATACAGATTGCCGA